>JACAEW010000135.1 GCA_013388675.1 Syntrophaceae bacterium | reverse complement strand
GATGAAGATGGTAATTGATAACAAGGTGAAGCGTTCCTTTGCGCAGGCGGACATAAACACGGTGATATGCGTTTTTTCGGCGCCCATAGGGGCGGTTCGCGAACCGCCCCTACGGGATTTTCAACAAAGGTTACCGTTAGAACAGCGACGGCATGGTCAGCGCCGGGTGACCCTTTTCGGTGAGGAAGGGCAGGATTTCGTCTTCCGTGGTCCCGACGGTCTCATCGGCGATCATCTCCGGGAAATTGGGGATTCCCATCTCCGCAGAGACCTTTTTCAACCGCTCCATGATCTCTTCCTTCAGCATCTTGGGCATCCAAACCAGGCGCTTGATCCCCCCCTCGGCCATGATGAACTTCTTGCTGCAGATGTAATGCTTGCTGTGGCCGACGAAGCCTGGGGTGACCGAACCGCCGCCCACCGATCCGGCCAGCGTGGTGAACTTCATCCCGCAGGGGGTCATCCCGGTGTAATCCCGGTTCACGGTCATGATTCCGTTGCACATGGGCAGCACTGCGGCGATGCACTCGAAGCAGCCGCAGGAAGTCATCGGGTCCACCATGATGCTGTAGGCGTTATACTTTTCCAGCTTCTGCCGGGAGGCTTTAAAGACGAATTCGTTGACCCCTTTCCATTGCCCCAGTACGGGATCGATAGCCTCTCCCTTGATGATGGGCTGGTTGGGCCCGGTGGGATTGATCTCGAAGGAGGCCTTCCCGTCCAGCCAGTTATAGGCCCCGCACAACCCGGTCCGTTCCGGGGTGATGACGCAGACATGGGTGGGGGCGAAGGATTGGCAGAGGGTGCAGGAATAGAAGGTCTGTTCCGTCTCGTCGGTCATCCCCTCGATGCGCGCGTCCCGCTTGCGGTAGGCCGCCCGGGCTTGTTCCAGCACTTCCTTAACCTTATTCTCATCGGTATAGATCTTCACCTGCACCTTGTCAAAGATGGTCCCGAAATCCTGGTGGTACTTGGCATGCAGGATGTCCCCCAGGTGGCGCAGGGTGAAGCCCTTCTCCACCGCGGCTTTCCCCACCCGGACCCAGGCAATATCCCTCTGCCCGATATGCATGACGCCTTGGGCATAGTTGATCAGATGGTGGATCTGCCGCTCCAGGATGGGCTCAAAGTCCTCTTGCATCTGCCGGCCGGCCACCTCGGCCACAATGGCCAGGGGAAGTTTGGCCGGGGGGGTGAGGTCCTTGATGTCGGGGCCGATGACCTCCACTTTTCCATCTTCCACTTCGTTCATGTCCCGGGTGGTGGTCCACTCGCAGGCAATGCTCCGGCCTCCCCCCATTTCCAGGAAAATATCCTCTCCCCGAATCCGTTCGCCCTCGAAGGCCGGTCCGTAGGCCACGGGAACCGGGACTTTGGCCACGGTGACTTTCAGGCCCCGCACCTCCACCGCCTTCTGCACGATCTGGTCGTGGGGGATGTTGGAAACCACGTGCTCATAGGTACAGATCCCGGTGGGAAGCACCTGGGGAATGGGGGTGTCGGCGATGACCGGGAATCCCCAGTTGATGGCCCCCGCGGCATTGGCGTACCATTCGTCGGTGACGAACCCCAGGGGCAAGGCAAAAGCGAAGACCCGATCTTTGTTGTAAATGAGTATCTTGCGGTAATCCCCCGGGGCGATGCCGCCGAAGGACATGGCCGCCCGGGTGGCAAAGCCCATGGCAAAAACGGTGGCCGTGTAGTCCGGGCCGAAGGAGACGAGGCGGGTGGGCCAGCCGATCTGCACTCCGGCCGCCACCAGCTGTTCCGCAAACCTCTTCCCGTCGTGCTCGGCAGACATGAACACGTAGAGGTTCTTCTCCTGCAGTTCCTGGGCGATTTTGGCGGCAATCTCCTTGGACGGGGCCGCCCCCAGAATGGCGGCAAAACCAGGGGCCGTGCCGTCCACGAATTCGATTCCCCGTTTTCGCAGAATGATGTCGTCGGCCGCACCGAGCCAGAGGTTGTCGGCCGTGGGGTCTTCCCCCCGCACATAATAGTTCGGGTCTTCCAGATAGCGGATGGCTTCGATGATCTCCTCGGCAAAGAAGGTAGCCATCCCCGCGTCCAGGGCTGGGGCCAAGTAGGGTAGCCAGGTCTTCTCCTTCACCAACGGGGGGATCAGGGCCCGGCATCGATCCAGGACCGGTTTCATGTCCCCCAGGGTCTTGACCGGAATTCCCAGAATCCCGTAAATGACCGGCAGGTAATAACCGGTGTTGGGAAATCCCACCTCCTGGTCGGGTCCCCATTTTTCCAAGGCCTCCTGATACTTCTTCTCGGCCCGCTCCATGATCTTGTGGCCGCCGCGAATAGCGGCTGCGGCAATTATCTTAGACACGTTCCCTCCTCCTTGGGTAGAAAGCAGGGGCACGATGCATCGTGCCCCCTGCAGGCTTCTCTTAAACGGCATCCAGCTCGCGCCGCATGGCCATGTCGTACAGGACTCGTTCCCTCTTCTTGTCCAATCCCAGGGCCTTGCGCTTCTTGTCGATGTGCTGGAGCATCAGCTTGGTGGCCTTTTCCGGGTCGGGTTCAAAGGCCCACTTGCCCCCCATGATCTCTTCCAACTCTTCGTACATGAGTTTGCACATCTCCTCGCTCCCGGAAATTGGGAAGGTCGTCCCGAAGACGGTGAAGACCCCGGAAGCCACGAAGTACTGGCCGATGGCGATGGCCTTCTCGCTCATCCATTCCGGGGCGGCCCCGGCAGCGGGAAGGTCGCTGATGTCGTCTCCCAACCCTCCGTCCTTGACCACGGCCGTGGCGGCCATGAGGATCCGGCTGTTGTCCACGCAGGCCCCCATGTGGAGCACCGGCGGGATGCCGACCGTTTCGCAGACTTCAGCCAGTCCGGGCCCGCAGTACTTGGCGGCCGCCTCAGGAGTCAACAGCCCGGCCTTGCCGCAGGCCATGGCCGCACACCCGGTGGTGAGCACGATGACGTCATTCTTGATGAGCTCCTTGATCATGGTCAGGTGGGCGCTGTCGTGGGTCGTCCGGGCGTTGTTGCACCCCACCACTCCGCCGATGCCCCGGATCCGGCCGTTGATGATGTTGTCGTTGAGGGGCCGGTACGAGGAGCGGAAGAGACCTCCCAGGAGGTAGTTGATGGTCTCGTGGCTGAACCCGACTACCATGTCATGCGTTTCCGCGGGAATCATCAAGGGCTTCCCCTTGCGCTTGGGGAAGTTGTCAATCGCCTCCCGCAGGATCTTTTTGGCCACGTCCGGCCCATGATGCTCTTCGAACTCGATATGGGTGGCCCCTTGCATCTTGGCCCTCGGGTTGGTGGTGATCACCTTGGTGTGGTAACACTTGGCCACGTCGGCCAGGGACTGCATCTCGCACTGCACGTCCACCACCATGGCCTCCACGGCGCCGGTAATGATGGCCAGCTCTTGCTGGAGGAAATTGCCGGCCACGGGAATCCCATGGCGCATCAACACCTCGTTGGCCGAACAGCACATCCCCGCCAGGTTGATCCCCTTGGCCCCTTTGGACTTGGCGTAGGCCTGGATTTCCGGGTCCTGGGCGGCCACCACCAGGAGTTCGGGGAGCAACGGCTCATGGCCGTGCATCACCACATTCACCTCGTCTTCTTTGAGGACCCCCAGGTTGATCTTCCCGGCGATGGGGACGGGGTTGCCGAAGAGTATATCCTGGAGCTCGGTGGAGATCATGGACCCTCCCCACCCGTCCGCAAGGGAACATCGTGCGCCCGCCAGGATGAGGTCCTTGTATTCCTGATCCACCCCCATATGGGTCCGGTGCATCAACTCCACCACTTCCCGGTCCACCCCCCGCGGGGTAATCCCCAGCTTTCTCCAGACTTCCTGCCTTTTGAGGGGCGCCCTTTTTACGAAGTAGAGCTGCCCATGTTGTCTTCCGAATTCAGAGAGGCACTTCTCCCCCACTTCTGTGGCGATATCCTTGACCGACCGATCCCCGATTTCCACGTCCAGGTCCAGGGCGACCTGATAGAGCTTTTGTTCATCTTTGATCGAAAAACCCGGGACCTCCCCTTTGGCCGTCGCCAGGAACAGCTCGGCCACCCCCCGGGCATGATCGGAGTGAGCCGAGGTTCCCGCAGCCACCATGCGGACGAAATTTCTGGCCGAGATGGTTTCCGCCGTAGCCCCGCAGACCCCTCTCCTCTTGGCCTTCTCCGCCTCGGTCTCCGCCTTCTTCTTGGGAGCCGGAACCCGGCAAGGCCCCATGGAGCAATTCTTGCAACAGCTCCCCTCCGCCCCGATGGGGCAGGGTTTCATCTCTTCCGCCCGGTCAAAGGCCGTGCTGACCTTGTCGGCCTTGGCCTTCTCGAGCATTTTCAGCGTGGCTTGATCCACGCTTTTCGTTCCTTCTGCCATTTAAATACCCCCCTCCATTTCTTGTGGGGGCGATTCAGGAATCGCCCTTACGCTATGCTTTTAAAAGATCCCCAATCATATTCTTGACCAAGCGAATGGCTTCCGGATGGCGCATGACGAGGATGTTGGCCCCGGCCATGAGCAGAATTACCGCGGTGACCGCCTCCATCAGAATTCCCCGCTTCTTCGGGTCCCCCAGGTTCGGGGCATCCGCCTGGGAGAGCTTGGCCTCCTTGGTCTTCCATACTTCCTTCGCCAGGTTGCAGATGATGGGGAATTGCAGTCGCTCATCCTGCTGGGTCAGGGCGGCCATGCGGTCCCGCTCCATGACGGAATAGGTGTATTCGATCCCGTACCCCAAGCCTCCCGTGGTGGGGTCCACCAAAATCTGGGCGTCCGGAACCCCCAGGTTCCCCAGAAGCACGTTGAGCTGCTTGGCCAGGTTGACATCGATCGGCGAAGAGGCCCCCAGGATGTGTTTGTAAGCGATCGCCCCGGCCCCGATCTGTTTGTAATTCTTCTCCCCCACGGGCCCGATCACCAGGTTTTTATCCGCGCACAGCTCCGCCACTCGCCTCAGGGTGTCGGCATCCTTCTCGTCGTTGGCACAGCACCACACCATGAGCGGCACATCGACGGCCTCCGCCACCTTCTTGGCGATCGCCGCCGCCTCTTCCGACGGCCGATTCATCCCGTTGGGGTCGGTGCTGGCCAGTTGCAGGCAGAGCATCTCTGCTCCGTAGGCGTTTACGCATTTTTGGGCCCAGGCAACGGGATCATTCACCACGTCCCGAAAGGGCTCCAGGGCGGCCTCGGCCCAATCCTCCGGGGGGGCGTCGTAAATTTCCATGGCGATCCGGGGAGGATGGGGCATCTGCCCTTCGAAGAGATAGAAGGGATACATCGTCTCCCCCCCCACAGTGATCTTTTTATCCCCTTTCCCGACGGAAACTTCCTTAATCTTACCCGTGTAACTAACCTTGGGTATTTCCACGGTTTCCTCCCTTACATTCGCAGAGCGCTCTGCGCTATGCGCTTGGCGTTTCAAATCCTCATGCCGGCGTCTTCCGCTTCTCGCTCCCGTACCACTCTTTGCTGAACCAGTACCGCTCGCCGTTCTGCAGGTATTTGAGCATATCCTGCCGGCTCTGAATCTTCGACCTCCATTGGTGAGGCTGTTCGGGAATCCCTTCGGCATACTCGGCCCCGATCACCTTCACCTTCTCCCCGCTGAACAGCGTCTTTTCTTCCAGGTTTTTGGCCATCCACTCTCCCCCCCTTCTCTGAACGGTTTTTATTGCCCATGCTATGCTTTTATCATTTTTCCCATCATCCGATCCACCGCCTGCACCGCCGGCGATTCATCCGGAAGCTCCAGAAGGGGCTTTCCCCTCATTTCCAACTCCGTGATGAACCCATCCTCGGGGATGGCCCCCAGAAGAGGAAGCCCGAGGTTTTCGACCTCCCGGGAAAAGATGGGGTCCAGGCCATTGGGAGCCCGGTCCACCACCAGATGTTTCTCCTTCACCGACAGATTCAGTTCGTCGATCAGCTCCCTGATTTTGCCCACCGTGCGAATCCCCTTGAGCGAGTAGTCGGATAAGAAAAGAAGGTAATCCACCCCCTGAGTGGTCCTGCGGCTCAGATGCTCCATCCCCGCCTCGTTATCCATGACCACGAAGGGATAGTTCTTGATGAGGAGGTCCAGGTGGCGGCGCAGGATGTTGTTGGCATAACAATAGCACCCCGGGCCCTCCGGCCGGCCCATGACCAGAAGGTCCAGGCCCGGGGATTCCACCAGGATTTCGTGCAACTTCATTTCCAGGTAGGTCTCCTTGGTCATCCCCGGCGGCAGATTTCCCTTGGTTTCGAAGAAATCCTCCCGGGCGCTTCCCAGGCTCTTATTCACCGTCAGACCCAGAGCATCCACCAGGTTGGAGCTGGGGTCCGCATCCACCGCCAGGATGGGCCTTCGCCCCTTTTTCTGAAGATAACGAATGACCAGGGCGGCGAGGGTCGTTTTCCCGGTCCCCCCCTTCCCGGCCATGGCAATCACTTTCCCCATTCTTTTCCCTATTTTTTCACGCCAAGGGCCAAAGATCGCAAAGCCCAAACGAAACTTACGCCCATACCTCAAACTTTATTTTTTTTCTTGGCGCCCTTTGCGCCTTGGCGTGGGCTATTTCTTCCCCGCCAGCCGTGCGCTCACCCCCGGGAATTCGGCCCCGTTCGTGTGAGGAAGGAACAAAGCCGCCATGTAATTGTCCATGAAGGCCGGGGTCTCGCTCAGTTCCACATTGGTCATCATCCGGCAGACCCGCTCACCGTCGTCGAGCATCTCGTTGCAGAAAGAGATCAGTCGGGCCCCCAGGAGAGAGCCGTTCCCGATGAACAGAAAGCGGTCCAATGGAACCTCGGGCAACAGTCCGATGGTGATCGCCCGCTCCACGTCGATGAACGAGCCGAACGCCCCGGCGATGACCACCTGCTCGAGGTTGGAGATGGAGAGGCCCACCGACTGGAGGAGGGTCACATACCCGGCGTACATGGCCGCCTTGGCCCGCATCAGGTTGTCAATGTCCACTTCCGTGATGACCAGGTCCGAGCCCGTGGCCGTCTCCCCGGCATAAGCCAGAACATACTCGTTTCCGTCGGGACCCGGGCGGATCCGCCGGGTGGGAAGGTCGGTGTTGAACTTCCCCTTGGGGGTGATCACCCCCGCTTCCAGGAATTCGGCGATCATGTTAATAAGCCCGGACCCGCAGATTCCCTTGGGTTTGACCATTCCGATGGTCAGGAGCATGGGCTCGAAGGAGACTGGGTCGATGCGGAAATCTTCCAGCGCCCCGGTGGTTGCCCGCATGCCGTGCTTGATTCCCCCGCCTTCGAAGGCCGGGCCGGCGGAACAGGCCGCGGTGACCATCCAGTCCGAGTTTCCGATAACGATCTCCCCGTTGGTCCCGATGTCGATATAAAGGGTCAAAGGCTTGCGCTGGTAGATGCCCGACCCCAGGACTCCCGACACGATATCGCCCCCCACGTAGGACGCCACCGAAGGAAAGGTGTAGAGATGAACGTGCTCCCCCACCTCCAGACCCAGGTCCACGGCCCGCACCGGCGGGATGTAATTGGCCACCGGCGTATAGGGCGACTCCCGGATGTATTTGGGGTCCAGTCCCAGGAGGAGATGAGTCATGACCGTATTGCCGGCCGCAGTCATGTGCGAGACGCGGGCCGGATTCACTCCCGATCGGGCGATGAGCTCCCGGATCATCCCGTTGATCGTCCCGATCAAAGTCTCCTGCAGTTTTTTCAGCCCTCCGGGCTTCTGGGAGTAAACGATCCGGGTGATCACGTCGTCCCCGAACTGGATCTGGGGATTATAATCCGAATCTTCCGCCAGGGTTTTTCGGTCGTTCAAATCCAGAAGCTGCGCCCACACGGTAGTCGTCCCGATGTCCAGGACGATGGAATAATGCTCCCGGGTGGTGTCCCCTTCCTCCAGGCTGATCAGCTTCGGCCGCCGGGACCCTCGTAGCTGGTACTCTCCCAGCTGAGATTCCATCCGGGTCTGGACCACGGTGGCGGTCACCTTCCAGCCCGACTGGCGCAGAACGAAGGGAAGTTTACGCAGCAGACAAAAATCCACCGAGATTCCCTCCATTCCCTGGGTCTTCTTGAGGCCCAGGAGAAGCCGGGAAAGGTCCGATCGGTTGTCCTTCAGGCTGGGAGGTTCAATCTCCGCATAAAACTTACGCAGCGCCGGGCTGAAACACCACCCCAGGACCAGAGATTCCAACTCCTGGTGCGAGACCCGGCGACCGGCGGTCACCCGTTCCCGGGTCCGGGCGATGATTCTGCGGTCGAGATGGGATTCCACCGGAATCAGGACTTCCGTGTCCTCCAGAACTCGGGTTTGACAGGCCAGGCGGAATCCCTGGCGGTACTCTTCCTCGGAGAGCTTTGGACTCCGGGGGCTCTCCGTTTTCCCCCTTTCGACCTTCACCCGGCATTTTCCGCAAAACGCCTCTCCCCCGCAGGAAGCCTGAATGTATACCCCTGCCTCCACCGCCGCCCGGAGCAGATTTTCCCCCGCGGGGACCTGAATCTCCCGGTTATGGGGCTGGAACCGAATGATGACCGTTTTCGCTGAAGCCATAAGTCTTTAAACAGCACAGCGCCCCCCCCCGCCCTTACCTTTCCCCGCGAGGGGGGAGGGGAGGGAGGGGATGCGTTTTTCAATTTACTTCCGGCCTCGGCAGCAATCCCGCCCGCTCCACGATGCCGTGGACCGCGTCCTCCCACTCGATGGCCATGAGATGGATTCCGTGGACCCCTGGAATCTGACGCAGGTGCTGGATCTGTTCCACGCAGATATTCAGCCCCTCTTCCCGGGCCTTCTCCTTCCCGGCTTTGCGCATCCGTTCGATGATCTCATCCGGGACTTCCATCCCGGCTACCTTTTCCTTCATGTACTTGGCCATGCCCACCGATTTCAGCGGGGTCACCCCGGCGAGGATGAAAACCTTTTCGTGCAGGCCCCGGTCGCGGGCCATCTTCATGAACCGTTCGAACTTTTCCATGTCGTAAATGCACTGGGTCTGGATGAAATCCACCCCGGCCGCCGCCTTCTTGCCCAGGCGGACGACCCGGTACTCGAAGGGGTCGGCGAAGGGGTTCGCTGCGGCGCCGATGAACATCTTCGGGACCCCCTCGATCTCGTCCCCCCCCAAGACCTTGTGTTCGTCCCTCATCTTCTTGACCGTCTGGATGAGCTGGATCGAATCCAGGTCGAAGACATTTTTGGCGGTGGGATGGTTTCCGAACTTCTGGTGGTCCCCGGACAGGCAGAGGATGTTGCGGATGCCCAGGGCATAGGCCCCGAAAATATCGCTCTGCATGGCGATGCGGTTCCGGTCCCGGCAGACCATCTGCATGTTGGGCTCGATTCCCATACGGACCAGCAGGGCGCTCACCGCGATGGAAGACATGCGCACGATGGCCGTCTGGTTGTCGGTCACGTTGATCGAATCCACGTTTCCCTTCAGGAGATTGGCCTTCTTTTCCACGACCGCCACATCGGCCCCCTTGGGCGGCCCCAGCTCTCCGGTGACCACGAAATGCCCGCCGGTCAGGAGCTTTTCCAATCGGCTGCCGGACTTCATATCTTCAGGTCCTCCCTCACTCGTCTCCGTGGCCCCCCGTCCCGGCTGGTGGACCAGTCCTTGACCGGCATGGGTTCCGCCAGCTTATCCAATTGACCCAGCTCATTCATGCGGTCATAGATCAACTGCCAGCCGCAGTCCACCTGGGAATCGATCTCGCATTTGCCCCTCTTGGAGCCGCCGCAGGGTCCGTTGAAAAGACTCTTGGAGCACCGGGCCACCGGGCAGATTCCCCCGGTCCGGTCCAGGACGCAGTTGCCGCAGGCCTGGCATCGCTCGGTCCAGACCCCCTGCTCCTCGGTCACCCCGATGAACTGGGTATTGACCGCCGGGAAAACGGGAAGGTTCCGGAACTTTTCCGCCAGGAACTGAATCCCCGCCCCGCAGGCCAGGGAAAGAACGACGGGATAGGAATCCACGATTTCCCGCAGGGGCTCAAAGTACTCCGTGTCACACTGGCGCTCCAGGGTGATCTCCTTCGTCTCCAGGGGCCTTCCCTGGGTCTGCCGGGCCAGGCGGAGGGCGGAGGCCAGAATGCCCACTTCCTTTTCCCCTCCGGCGGAACAGACGGTCACGCAACCCTTGCACCCGGCCACGATGATCTTGTCGTACTTCTCGATCATGGCTAATATTTCTTTGATGGGTTTTCCTTCCGCGATAATCATTCCGACCTCCAACGACGCAGGGCGCATAGAGCCTAGCCCATAGCGTTCAAACTTCGGCCCTCTGCTTCGTCCGCTCGGCGCTTTGCGCCGGGCGGTTGTTTTTCTCGCTCTCTGCTCTTTGCTCTAGGCTCTTTGCCTTTTTGATGGGGCTGGGCCCCAGCTTGCGAATCTTCTCGGTCATCTCCCGGGCCACCTCGGCAAATCGCGGGCCCATGGCCGCGGACATGTTGTACATCTCCAGGCGGTCCCCGCCGACGCCGGTCTCCTCCAAAATCTGTTTGGCCCAGGCCACCCGCTTCTTGGCCCGGAAGTTTCCCTTGAGGAAATGGCAGTCCCCCTCCATGCAGCCGGCCACATACACTCCGTCCGCCCCTTTTTCAAAGGCCTCCAGGAGATGGCGCACATCCACTTTCCCGGTGCAGGGAAGACGGATGATCCGCACGTTGGAAGGGTACTGGAGGCGCATGGTCCCGGCCAGGTCCGCCGCGGTGTAGGCGCAGTAGTGGCAGCAGAAGGCGATGACGATGGGCTCGAATTCTTCCATCAGACCCTTTCCCCCTTGAAGACGTCGGACAGGACCTCGACGATGACGTCGCACTTGGCCAGGACCTGCTCGTCGGTGAAATGCTGCAGCTTGATGGCTTTCCCCGGGCATTCGGAAGCGCAGATCCCGCACCCGTGGCACATGGCCGCTTCGATCTCCGCCACCCCGTCCTTGTTGACCACCGGCACGTTGTAGGGGCAGACCCGCACGCAGGTGAGGCAGGCGGCGCACTTTTCCGGGTCCACCACCGACACCACGCCGCTGATCTGGATCTGGTCCTTGGCCAGGATGGTGCAGGCCCGGGCCACCGCCGCCGAGGCCTGGGAAAGGCTTTCCTCGATGGTCTTGGGCGAATGGGCGATCCCGCAGAGGAACAACCCCTCCGAGGCGAAGTCCACCGGCCGCAGTTTCATGTGCGCTTCCAGGAAGAACCCGTCCGAGGTGCGGGGCACCTTGAGCATGCTGGCCAACTCCGCCGTGTCCGCCGCGACCGTGGCCGCGGAAAGGACCAGGAGATCGGGCCGAAGGGTCAGGGTTTCCCGCAAAACGGGGTTGAAGAAGGTCAGTTCCAACCGCCCGTCTTTCTGGAGGACCTCCGGTTTGCGGTCCTCCTCGTAACGGAGGAAACGAATGCCGGCTTTTCGTGCCCGGGCATAGTCCTCTTCCAGGGTGCCGTACATGCGCATGTCGCGGTAGAGGATGGTTACCCGGGCCTTGGGGTTGACCGCCTTGAGGGTCAGGGCGTTTTTCACCGCCTCGGCGCAGCAGACCCGGCTGCAGTAGGGCCGCTCCTCGTTCCGCGAGCCCACGCATTGGATCATAACCACTTCTTTCAACTCTTCGACTTTCCGCCGGTCCCCGTGAAGGAGCGTTTCCATCTCCAGTTGCGTCAGGACCCGTTTATCCTGCCCGTAGAGGTACTCCTTGGGCTTGAGTTCCTCCCCCCCGGTCGCCACCAGGGTCACCCCGTGCTCCACTTCCCGCGAGAACATGCGGGGCCCCACCATGAGGCTGGTCTTGTAGTTCCCCACGTAACCCCCGAAATCGGTGATCACCGCATTGGTTAAAACTTGGATGCGGGGATGTTGGGTCACCCGGGCCTTCAGGTCTTCCAGGTACTGGGCCACATCCTTGCCATCCAGGGTGGTCTTCAGGTGCCGGAGGTTTCCTCCCAGCTCATCCTCCTTTTCCACCAGGACCGCCTCGAACCCCTGGTCCGCCAATCCCAGGGCCGCGGTCATTCCCGAAAGGCCCCCCCCGATGACCAATCCCCGCTTGATAACTCCCTTGGTCAGCTCCTCCAGGGGGCGGTTCAGCCGGGCGTTGGCGATGGCCATACGCACCAGGTCGCGGGCCTTGGAGGTGGCCTCCTCCTTATCGTGCATGTGGACCCAGGAGCACTGGTCGCGGATGTTGGCCATCTCGAAGAGGTAGCGGTTGAGCCCGGCCTCCCGGATGGTCTCCTGGAACAAGGGCTCGTGGGTCCGGGGAGAACAGGAGGCCACGATCACCCGGTTGAGCCTGTGTTCCTCGATCATTTTCTTGATCTTTTCCTGCGTATCCTGGGAGCAGGTGTATAGATTCTCGTCGGCGAAAACCACGGCCCCCAGCGAGGCGGCATATTCCTTCACCGCGGGAACATCGATCACCCCGCCGATATTATTCCCGCAGCGGCAGACGAAGACCCCGATCCGGGGCTCTTCCTCTTTAACCTCTTTCTGGGGCGGGTACTCTTTGCGGGCCACCAGGGTCCCGCGCGCTTCGGAAAGAATCTGGGAGGCCGCAGCCGCCGCACCGCTGGCCTGGGCCACGGTCTCGGGAATGTCCTTGGGACCCTGGAACACCCCGCAAACGTACACGCCCGGCCGGGTGGTGGCCAAGGGATTCAGGGGATCGGTTTTGGCAAACCCATAGGCGTCGAGTTCGATCCCCAGGTTTTGGGCCAACTGCTTGGTGGAGGACGCCGGAACCATACCCACCGAGAGAACCACCAAATCGAACTCTTCTTCCTTGATCTCTCCCGCTTCGTCGAGGTAGGTGATGAGCAGGTTTCGGGTGCGCGGGTCTTCCACCACCCGGGAGATGGCGCAGCGCACGTAGCGAACCCCGTATTCCTTCTTCGCCCGCTCGTAATAGGTGTCGAATCCTTTTCCGTAGGCCCGGACATCGATGAAAAAGATCGTGGGCTCGACGTCTTTTTCATGCTCCCTGGCGATGATCGCCTCCTTGGTGGCGTACATGCAGCAGACCGCCGAACAGTAGGGATGGTTCTGGTCCCGGCTGCCCACGCACTGAAGGAAGGCGATCTTTTTGGGCACCTTCTGGTCCGAGGGCCGCTGGACATGCCCCAGGGTCGGCCCGGAAGCGGAGAGAATCCGCTCGAACTGGAGCGCATTCAAGACGTTGGCGTAGCGACCCAGGCCGTACTCCTGGGAAAGGCGGGCGTTGTAAACCTCGTACCCCGGGGCCAGGATGATGGACCCGACCCGGACTTCCTCCATCGTCTCCACCATGTCATGGTTGATGGCGTTTAACCCGCACTTGTAGTAGCAGCAGAGGCATTCGGAACAAACCCCGCAGGCCAGGCATCGGGACGCTTCCGCCTTGGCCTCCTCCTCCGTATATCCAAGGCCCACCTCGCGAAAGGAGGAAATTCTTTTATCCGCAGGGCTGGCGGCCATCGGCACCCGGGGGGTGATCTTCACTTCCCCCTTGGCCATCCGCTCCCCGACTTCTTCCTTGGTCATCTTCACCACCGGCAGCTCGGGCGGAGGGGCCGGTTCCATCTCCTCACCCCGGAGGTAGCGGTGCATGCTGGAGGCTGCCTTGTGCCCCGCAGCCACGGCTTCGATGACGTAGGCCGTTCCCGTGGTGGCGTCCCCGGCGGCAAAGACCCCCGGGCGGGTGGCGGCATAGGTGTTGGGGTTGACGGCGATGGTGGACATGCGGGTCACGCCCACCCCCGCGCTCTCCGGGATGAAGGCCAGTCCGGCGCGCTGGCCGATGGCGAAGATCACCACCTCGCACGGGAGGATGTGTTCGCTTCCCTCCTCGGTCTGCAGGTTCAGGCGGCCCTCGCGGTCGAATTCCATGAAGGTCACCTTGACCGCCTCCACCCCGGCCACATGCCCGTCTTTATCCAGGATTCGCTTAAAGGAGCGGTCGGTATGGATGACGATCCCCTCCTCTTCGGCCTCGTGGACCTCTTCGCGGCTGGCGGGCATTTTTTCCCGGCTCTCCAGACAGGCCATCTCCACCTTGGCCGCTCCCAGCCGCAGGGCGGTTCGGGCGCAATCCATGGCCACGTTCCCGCCCCCCAGGACGAGGACGTGACGATTCTGGACAACGGTCCTCGGGTGGGGTTTTCCGTTGCCCGATTCGATCCCGATGTTGCTGAGGCTCACGTCCCGAAGGAACTGGGTGTTGATCAGGACTTCGGGAAGGTTGGCTCCGGGGATGGGAAGTTTGCGCCCTTCGTGGGCTCCCACCGCGATCAGGACGGCCTTGAATCCCTCCGCCATGACTTCGTCCAGGTTGGTCACCGGGGTGTTGAGACGGAGATCGATGCCCAGGTCGATGATTTCCCGCACTTCCCGGTCCACCACCTGGGGCGGCAGGCGGTAATCCGGAACGCCCACCCGCAGCATGCCCCCGGCCAGGGGGAGCGCTTCGAATACGGTAACGGGGTATCCCAGCTTGCGCAGGTCCTGGGCCGCCGTTAGTCCGCAGGGACCGGCGCCGATGACCGCCACTTTTTCTTCGAATTGGTACGGAAGGGGGTCCGGGGGCATGTAGGGCTTGGAATAGACCTGATCGGCCACGAACCGTTTCAGGCTGGCGATGGACAGGGGCTGGTCCACGAGGTTTCGGTTGCAGGCCTCCTCGCAGCGGTGATTGCAGATGCGCCCGCAGATTCCCGGGAAGGGATTGTCCTCCTTGATCACCCGCATGGCGTCGTCGTAGCGTCCTTCCCGGATGAGGGCGATGTACCCCTGGGCCCGTTGGCCCGCCGGGCAGGCATCCCGGCAGGGGGCGACGCCTAGCTTCTCGATGGCGTAGGCGTTGGGCACGGCCTGGGGATAGAGCTTGTAGGCCGCTCTCTGCTGGACCATTCCCTCATCGAACCTTCCGGGCATGAGGATGGGGCAGACCTGGGCGCACTCGCTGCACCCGGTACACTTGCTGATGTCGATGTAGCGGGGCTTGTGGCGCACCGTGGCCGTGAAATTCCCGGCCTCCCCTTCCACCTTCACCAGTTCGCTGTCCATCATGAGCTGGATGTTGAGGTGTCGGCCGGTTTCCACCAGCTTGGGGCTGATGGTGCACATGGAACAATCGTTGGTGGGAAAGGTCTTGTCCAGCTGGGCCATGCGGCCCCCGATGGCCGAGCTCTCCTCCACCAGATAGACTTTGAAGCCCGAGTTGGCCAGGTCCAGGGAAGCCTGCATCCCTCCCACGCCGCCGCCCACGACCATGACCGAACCGATTTTTTCCCTTTTCTTCCGCTGAGGCTCTTTCCCTTTTTCCATTCTTTTCTTGTCCTCAAACCAATCCCTTGGAAGCCAGAAGCTTCGCTGGGTCGACGAAATGCCGCCGGAACCATTTTCCCGTGTCGGGATGGCCCAGGCTCAAGCCGATCAATTCGGTGATGTACAGGATGGGGAGGCGGTATTCCTTTCCCGCTTCGCGGGAAATCTCTTCCTGGCGGGAATCCAGGTTCGATTGACACAGGGGGCAGGCCACGGCAAGGGCTTCCGCCCCCGCCTCCAGAGCTCTGTCGTAAAGCTTCTGGGTCAAGCGCCGGACGATGTCCGTCCGGGTGAGGACCAGGCTCCCTCCGCAACAGTCGGTCTTGTAGGACCAGGGAATCATCTCGGCCCCCAGGAGGCTGAGGATCCGGTCCATCTCTTCCGGGTTTTCGTATTTTTTCGCCCCGGTCACTTTGGGGGGCCGGACCAGAAGACAGCCGTAGTAGCTGACCATCTTGAGACCCGCGAGGGGCCGCTTGATCATCCCTTTGATCCGCTCCATGAGGCCGTCCTCAACCAGAAACTCCAGCAGGCTCAAGACCCGGAAATGCAGCTTGCGGCCCGCCGCCTCCAGTTCCCTCTCCCCGGCCTTGAAACGGCTGTAGCAGGCCGCGCAGGGGACGAGCAGGTCCCTCCCCTCCTTCTCCGCAATCGCCAGGTTCCGGGCCACCAGGCTGTGGGCCAGCGAGTTATCGGTGACGTGGGCGGAACTGGCCCCGCAGCAGCTCCAGTCGGGCAGCTCGCCCAGCTCGACCCCCAAGAGGGCGCTCATGGCTTTGGTCGATTCATCGTATTCCAGGGCCGTTCCGTGCAAAGCACAGCCCGGATAATAAGAAACTTTCAACGTAGGTCCCTCATGTAAAGAATTCCCGCAAGGGTATCCCGCGTTTCGCGGGACATCGTGCCCCTGCCGCTTTATCATTTCAAGGCCCGGAAGGCGTCCCTTAATTCCTTTTTATTCCGCACCCTGGAGGGAAAGAGCTTCAGCTTTCCCCGGGTGAACATCCTCCACCCCAGCTTGAAATCATCGAACCACTTGCCGGTCTTTTGCTTGTACCGGGCCATCATGGAAAGCTCGTGAACCCTCCCGTGGGAGCGGATCGACTCCAGGAAGGTGGAATGAAAGAGGGCTATGTCCTTCTCCGCCGGAGGGACTTTTTCTCGGATGGCTGTCTGGCGCAGCCAGTCCATGACCTTGGCAATGTCGATGTCGTTGGGGCAGCGGGTGGAACAGGTGTAGCAGGATGCGCACACCCAGATGGTCTTCGAGGAAAGGACCCGATCCTTCATCCCCAGGGAAACCATCTGCATGATTTGGTTCGGCTTGTAGTCCATGGCGAAGGCCACCGGGCACCCGGCCGAGCACTTCTGACATTGGTAGCAGTCCTGGACGTGAATCTCGCTTCCCCAAAAATCTTCCAAACCGGAAGATGCTTTCTTTTCAACGGCTTGGGTCAAAAAATCCTCCTCGGCAAAAAAAACACAATCCTCCACCTTTTTCGGAGCCATTCAACCGCACCGAAAATTTTTCTTCTACTATTTTTTTTCTTATTTTTTCAATAGCTTATTCAATCGAGTCAGCAACAGCTTCGGGTCGACTGGCTTGTCTATATAATCTTCCGCATCCAATTCCAGTCCCATGCTTTTGGCATAGCGGGTGTTGGCAAAATGTTCGCTTACCCCGGTCAGGACGAGCACCGGAATGGCGCTGATGGCTGGGTCCTCCTTTAACTCCTTGCAGGCCACGAACCCATCCTTCACCGGCATCATGATATCCATGACGATGGCATCAGGCTTTTCCTTCCGGGCCTTGTCCAGCCCTTCCTGGCCGTTGAAAGCGGTGATCACCCGATGGGCGCCGCCCTCCAGAGCGGTCTTTATCATTTCTACCATATCCGGTTCGTCATCGACCACTAAAATTTTAGCCATGGGTCTCTCCTTCGGTAAATGATTTAAATTAGGTAGCCAGGGGAATGGGTTTCCGTGCCTTCGCCTACAGCCGTACGGCTCCCAAAATCACCGGGACCTTCCGTTCCCATCCGGCGGGGATAAAATGAATTCCCTGACACATCCCCCGCAGCTCCTGGACCAGACGGGAGCACTGGGTCAGGGAAGCCTTGACCCGGTCCGGAGCGCTGCCGATTTCCTCGATGAGCGCCTCGGGGACAAAAACCCCGGGGAGATTCTTATTGATGAATCGGGCCATGGAAGCGGATTTCAGGGGCAGCACCCCGGCCAGGACCGGAACCCCGAAGGAGGCCGCCCGTTTCATGAACCGGGCAAAGGCCTGGACGTCGAAGACCGGCTGGGTCAGGAAGAACTTGGCTCCCGCGGCGATCTTTTTCTCCATGCGCAGCAGCTGCAGCTCCAGCGCGGCCTCCCGGCCCGGGTTGGGGCTTACCGTGGCCCCGGCGAAAAACTTGGGACGGCCATGCAGGGGATTCCCCCCCAGGTCCTGGCCGCTCTCCATTTTCTGGACAGCCTTCAACAGCTGCACCGCATCCAGGTCAAAGACCGGCTTGGTCTGGGGGTGGTCTCCCAGGGAAGCGTAATCCCCCGTGGCCACCACCAGGTTGCCGATCCCCAGAGCCGCCGCTCCCAGCAGATCGGACTGCAAGGCCATCCGGTTCCGGTCGCGACAACTCACGTGCAGAAGGGTTTCAAAGCCCTTGCGCTGCAGAAGGTGGCTCATGACCAGAGGGTTCATGGCCATGACCGAGCCCTTCCCGTCGGTCACCGCCACCGCGTCCACCCTCCCTTTGAGGGCCTCGGCGTCCTCCAGCCTCTCGGCCGCGTCGCTCCCCTTGGGAGGGTTGATTTCGCAGGTGATGCAAAATTTATTTTCCTGTAGTCTTTCCTGAAAGGTCATCGCCACCCCCCATCAAATTCGGAACGCGGAGGGTGGAACGCGGAATACAAAAAATTCCCTGGAATTCCATAATCCCCCTTCCGAATTCCGCATTACTTTCTTCCCGCTGCCAGGGTCGAGCGAAGCCGCAGCAACGGTAGAATCTTGCTATGATCCCGCGGTTCGGCGGAAGTTTTGAGCATCTCCAGCCTCCCCTGGGCCTTCAACCGTTCGTAGATCAACTCCCACCCGCAAGGGGTCTTCGGGTCCACTTCACACTGCCCGTGTTGGGCTCCCTGGCAGGGACCGGTGAGCATCTCTTTGGGGCAAAAATAGAGGGGACAGAGGCCTCCGCTTACATCCAATAGGCACTCGCTGCACAAACGGCATACCTCCCGGTCTCCCAGGACTCCTTGGAACCCTTCCGCCGCCAAGGTCCGAAGAGCCGGCACGACCCGCTGCCCGGCGATGGCCCCCAGCGCCCGCACCCCCACTTCGCAGGATAGCACGAGCAAGGTACGAGCCCGGCAGGCTTGCCGGGTCCGGGTGAAAAGGCTTAGCTCATCCATCCCTTTGTTGCAGAGGGCGTCCACTATCAGAGTTCCGCTAAAAGAGACTCCCCGCAGGGACAGATCCTTCTTTAGCGGCTGCATCTGGGCCTCCCCCCCGGGATTGCATATTTCCTTCCACCCGGTGCAGCCGATGAAGAAGACTTCTTCCTGAGCGTCCAAATTCCGGACGATCTCCTCGCTTTTGAAGGGTTCTAATTCGATCATCTCTTCCTCTCCGAGAACTACGTCTTGAAATTTCATGGATTCCCGCGTTCCTCCTCCGGGGCCGGATAACCCAAGATCGAAGGATGGGCAAACGGACCCCGCACCCTCCTCCGGCCCCGCTCTCATTTGATGAGGGCGGACACCCGGCGGAGTAACTCGTTGGGGTCCACGGGCTTGGGGATGAAGTCTTCCGCTTCGATCTCCATGCCTCCCATGCGGTGATACTTGCTGCGCCCAAAATGCTCCGCCACCCCCGTGAGGATGAGGACCGGAATGGAGGCCGTCGCCGGGTCTTCCTTCAACTCCTTGCAGGCCGTAAAGCCGTCTTTCTCGGGCATCATCACGTCCAGGACGATGGCATCGGGCCGGTCCGCCCGGGCCCTTTCGATCCCTTCCTTTCCGTTGAAGGCGGTAATTACCTCGAACATCCTTTCCAAGGCCATCCGAATCATCTCCACCAGGTCCGGTTCATCATCGATGACTAAAACCTTTCTTCGCCCTTCCATCTCCCCTCCTCCGTCGATGGTCCTGCTGCGGCTGGCAACCCTTGGCAATCAACTCCCCTTGACTCCCTTGGGAAGGGTGAAAAGGAAATTGGCCCAGCTTCCCTCTTCGGACTCGGCCCAGATCCTCCCCCCATGCTTTTCCACGATCTGCTTGGCATTGAACAGCCCCAAACCGGTCCCTCTCCGCCGTCGTTCCAGCTCCCCGGTAAGGCGGGCGAATTTGTCGAAAACCACGTTCAATTTGTCGGGCGGGATCCCCCGCCCTTCATTCTTTACGTAGAACCAAAGCTCGTTGGGTTCCTCCCGGAATCCCACCCAGATTTTTCCTCCCTCCTTCCCGTATTTGATCGCATTGCCAACCAGGTTGCTGAAGACGATGCGCAGGAGAACCGGGTCGGCCTCCTCCTCCACTTTGCGGAAGGCTTCCTCGTTCTCCAGGACCACCTGCATCCGGCGGGCGTCGAGTTGCTGTTTTTCATCCTCCAGGACCGGGGCCAGGGCCTCGGCAAAGATGGGAATCCGGGCCTTGTTCACCTCCATCCGTCCCGACTCGATGCGGCCGAGCTGGAGGTACTTCTGGATCATGTTGATCAGCAGGTTCACGTTCCGCAGCATGGTACCCACGGCCTGCCTTTGTTTGGAGGTAGTCAGGGGGCCCAGGGACTCGTCGTGGAGCATGATTAAATAGCCCTTCAGGACTCCCATAGGCTGGTTGAGCTCATGGGTGATGAAACTCACCATCTCCAGGTAGTGGCGGTTTAGGTCCTGGAGCCTGGTATTCACCACGTAGAGTTCCTCCATGGTGGCCCGCAGGGTCCGGATCATGCGGTTGAAAGAGGCGGCCAGGCGGCCCACTTCGTCCCGGGACTCTACCGGGACCTCGTGGGAGAAATCCCCCCCGGCAATCCCTTCGGTGGCCTTCATCAGGTTGTCGATCGGCCGGGTGACGGAACGGGTGAGAAAATAAGCCAGGAAGAGGACCAGCACCAGCCCGAAGAAAGCGACCGCCAGAAAACTGTAAACCACGTTTTTCCGCAGGTCCGTGTACGGGGCCTCCAGCGTGCCCACGTAAAGGATGCCGATGACCTCTCCCTTGATATTCCGGATGGGCTCGTAAGCGGCGATGTACCATTCGCTCACCACGAAAGCCCGGTCGATGAACGACCGGCCATTCTCCAGGACCTGATCATACACCTCTTGGGAAACCCTTGTTCCGATGGCCCTCAGCCCGCTCTTGTCCCTCACGTTCGTGGAAACCCGCAGGTCCCATTGCATAATGGTGGCAGTGCCCGTGTCTTTTCCCTTGTACCGCTCCCCCCGAAAGACCGCATCCTTGATTCGGTCCACGATCTCGTAGTTGCGGTTGAGCAAACTTCCTCCGTAAAGCACTCCCCAGACCTCGTTGTTCATATCCAGGATGGGAACCGCCGCTTTCAACATCATCCCGGCGGTCTCCCGGTCCTCCATACGTCCCTTGGCCCTGGGAGTCGGGATAAACTCCATATAGGCCTGCCGGGCTAGGTCCGTTCCTTCCTGGACCAGGTCATCGTGGGGAATGATCTCCGTGGAGGCCACAATCTCCTTCCGGAGCGCCCTCCTCACCAGTTCGTCGTTTCCCTTGTAATCCTGCGAGCAGTAAGGAGAGCGGGTTCGAGTGAGAACGATGCCCTTCCGGTCCACCACGGTCAATACATCCAGGCCGTAATCGATGCGAACCCGTTCCAGGTCCCGTTTCAGGAGCTCCACCTGGTTTCCCATAACCGCTCGGATGATGAGGTCCCGTTTGGCGGTGAGGCTGAGCACATCCTGGATGCGGGTTAGTTTCTCCTGATAGATCATCCATGCGGAGGAGAGGTCGTGCTGGACTTTCTTGTGCGCCTCGGCAATGATCGTATTCCCCACCATACGAGTGCCGATGACGATGGAGGCGGTGCCTCCCACCAGGACAACCAGCAGGAAGCTGAAAACCAGCTTGGACCGCAGGGTCCGAAAAGGCCTGTTTACCCAGAATTGGATCTTCTCCCACACGGCGTTTTCAGGACTCCATGCTTGAACTGGAAGTGGGGGGAGGCATCCAGAACCGCCCCGTCAAAGAAAATTTTACCCTCCTGCGGGGCTGCTTGGCAAACCCTTCCAGCTTCCCGGGTCGGTTACAACTTGGCCGCGTCCAGAAGGGCCGGGACTTTACTCTCCCATCCGATGGGCATGATGTGCACCCCCTGACACATTCCCTTCAGGTCGCGGATGAGCTCGGCGCCGATCTCGATGCTGGTCTTCACCCGGTCCTCGGCCTTGGCCATTCTCTGGATGAACGGTTCAGGGACGAATACCCCGGCCACGTTTTTGTTCATGAACCGGGCCATACCGGCGGATTTGAGCAGGATGATGCCGGCCAGCACCGGCACCTTGAAAGGGGTCACCCTTTTCATGAATTTCTCGAAGGCCCCCACGTCATACACCGCCTGGGTTTGGAAGAAGTTCGCCCCCGCCTTGATCTTTTTCTCCATCTTCAAGACCTGGGCCTCCACCGGATTGCCACCCGGGTTGACCACGGCGCCGGGGAAGAACCTGGGCGCCCCCAGAAGGGAGTTGCCCACCATGTCCGTTCCATTCTCCAGCTTTTTGATGACCCCCAGCAGGCTCACCGAATCCAGGTCGAAAACCGGCTTGGCTTGGGGATGGTCTCCCAGTGAAGCGTAGTCCCCGGTCAGCGCCAGGACGTTTCTGATTCCCAGGATGGAGGCGCTGAGAAGGTCGGCTTGCAGGGCCAGCCGGTTGCGGTCCCGGCAGGTCACCTGGAGGATGGGCTCCAGCCCCTTTTCCTGCAGGAGATGGCAGACCGCGAGAGAACCCAGGCGCATGACCGAGCTCTGCAGGTCGGTGACGTTGATGGCATCCACCCTCCCCCGGAGCATTTCGGCGTCGGCCATCATCTCTTGGATATGGGTGCCCTTGGGAGGCCCGATTTCGGAAGTGACCACGAATTTTCCCGCTGCCAAGCTTTCTTGGAATCCCATGCTCGCCCTCCTCCTCTACCTTCCCTGCTCCAGGGCCCAGCGGTCGGACAGCCTCAGGCCCTTCGGGGGAATCATCTTGCTGTGGTCTTTGGGCTCGTGGACCTGGCGGAGCTGGTCGAGCCTTCCCAGCCTCTCCAGCCGTTCATAGATCAGCTTCCAGCCGCACTCCATTTCCTGGTCCACTTCGCATTTTCCCTCCTTCGTGGTTCCGCCGCAGGCCCCGTTCAGGAGGAACTTGGAGCAGGCCGTGAGCGGGCAGATGCCGCCGGTTGAATCCAGGACGCAATCCCCGCATTCCCTGCACCGCTCCGTCCCCTTCCACTCCCCCCGGCTCCCTCCCAGGGGGATCGTGTTGCAGGCCGGATGGACGGGTTTTTCGGTTACCGCGGCCACCGCCTGGACCCCCACGCCGCAGGTCATGACCAGCAGGGATTCCGCTTCCTTCACTTCTTTGACCTTGCCCCGCAGGCGGGATTGGACCAGGGCCTTTTGGCAAAGAAAATCCACCACCGTGTGCCCGGTAATCTTCTTGCCCGCCTCCTCCAGCTTTCCCTTCATCTCCAGGACCTGCGCCTTCCCTCCGGTACCGCTCGACTCGGCGCACCCGCCGCACCCGAGAAGGAAGACCTTGGTTTCCCCCTCCAGGGAGCGAAGGATTTCTTCCAGGGATTTCTGCTGCGAAAGTAACATGGTCTTTCCTCCTTTTCGGCCCTAAAAGATGCGGATCCGGCCTCTCTCGCTCCCCCGGGGGGTGACGAGATGGACGGCACAGGCTAGACAGGGATCAAAAGACCGCACAATCCGGACGATTTCGAAGGGATTGGATTCATCCTTCACCCGCGTGCCGGTCAGCGCTTGCTCGATGGCCCCCGGAGCGCCCCCGTCATCCCGGGGCGAGGCGTTCCAGGTGGTGGGAACCACGCACTGATAATTGGCGATCTTTTTGTCCTTGATCTCCACCCAGTGGCCCAGGGCGCCGCGCGCCGCGTCGATGATTCCAAAACCCTGGGCTTGGTCGGGAATTTCGTAGGGGACGAAGGTAGGTTCGCCCGGCTTCAACTGGAGCAGCCACTCCCCCATGGAGTCGGCCAGGTATTTGGCCGAAAGGGCCCGGGCTGCATGCCGTCCCAAAACCGAAAATAGAGCTGCGGGGGAGGCCTTGAAGTGGGCCAGCGTGGAGTCAACCAGAGATTTGGCCTGGGGATTGCCGCCGGCGTAAGTGGTGAGCATTTGCGCCAGGGGCCCCACTTCATAGACCTTGCCGTCATACCGCGGCGCCTTGAGCCAGGAATAGGCCCCCGGTTTTGCCCCGTCGGGAGAGGTCCTCCCCGAAGTGGGATGAAGGCCGGAGGTTCCCCCGTCATACCAGGAATGCTTGACCTGTTCGGTGATCTTGGAAAGGTGCAACGGCTGGAGCTTCAAGTCCGAAGAGATCGTTCCTTGATGGAAAAAGCGCTTCCGGGTGGTATAATCCGGATTCTTTCCGTCCAGGTCATAGGCCCCGTAAGAGAGATAATTCTTGCAGCCGGCCCCGATTTGAAAGTAATCGGAGTACACCCCGGCCACGGCCAGGACATCGGGAAGGTACACGTTATCGACGAAGTCTTTGAGCTCGTTGAGCCGCCAGAGAATGGAGGCGATCTTGTCCACCGTGGGGACTTCGGTCATGCCCCCGGGGACAATGGAAGCGGTATGGGGAATCCGGCCGGTGAGAAGGGCCACCGCTTCATGGCCCTTACGGCGGATTTCCAGGGCCTTCGCATAGTGGGCCACGGCTGCCCGGTCCACGTCATCAGGCAACCGGTAGTCCCCTTCATAGCGGGGAACGAAGGGACCCAGGCTGCCCCGTCCGATGAAGGCCTTGATGGACTTCAGGTCCGGGTCGCTGCCCTCGTATTTGGCCACTTTGGTTACATCCACGTAATCCAGGGCGGCCAGATGATAGAAGTGAAGAATGTGATCCTGGACCACGTGGAGTCCCGCCGCCAGGTTGCGCAGGATCCGCCCGTTGTCGGGAATCTTGTCCGCCAGGCCGAAGGCATGATCCAGGTTTAGGGTGGAGGCCATGGCATGGCAGAGGTTGCATACCCCGCAAATCCGCTGGGTGATGATCTGGGCATCCCGGGGGTCCCGGTCCTTCAGAATGATCTCGAAACCCCGGAAGAGCATGCCCGAGCTCCGGGCCTCCTTGATCACTCCGTTCTCCACCGTACATTCGATCTTTAAGTGTCCTTCGATCCGGGTGATGGGGTCGATGACGATCTTTCCCATGGCGTCTCTCCTTCCTATCCCTTCGAGGGAGGCTGGATCTCGATGGTCTTGACATACAGCGGGGAAAGGAGGTCCGGAAATTCCGGCTGGACGCAGCCGTGGCACCCCCCGCCGCTTCCCACGCACCAGTTCACCCCCGTGTTCCAGAGCCGGGTCGGACAGTCGGCATAGGTAACCGGCCCCTTGCATCCCAGTTCATAGAGACACCCGGGATCGCCGTGCTTCTTGGCAAATTTCCCTTCGTCGAAATAGGCCCGCCGCTGGCAGTTTTCGTGGATGAGCTTCCCGTAAAAGGCCAGGGGCCGCCCGAAGTCGTCGAGCTGCTCGGGCTTGGGCAGGCCGAATAGCAGCACGCTGGCCACGGTCCCCACAAACCAATCGGGGTGGGGCGGGCACCCGGCCACATTGATGACCGGGGTTTTCACCCCCCGGCTTTCGAAAAGGTCCTTCACGCCAACGCAGCCCGTGGGATTCGGGGCGGCTGCGGGAATCCCCCCGAAGGTGGCGCAGGTGCCTACAGCGATAACTCCCAGGGCGTCTTTCCCGAATTCGATAACCCGGTCCACCATGGAGACCGGCTGGTGCCCCCTCTCGCCGATCGACCCATATACGCCGTTCGCGGCGGTGGGGATCCCCCCGTCCACAAGGAGGAGGTACCCCCCCTTTTCCTTTCGGGCGGTCTCCTCGGCCGCCTCCATGGCCAAATCCCCGGCCCCGGCCATCACCGTGGCGTTAAAGCGCAGGCTCACATGTTTTCCGGGAACGACCGGGTCGATGAGCACATTTTTGATGGTCGGGCTTACGGTGTTTAGGATGGAGATCAGGCAGCCCGTGCAGGTGGAACACTGCAGCCAAACGACTGGAATCTCTTTTACTTTCCCGTCCAAGGTCCCCCCTCCTTTCTAAAAATCAACTTCTCCCCAAAAGGTACCTTCTGACCGGTGGGCAATCAAAGCGTGAAATTGGGCTTTCTTGGAAAACCCCTCCTTGCAAGGAAAGACCGATTTCCCCGACCTTTAAAGCAGCAGGTCGCGTAAAAAACAGAATTTCCCCTCCCCTGGCGCGAGAGTATGGGGGCGAGGATCATAGAGATGGATTGAACTTTTCAAATCTTCACCCTCACCCCTACCCTTTCGGAATCCATGGAGATGGGGCTTTTTTGACTTTTTACGGGACGAACATAAAGTGGCTTGAACGGATCATCAAACTCTGTGACTGGCAAAGAAGCCGGGCGGGGGAAAAAACCCGGATATCCCCTTTTTTATTTGACCCCCGCCGCAACCTTGGCCGCTTTTACGGTGTTCATCATGAGCATGGTGATGGTCATGGGGCCCACTCCGCCGGGCACCGGGGTGATCATGCTGGCCTTCTCCTTCACCGGCTCAAAATCCACATCCCCGCACAGAATCGCCTTTCCTTCTTTGCTCATGCCGATCCGGTTGACCCCCACATCGATGACCACCGCTCCTTCCTTTACCATATCCGCGGTCACCGCTTTGGCTTTACCGGCGGCTACGATCAGGATGTCCGCCCGCCGGGTATGGAAAGCGATATCCCGGGAACCCGTATGGCAAATCGTCACCGTGGAGTTGGCCCCCTTCTGTTTCTGGAGGAGAATATTGGCAATGGGCTTGCCCACGATATTCGAACGGCCCAGGACCACCACCTCCGCCCCTTCGGTCTTTACCCCGGAACGGATCAGGAGCTGCTGGATTCCCGCCGGAGTACAGGGAAGGTAATGGGCTTCCCCGATCATCAGCTTGCCCACGTTCACCGGGTGAAAGGCGTCCACATCCTTCTTGGGGTCGATGGCGTAAAGGACCTTGGTTTCGTTGATGTGCTTGGGCAGGGGAAGCTGGACCAGGATTCCATGGATTTTGGGGTCTTTGTTGTACTTATCGATCAGCTCCAAGAGCTTGGCTTCGGTGATATCCTCCGGTTGGTTGTCCTGGATCGAATAGAACCCCAGCTCCTTGGCCGTCTTCTGCTTCCCGGTCACGTAACTGATGGACGCCGGATTTTGCCCCACCAGGATGGTCACCAGACCGGGGACCACGTTGTGTTTTTCTTTCAGGACGGCTACTTCTTTGGCCAGTTCCTCCCGGATCTGTTTTGCCACTTCGGTTCCGCTAATGATCTTCGCGGCCATTTCATCCTCCTTAAATTTTTTTCACCACAGGGACACGGAGAGCACAGAGGAAATCAACATACGAAAGATCGGGTAACGACAAGAACCTCATCCATCACCCGACGGTTGAGAAAATGTTTCGGGATTGGGTCCTCGGGTTTTCGAATTCATAAAAATCTCTGTGTCCTCTGTGCCTCTGTGGTGAAATCATCTTTAGAACAGGCCTTTCACCCTTCCCGTCTTTACATCCACATCCACCCTGCGGAAGGCGGGGTCGGAGCTCGTTCCCGGCATGAGGGTGATGGTTCCGGCGCAGGGGCAGAGGAACTTGGCCCCGGAAAAGACCAGAACGTCCCGCACCGGCAGAGTCCAGCCCTTGGGAACCCCTTTGAGGACCGGGTCGTGGCTGAGGCTCAAATGAGTTTTGACCATCATCGTGGCGAAGTCTTTGAACTTCGGGTCTTCTTCAAATTTTTTGGCTTTGGCCGCAGCATCGGGCAGCCAGTTCACCCCGCTGGCTCCGTATACGTTCTTGGCGATGGTTTCCACCCGCTGGCGCAGGGGCATCTCCATGGGGTAGAGGAACTTGAAGTGCACGGTTTCGTTGCAGGCGTCGATCACCGCGTCGGCCAGCTCCAGGGCCCCGTCTCCGCCTTTGGCCCAGTGTTCCGAGACGGCCACCCGGGCTCCGGCTTGTTCGCAGGCTTTGCGCAGGAAGGCCACTTCGTCCTTGGTGTCGGTATGGAAGGAGTTGATGCACACCACCGGATTGATCCCGGCCTGTTTGACGATCCCCACGTGGTGGAGCAAGTTGGCCACCCCCTTTTCCAGAAGGGGGATATTTTCCTTGGTGTAGGAGGGGTCGAGGGGCAACCCGGCCACCACCTTGGGGCCGCCGCCGTGCATCTTCAGGGCCCGGATGGTGGCGGTGACGACCGCCACGTTGGGAATCAGGCCGCTATTGCGGCATTTGACGTTCCAGAACTTCTCGAAGCCGATGTCCGCCCCGAACCCGCTCTCGGTGACGTGGTAGTCGAACATCTTCAGCCCCACCCGGTCGCCGATGATGGAGGATTGACCCACGGCGATGTTGGCGAAGGGACCGGCGTGCACCAGGACGGGCTGTCCTTCCACGGTTTGCATGAGCGTGGGGTTGATGGCCGAAACCATCCACGCGCACATGGCCCCGGCGACTTCAAGGTCGCTGGTGGTTACCGGATTCCCCTTGCGGTCGTAGGCTACGGTGATCTTTCCCAGCCGGTCCCGCAAGTCGGCCAAGTCGCGGACGATGGACAGGATGGCCATGAGCTCCGAGCTGACTGCGATCCCGAAGCGGGAGTTCATGAGAAATCCATCCATCTTGCCCCCGATTCCCATGATAATATTTCGCAATCCCTGGGCGCAAAAATCGATGACCCAACCCATCTCCACATTTTTGGGGTCGATATCCAGGCGTTTCAGGCCCCGCTTGGCCAATTGTTCGTCGGTGTAATTGGCCTCGTGCTGCATCCGGGCGTTCATGGCCACCATGGCCAGATTATGGGCGTTCATGATGGCGTTTATGTCCCCGGTGAGTCCCATGGAGAACTCCGTCAGGGGTATCGCCTGGGCGTTTCCGCCCCCGGCCGCGCTTCCTTTAATGTTCATGGTCGGCCCGCCCGAAGGCTGACGGATGCATCCCCCCACGTTTTTTCCCCTCTTCCCCAGGCCTTCGATGAGCCCCATGGTGGTCGTGGTCTTCCCTTCCCCCAGGGGCGTCGGGGTGATCGCGGTAACATCAATATATTTTCCGTCCGGTCTGTTCCCCAGGCGGCTGATGATCTTCATAAAATCCAACTTTCCCAGCCTTCCGTAAGGAATGATTTCGTCTTTTTGCAGGCCCAGTTCCTTCTGCCAATCCGAGATGGATTTCATGTGTTCTTCGGCGGCCTCGGAAATCTGCCAGTCCGCCATCTTCACCGCATCGTACGCCATAGTTGAATCCTCCTTTGTTTTATGGTTTTTTGGCTTAACCCTGCCAATCATTGCTTTGCTGAATTCTGGGAGAAAAGGTTTCGGTGGGAACGCGTGTGGATCGAGGACGAAACTGGCTGGCCACTCGGTCCTCGCACCGTCCGAATCCCTAAAAGGGAAGCCCTTCTCAAAGGTTTAGCCTCTTGCAATAAATAGGTTTCTCTCTCGCAACCGGATGAATCCCGATCGCCAGGACCATTCAATGTTATTGGGAAGACGAAAAGAGACTAGCAACCAAAAGCTCGAAACCAGTCGGCCGCCCTTCCGGTTCCTGATTCTGACTCGCGACCGATTTAAACACAACCCCAATTTCTTGTCAAGTTTTTTCGCTGAATTCTAATGAACGGAGGACGTAATAACCCATCTCTGAGGGAAAGGTGTGAGAAAATCGAACTTAACCCGTCACCCCTGGGGAAACCGGGGTCCAGGAAATTGCTAAGGACTTGGAAACAAAGGATTCCGCCTTCGCCGAAATGAAGAATGGGCCAATTCGATTTATTCACACCCCAGGGGGCGACGAGGGGTTCTCTCCATAATAAGGCCTTAAGAATGTTCTGAATGGATCCCTGCGATTCTCATATATGCAAACAGAATTCAAAATAGGGTAGTCTCTCCATCGGGACCATGAGTCGGTGGGGGAGAGTTCTCTAAACGCGGGAGCGCCGGGCGCTCCCCTCAGAGAACCCTCGAAACAAAAGTTCAAAATTCCCTTTACCCTTTTCCCTGGGGCATTCGCTTTCTGGCTTTTTCTTCAATATTTCCCAAAGATTTCAAAAGGTCAGCAGTTTTTTTCAGCGAACTTTTTTCTTTTTCTGGACCGATCCTGTTGGGAAATTCCTGGGCTCCCTCTAAGGCGTTGAAGAACCGGTCAAGTAGGTCTCCGCTGAAGGTGGGAACGAGGAAAATGTTGGTGTGGGGGATCCGCCTCCCCCGGGCGTACATGCAAACGAAGTCCGGCTTGAAGGCCCTTTTCAGCTTTCGCGCTATGAGTCGGGAGGCGGAAAAAAGGCTCTTCGTTTCCTCCTCGGTTAAATCATGCCACCAGGGCACATGCCGCTTGGACAAGACCAGGCAATGGCCTTGGGTGAAAGGGTTGATGTCCAGGATGACCATGGAATATTCATCTTCATAAATCCGGTACCCTTCCGCTTTTCCCGCCACGATTTCACAAAAAATACACCCCTTTTTTTTCCTCATATCCTCCCTCATACACCTATTTAGGAATGCTGGCTCTTCGATTTTTATTCTTTTTTGTCTTCCGGATCAAGAACTTTGTCAATGAAAACCCCTGCGGAACCATCGAGTTTTCCCACCACCTGATTGGGAAAGACCTCTCTTTTCCCCGCCAGCATCTCCAGGGACCTTTTCCAGGAATCGGATTCCGCCCCCCTGGGCTCGTGAGAGTATTTATAATCATTTTTGCGGATGAATTCGGCCAACTCCGCCCTCAAAGATTCCCATTTCTTCTTCTGACTCTTGATGAGCAACTCAAGGTTTCGGTGGCCGGGGTACTTCCCAATGGCGATGGTCAGATGGGGAAAACACACCCCCGCGGACCTTGAAAAATGTCCCCCGAAATCCTCTTCGTCGATATAATCCAAAAGGATTTCGAGGTACATTTGTTCAAAAAAGCGGACGCTCCGGCAGGCAGGACAGGAATCGGAGGGAGTAAGAAGCCGATCAAGAAGGGGTCTTTTCGCCTTCCTCCGGCCCCATATTCTTCGGAAGGAAAAAGAGGGTATCGGGAGCGGGACCCGCAACCGGCTCAAGCGATGAAGGATTTCCCCCAATAAATCGTGATGGATAATCCCCAGGCCCAGCGGAGCATTCGGAACTTCAAGGCATTTCCAGGCATGCCAGTTGCAGAATCCCAGCGACTTTCTCAAACCGTCACGGGTCCCCACGTCGTTCACCCGTTCGTAGAGGAGTGCGTCGAGGAAACGAAAGCTATTCCTTTCCGCCAGAGAGCAGACCGGGCAGCCCGGCTGGGAAAGCGCGTCCCGCAGGTCAAAATAGGATATATACTTGGACTTTTCCAAGAGTCGTCGCCGGCTCATTTCTTCCTTTCCAATACCGAGAGGAATGGCTGCCACCCGCTGCACCAGCCCACCGCGCTGATCAAGCTGGCCCTCCCTTCTTCCGTTTCGGTCCCCCGAAACTCCCAGCGGAAGGAACGCGAGTAATGGATAATCCCATCAAGTGCAAAAATATTCCTTACAATTGATGTCTCAGTCCCCGTTTTATTGGGTTAAAAACCGCTCCAGACATCGTTGCAGGAATTCACCGGGAGTGACTTTTGGCCCCCCTTTTAATTAAAGGGGGGGTGGGGGGGATTTCTGAGCCGGACTCTCCAAGAAAATCCCCCCTTTCCCTCCTTTTCCAAAGGGGGGAATATTGGTCGAAGTAGGAATTATGGTTGCCCGTAACTCCCTCCACAGATCCCAGCGTGCAGTATTACCGCACTGGGCTCTTACCTTAAGCAGTGACGTACAGGCGAAAATCGGGATACTCGGCCCGCTGCCTGCCGTATCCGCTCCAGTGCACTTTGCAAGCCCGAAGGGTCAACCCAGGTGCTTTCTCTTGGCTGTATCCGCGGTTTCCCGCTTCGTGCCCGTTTAGGGTTCTCCCTATTGACCCCTCGCCCGGTCCTGTGCCCGGCGCTTGTTTTGCCAGGGCGGATTCCCCTTGGTCAGGCCCCTTCCCTCCTCCTTCTCCGCCGGCGGGGTTCTCCCCTGCCCCTGTTCGAAGGTCTCTACGGTACCTATGGGCCTGTCCGACTTCCCACGACCGTTCATCGCCATCGTGCTCCTTTCGGGTTCATGGCGCGTCCCCCAGGGCCATTTCCCGGGGGCAGGCGTGGGACCTCCCGGTTCCCGTGCAGAGAGTTTCCGTGCGTGCGCGGGGTCTTCGACCACGCAGGGCCAGACCATCCCTCGCGTTAGCGGGACGGACCGTGTTGCCTTCCGCGTTTGATGACACCGTCGGCACCCTGAAGTTAAACCTACTTTCGCGGCTCAATGCCCGGCCCGCACTTCCCCCCGTCAACGCTTCGCCTGCGCCCTTACGGTCGCCTGCGCATGACTCGGGGCCGATGTGGCTCGCTGGGCCTTCATCGTATGGAACTTTCATCCACTACTCTCTGCCGGTTTTACCGGCGCACCATCATTTAAGTTAATAGAAATACGTTTTCAGCAAAAGGTCCTCGGTCCAATCTCCCTTTTGAAATCTTTGTTGGGCTTCTTCTTCGAAAATGGCCAGCTTCAGGGCAATCAAATCAACAGCCAGCGAACGGAGTAGGTTCCTCACTTCATCCTGGAAATACCAACCCGCACCGCCCCTGGAAAGAGTCCTGCAAATGACCCGCAGACGACCGGAAAAAGGAGAATTTCCTCCCGATTCCTTTTTTCCTGCCAGCTCCCGGTCTGCCAAACGGACGATCATCCTCAGTCCCCAAAAGACCAGGATTGCCAATCCTGCCATCCACCATACAACCTGGGGCAAGGCCTCAAGAATCGTTCCGCCCAGAATCAGGATGACCAAAAAGGAACGTACCCCTTCGACCCAGAGCGGGAAGGTCAAATAAAGAAATCCGGCCGCCAGGATAAGAACCAAGGGGAGGAGCCACCGGCGATCAGATTTCATTGGCACCCTTTCCGTACTGGCTTTCGATGGACTGCAAGAGAGTAATGGCTTCTACTCGTTCGTCCGGGCTGTCGCTATGCCGCCCATATCGTACCCGTTCGAACAAGTCCGTCAGCCGGAGCAATTCCCTTTCGCCGACACCGACCTGTTGCAGCCTCTGGGCAAATTCACGGGCGGTCATCTCTTTTCGAAGGACTACCTTGCGCCCCAGGATTGCGCACATATCGCGGTAACACCGGAGGACGACATCCGAGAGCTCCCCGCCTTTTTGTAAATCCAGGACCGCCTGAGCGACAATTTCCCCCAGGTCCATTGCCTCCGGCTCTGCTTTCGGAGCGCGGACGATCCAGGTCCGCCAGGCCGCCCAGCCCACCCCGGCCAGGAGGCTTATGGCCAAAATATATTCCAAAAGTTTTAGGTCCAGAAGCCCATGCTCGTCCCTGGCTTCGGGAAGGGGGGGCGGGAACTCTTTTATCGCCTCTTCTTGGGAAGAGGCCATCGGTTGCTGGGTCTTACCCTGACGTTCCATAACCGCGAACGGTTGCCGGGCCCACCACACCAAACCCGCCAGGGCGGCAAATAGCAGGACGATGACGGCATAAACCGGTCAGGGGACTGGAACGGGTTCGCGGTAGATTTCATGATGATCCCTATCCTTTTTTTTCCTTCTCCGGGTCCCCCAGAAGGATAAGACCAGAATCCCTACGAAGAGGGCGGCGCCCAGGGTCAAAATACCCCCCAAAAGAATCTCCAGTAACGGGGGTTTGTCGGTCAGCCTCTGCTGAACGATCTCCCAATTTCCCGGCGCAAAATGGACCGCCGGCAACGTAATCGCCAGCAACCAAAAAGAAAACGAATCAAAACGATCGATCCGCGTCTCAGGGGCATAGGTTCCAAACCATCCCTTCAGGGTCTTCGCCGGGTGAATGAGACGTGGGTTGAAAGCGGCGGGAAATCGGTTGAGAAAAAAGGCTTAGGGTGTGAAAGCCTTCCGAGCAAGGGCTTCGGGGGTTTTCCATCTTCTCAGGCTTGGAGGCCTCGTCAAACCCGGGGGAGAGTAGTTTTGTGGTGATAAAGCGCATTTAAAAAAACTCCCCCAGTTTTCCTGGCAGGAGTTTTTCGGCGTCCACCTTGCCCGCTCCTACCAGGGAGCTTACACCTGGGTAGGAGTCATCAGCCCTTGGGACATTCCTCGGTGGACTCCATCACCGTTATGAATTCTACCCATGGGAAGAGAATTTTGTCAAGCTTATCAAAATCGGCGGCATTGATTGAAAAAGGATTCTCTGGTAGATTCACCCCGAGGAAACATGGATTTTCTGTATGTTCACTTCCCAACCTCCGGCGTGGATACCTGGGTGTTTTTCCCCCCCTTGATTGCTTTCTGTGTATCCTTCTTGACCTCCATGGGCGGGGTTTCGGGGGCCCTGCTGCTGCTGCCTTTTCAGGTGAGTGTCCTGGGCTACACCAGCCCGTCCGTGAGCGCCACGAACCATGTCTTCAACGTGATCGCGATTCCCAGCGGCGTCTACCGTTACCTTCGGGAAGGCCGTATGGTTTGGCCCCTCACGTGGCCGGTGATCTTCGGAACCCTTCCCGGAGTTTTCATCGGAGCCTGGATGCGGATTGCCTGCCTCCCCGATCTAAAAAACTTTAAGCTTTTTGTTGGGGCTGTGCTCTTTTTGATCGGGTTCCGCCTGGCCCTTGAAACCTTTGCGGGAAGGGGGGAAAAAGCCATAGCCCAAAAGGGGAAGAAGACCGGAAGAATTTTGGTCACCGTAATAAGGCAATCCTTGAAGCGGGTGGAATACAATTTCGGAGAGCGGGCCTATTCCTTTGGCCCCCCCGGGGTGTTTTTCGTTTCCTTTCTCGTGGGTTTGGTCGGCGGGATCTACGGCATCGGTGGGGGAGCGATGGTGGCGCCGATCTTCGTTACGATTTTTAAGATGCCGATCTATACCGTGGCCGGCGCGGCTTTGATGGGCTCCTTCGTTACTTCCCTGGCCGGAGCGGTCTTCTTCCAAATCCTGGGTTGGAGCCTGTCCTCCCCTTTGGCTGTGGCCCCGGACTGGATGCTGGGGGCGCTTTTTGGAATCGGGGGGGCTTTCGGGATGTACGGGGGGGCTCGCATGCAGAAATATGTGCCCGGCCGGGCCATCCGGGCCATTCTTACCGGCTGTCTCCTTTTCGTCGCAATCAAGTACATGGCCGACTTCCTCCGGTAATGAACCGGGTGCGCAACCATCGGAATCCCCCCGGGAAGGGTGAGAGGGCTTGTCATTCGGAAATTTTCTGCCAGAATTTCCCGGCCAGGTCCCGGACATTTGGGCTCGGGTCGTTCAAAGCTTTCCGGACCGCTGCCGCGGCCCGCTTGTTTTTGCCCTTCGGCAGTGCTTTCAAGGCAGCCTCTCGGACCAAGAAGGACGGATGGTCCAGCAAACGCACCAAGGCCGGCACCACCATATCTCCGTCGATCTTCCCCAGGGCAATGGCAATTTCCCGGAGAAAGAAAAGATTCTCCGTTTCCCAGGCTTGATCGATGAGGTCGGCCAAGGGTTTGATTCCCCGTTTGTCTCCGATTTCGCCCAGGATGCAGGCGGCCCGCATCCGGGTGGCGGCGACGGGGTGATGCAAGGCCCTTGTCAATTTATCGAAATAGCCGATCTGATCAAGAGGTTCAACCTCCTCCTGGCATTCCGGACAGGTCTTTTCTTCCTCCCTAACCTGGGACCAGCAATTCGGACAGAAGAAAATCAAGTCCCTCTCACTTTACGACCAAGACGGTACAGGGGGCCATGCGCACAAGAGTCTGGCAGGTACTTCCCATTACCCGCTCATAAATGGCCGAGTGTCCCATAAATCCTATGACCAAGAGATCAAAACCACGCTTCTTGATTAGCTCCAGGATGGTCTTCACTTCATGTCCAACGAGGACATGAGTTTGGAGAAAAATCCCCTCTTTTGCCGCCATGTCGCGGGCTTTTCCTAAAATATCCTTGAACTTCCCGTTGGCTACGGCCTTCTCTTCGATCACTTCTCCCACCGTTTCCGCAAAACGCGGAACCTCTTCCACCGTAATGGAATGGAGTTCCGCCTGAAACCGCTTGGCTATTTCAATGGCTTCCCCAAGGGCCTTGAAAGAACCTGCGGAACCATCAAGGCCATGAAGGATCTTTTTCGGCATGATCTTCCTCCTCATTCATCATTGGGGGCTGGAACCATCGCTGGGCGATCAGGGTGGGCACTACGGCACTGCCGATGACCGCTGTCAATAGAACCGTGTATTGATCTTGATTGATGATTCCGTTCGTCAGGCCAAAGAGGGCGCAGATACTGCCAAAGGTCAGGCCCGTCGACATCAAAAGCGTTGTATAAATCCCCTCCCGCCAGGAAAAGAGGAACTTCCGGGAAAGAGGTAGGATCCCAACAAATTTGGTGATCATTTTAGCGGACAGGAGGACGGCGATCAAGCCAACCGCCGAGGAGACTGTTCCCATTTTAATCAGGGACCCAGCTTTCAAGAAGTAAAAAGGGGTCAGCAGGGTGAAGGCCATTACCCGCATACGCTGCGCCAGTACCTTTTCCTGGAGGAAGTAGGGAGCTAAAACCATGCCGATGAGATAAGCGGGAAGAACGGCTTCGCTCCTTGCCATACTGCTTAGCCACCCCAGGAAGAACAGGATCAGCAAAATGAATTTGGTTTCCGGTTCGCTGATCCGGTTTCCCACCTGCCGGAAATACCAGGGTACGAAACGGGGAAGAACCCACATCACCAGCGCGGTCATGACGGCAAAAAGAAACAACCACATATTATAATTCGCAAAGATAACCCCGAGGGCGACGACCGTCCCGATATCGGTGATGAAACAGGCTGCCAGGATGATTTTCCCCAGCTCGGTGCGGTTCTGCCCGCTTTCCAGAAGGACCGCAAAAGTAACCGCTACGGAAGTCGTGGACAGGGATAAACCGGCAATCTGTGCTTGTCCCCAAGGCCAGTCATAGGCATAATGAGCAAACAATAAAACTCCCAGGTAGGGAATCGCAAAACTCGCTGCGCCGATTCCTACGCTTGCCCCGAAGTGTTTTTTAATAACCGCCGGATCAATTTCCGCCCCCGCTAAAAAAGTGAGTAGGATCGCTCCGACACTACCCAGGTAGTTGATCCACTCTGCCGCTCTTAGGTCGAATAGGTTCCCGGCAAAGGCTCCGATGACGATTTCGACCAAGGCCACCGACAGGGCAAGTCGGACCGATATTAATGAAGAAAGTAAGGCAAGGGCAATCCATATTGCCGAATGCAGCCATATATTTTCCACCGATTCAATTCCTTCCCCGGTTTGATTTCCCCCGGTTTTGTTCCTCCGCAACTTTCAAACCAACTGCGTCTATTGCATTTTCTTCTCCTCTGCAAAACGCCGAGGGGATGGAACCCTTACCGGCCCGCGAAATCGATAATTCTTCCAATTGCCCCCTGAGTTCATCCATCGTCTTTCGAATCTCCTCGGTCCGGCCTTGGGCCTTGGACAAGAGGGATTCGATCGTAGCCAGTTCGTCCTGAACGTATTTCAAGGCCTGTTTCTTCATCCCCTCAATCGCCTTGTTGATCCGCTCTTCCCACTGGGCAGCCAACCGGGAGAGGTTTACGAACACTTCTCCGGGAACCTGGTTTAAATAATGCCTTTCAAACAGGCGGCGGAAAAGGAACATGGGGATCAGGAACCAGATCATGTCAAAATGAAAATCGAAGGTCCGGCTGGTTTTGATGTCCGGCTGGTGGGGCTCGGCCACGTCGATGTTCCATTCGGCTTCGGCCAACTTTAACCCCAGCACCCTTTCGATGTTCTGATTCAGAAGACTCCGGAAAGCGGCGAGGGAACGGGACAGGCTGCTGTGGGCTTTTTTCAGGGTTCCCAGGAAATGCTTGTGATCGGTCCGGGAGATTTGGTCGAGCTCTTCGGCCAGGGTCTCCTGGAGCCAATCCTCATACCGGCGGGTGAGGTCCCAGAGATTTCCCTTCCAGGAAGGCATCTCCTGCTCCAAGCTTTTCCCTAACTTTTTTTTCAGGCGGGCCTCATGATGTTTTTCCAGGTAGGTCTTGATGAGCTCCCGGGTCTGCTGCGCATTCTCCCGGGCAATGAGAGAAAGGTCCTCCCGGACCAAATCGTAATTTACCTTTTCATCCAGGATCTGCCTGCGGAGCTGTTCGCGATCCTGGTCCGCCTGCAGGGAGGTTTTCAGGGCAATCTCCAGGTAGCCCAGGCATCCTTTGCCCAAGGACCGCAGCTTGTGGCCAAGGATGCTCTGGAACTCCTCCGCCCGGTTCGCGGACAGGGGACGGAGGATTTCGTCTTCCAGCTTTTGCTTCCATCGTTCGGTGTCCATTTGGGTGGAGAAAAGAAAAATGGGGAATCCCTCGTGAAACTCCCGCTGCAGGGCCGCGCGGAAAAATTGGATGACCTCTTTTTGCTGCTCCGGGGAGAGGAGATCGGCCTTGGTCAGGAGAAGAACGATCTTGGGAGTATGTTTTCGCAGGTCCCGGATCAATTGGAGGTCATTTTCCGCCAGGGGACGGTCGGCGCTGATGGCCACCAACGCCGCCCCGACCTCGGGCAGCCAGTTGGCCGAGGTTTCCATGTGGTAGCGGAAGATACTGCCGAGACCCGGTGTGTCCACCAGACGGAGACCGGCATACCTTTCCAGGGCCGGCAGCTCCACATCGACCCATTCCACACTCCGCCGGTTGGAAGGATTCCGGGCCTCCGAGGTGAATTCTTCGACGGCGGTCAGGTCCGCCTCTTCCTCTTTCCCGTCGAAATGATGAACGACAACCCGTTCCTGCCTTCCGAACTGTAAACGGGTAATGGTGGTGGTTACCGGGATGACCCCCACCGGCAGAATGGGTTTCCCGATCAGGGTGTTCAGGAAGGAACTCTTTCCGGCCTTGAACTGCCCCAGGATCGCCACATCGATCAGCTGATCCTGGTGGAGGAGATTTTGACAGGCCTCGATCTGGCGGTTCAGGGAGGTGATTTGAAATCGGCTATAGATTTCCTGGATGATGACCAGCAGCTCTGGGGCGGCGGCTGAGACGGGATCGGAAGATGTATTTTTTGTGGCCAAGCCCATAAAAAAACTCCTTCAGGTTATTCCCTGGAGGAGTCTTGTTTTCCGCTCATAACTCCTGCCAGGCCCCATTCTTTAAAACAGGAGTTATCAGCCTTTCGGGCGGTTCAATGGTGAACTCCATCACCTCGGATTTTTTTATACCGTTTTTCCCCCCATTCGTCAATCAGGATTTCCAGAGCAATTTTTCCCCCTTGCGAATCATCGGGGGGTGTGACATTATACGAAAAAAGAATCCGGGAGTCGAAAAAGACTCCTGTCCGGAAAGCGGTAGGGGAGAAAGCCTGATCTTGGTCTTCTCCTCTCATACTCCGAAGACAACCGCGACTCGCGCTCATTACCGGGGGAAAATTATGAGGATCAAGGTACGGGATGAAAAAATTACCAAAGCGATCAAAAAGCTGGAAGGAATCGAGATCGTTCTCAAGGGAGTAGAAGACGCCAAAAAGGCCCTTCGCCTGATCCTGCGTCGGACCGAGACCTCCAAAACCCCGGATTACGCGGGACTGAAGGACATTGCCGTAAGCCAGGTCATCGAATCCCGCACCAGCGCCGTGGAAAACCTCATCTTCTACGAGATCGAATTCCTCCTCGCCGACGAAAAATACACGGATATGGAAATCGGCCTGATCAAAGAACTGCAATCCATGTTTGAAAAGCTTTAAGGAAAGGGGCTACGGGCCCGCCGTCTTCCCCGGAAACGCGGCCCTCTTTGTTTCAATCTTTCCTTTTGCCTTCCTGAATATATCCAATCTCATCCCTCCTCGGGAATTGCCTTCGTAACGATCTTGTCTAGAATGAGGGCCAGGAGGGCCAACCCTGTCGTGAAAAAAGGATTTCGGGCCAACGAGTGGATGAAGAAAATACTCAGGCCCCCCCTGGGGAAGCACCAGGGCCTGGGCAGGGAGTTTTCCATTCTGGGGGCAATCGCTCGCCGGGGTGGAAGATTTACACATCCACATGGCCTCCAGGATGGAGGGGCAAATCTGGTCTTGACTCTTCATTGAAAAACAAGTCAAAATGAGTCGCCACGGAGCAAAATCGCGAGAGGAGGTGAGAATTCGGCAAAAAGATGAGCCTCAAGATGACCCATTTAATTCAATGAATGAAACCAGGCTTGATGAACTCGAAAAAATTCAGAAATGGGCCCTTCCCCTCGACGGGGGAGGGTCAGTCAGGGTGGGGGTGACAATTAGAATGATTTGGAGGGCTTATCAACCCCCTCCCTTTCATCCCCTCCCGCCGGGGGAGGGGAAATTTTACTTTTTACGAGATTATCAGGCTTGAAAGGCCGAAGAAAATTGGAGGGACCGGATTGGCAAATTTTCCAGAAAGGAGATTCGTCATGAAAAAGGGAGGATTCACTAGGATTAGCGTTTTTATCCTGTCGGGATTCCTGCTGTTTTGGGGGGTACTTACGACGGAGGCCCAAGCCCAGCGGGAGAAGATCGGGTGGGTCGGCCCGGTTTACAAAGAACTATCCGACAGTTTGATGAAAGGTTTCAAGGAATATTACAAAAAGACCTACGGGAAGGAAATTGATATCACCTTTATTCGTCCCGGCGGATGGCCCGTCTGCGTGGATAAGGTGAGGGCCTGGAAGGGCAAGCCGGATGCGGACGTATTCTTGGGAGCCGGCGCCCCGGCTTTTGAGGTTATGGAAAAAGAGGGGTTCATCGCTCCCTACAAGCCCAAGGATTGGGACAAAATTCCCGATAAATGGGGCGGCATGAAAGTGAAGGATGAAAAATTGATGTGGACCTGCTTTGCGCCCTGGATTGTCACGAATCTCTATAACGAAAGGGTTTTGAAAGCCCTCAAATTGCCCCCTCCCAAGACCTGGAAGGAGTTGCTCAATCCCATCTACCGGGAATATATCGTCCAGACCTTGCCCTATGCTTCCGGGACCCAGCACGAGGTGATCGAGATTCATCTGCAGAGCTTCGGGGAGAAGGAAGGTTGGGCCTACAACCGGCTTTTGGCTGCTCAACTGGCCAGGTTCTCCACGGGAAGCGTGGATACCACCCACATGGTCAGCCGGGGCGAAGTCCCCATCGGCATCGCCCAACCCCAGATGAATGCGATGAGTGCTCGAGCCGACGGGTACCCCGTGCGGGATTTGCTTCCGGACAAAACGATCCTGGTCCCGGAAGCGGTCGGGTTGTTGAAAAATGCCCCCAACGAGGCCAACGCGAAGATTTTCCTGGACTGGCTGTTCAGCATGGAAGGACAGAAATATGTGCTGGAGGGCCGCTATTTTACCGCCCGGAAGGATATCAAGTTTTCCGTGTGGGAAAAAGAAGGGGTGGCCATGGCCAAGCATGCTCGCGATGCCTTGGGGGTGGACTCCTTCTGGGATTTAAAAGTGGGATTCATCGATTATAATCTGGAACTGGCCGCGAAGAGATGGGATGAGGTGAACCGATACTTCGAATATGAAATCTACCGGAAATGGAGAGAGCTGAAAAGCAGCCTCTTCCTGATCGAGGAAGTGGAGGGAGAAATAGAGGCCGCCAAGAAAAAAGGAGTGGATATCAGCAAAGCGGAGTCGAAAATCAAAGAAGCCAGGAGGCTTTTCGAATTCGACGGCGCTTACCCAACCGCCAGGTTAACGGCCTCCGAGGCCCGGGCTTTGCTCGTGGCCGCGCCCCGGTAATCCCGATAAGCGGCGTCTTCATCCCAACCGGACTCTTTCGCCGACCTCGATTCCCCCGGCCAGCGGTGTAAGGTGCAGGCGAACAACCGTTCGCCTGCCATGCTCCCAAAAGGATGAAAATATGTCCCGAGGAAACCTGTTCATCTCCGCCATTTTGTGGTTTATCGTAGCCCTTTTCGTCATTTACCCCCTTTCCTTCCTGGTGATGGAGAGTTTCAAAATTGCCGGCACCGACGGATACGGCCTGAAGAATTATATCGACTTTTTTAAGGACCCCTACTACCTGAAAACCTTTGCCAACACCCTTCTCTTGGGCGTGCTGGTGCTCGTCACCACCACGCTGGTGGGATTGCCGTTGGCTTACATTCTCGCCAGGTATCGCCTCAAGGGAAAGGTCCTTTTTACCGCGCTGATCCTTCTTCCCATCGTATTGCCCGCCTATGCCGGGGCCTTTGCCCTCATCGTGTTCTTCGGCAAAATGGGGACCGTGAATCTCCTTCTCCTGGACTGGGGTCTCATCAGCAAACCGGTGAACTTCGTCTTCGGCCTGCATGGCCTGGTCTTCATCCAATCCCTCCATCTTCTTCCCTTCATCGTGCTAAGCCTTTCCGCCGGCTTCACGAACATAGACCCATCCCTGGAAGAAGCGGCCGAGGTGGAGGGGGCGGGCGGCTTCAAGAGGTTTTTTACCATCACCCTGCCGCTCACCAGCCCGAATTATCTGGCCGGGGCGGTGATCGTCTTTTTGTGGCCTTTCACCGATTGGCTCACCCCCCTCATCTTCGGGCAAGTCGATTTTCTCCCCTCCATTTCCTACATCAACATCGCCTACCATTTTACCGACATGCACCGCAAATACATGGGCATCGTATCCGTGGTGGTTTCATCCGTCATCTGCGTGGGCATTTTTTTGGTCTCCAAGACATGGGTGGAACGGAAAAAATATACCGCTCTCTCCAAAGGTACCACCCTGGAGGGAAGGATCATCGAACCCGGATTATGGGTCAAAACGAGCTCTTATGCCTATATGTTTCTGATTGCCGTCCTCGTGCTGCTGATTCCCGTCGTGCTGGGATTATCGGCCTTTTCCCGGAGATGGGTTTTGCAGCCTTTTCCCAGCTATTGGACCCTCGATAACTTCAAGCTCATTTTTCTTGAAACTCCCCTCCTGCTGAAAAATTCGTTTCTTTTCAGCGGGGTGGCGCTTGCATTCGGGTTAGCCTTCGGACTACCGGCCGCATATCTGATTACCCGGACCAAAGTCCGGGGGAAGGATGCGCTCGACTTTGTCATCACCCTCATGCTGGCCTTCCCGGGGATTGCCGTCGGGGTCAGTTACCTCTTGGCCTTTTGGGAAGGAATCCCCCTGGCCACCCATTGGATCATCATGCCCCTGTCTCTCTTCGTGCGGCGACTTCCCTACTTCTTGAGAATGGCCCATGCCTCGTACCTGCAACTCGACGTCTCCCTGGAGGAGGCTTCCGAAGTATCGGGAGCGGGCAAATTCAGGACCTTCTTCCACATTTCCTTGCCCTTATTGCTGAAAGGAGTTTTCGTGGGCCTGGTGATGTTCTTCATCATGGCCTTCCAGG
>JACAEW010000302.1 GCA_013388675.1 Syntrophaceae bacterium | reverse complement strand
GTCTTCAGGGAAACGATCCCGGTTCCTTTTCACCTGTTCGTTCAATCGTTTGGTAGAAACTCCATACAGTTTTGCGAGATCGGCATCCAGCATTACCCTTTTGCCTCGGATCAGAAGGATGGCTTGTTGTATGCGTTCAATTTGCAGAGGCGATTCAGTTCGCTTCATTTTCTGGTACCTTTGCCGACGCCCGAATGGGCGATATCAAAAGATATGACCTATGAACCCATCCGATACCTCACGCCAAGGCGCAAAGGGCGCAAAGGAAATACTGGGTTCTCGGTCAGGGGTCTTGGGTTCAAAATCCATAAAACAGGGCTGAGCCATGAGGACTGAGGACTGAGAAATGCACAGGCGGATCGCTTCGCTTGAGGAACACGTGGCCTTCCCCTATGAAATAAGCCGTTTTTGGGGATTCATCTTTTCAATTCTTAAGACTATTTCTTTAACAAACTCTTCAGCGCTCTCCAGCGATTTCTCTGCCTCCGTTCTCGGTATCGGGCGTTCCGGTTCGTAGATAAAATCGTGCCGTTTCAGCCGCATTCGGTTAAACCGGATAGTGAGATGGTGAAAATCTTTTCCCAAACTTTCGGAGCAAAACTCGACTACCGTCTTATGCTGATCCTTTCCTCGAGGCCGATATCCGGGAGCGAACATGAAGGCTCGCCCAGCTCTGAGCATCGCATGATAAGCAATCGTATACGCCCATTCCTCATCCATCTTCAGATTTGCCTTCGCGGTGCGGAGATCAAGCTGAGCCCGGTTTAGATTGGACTTTATCTGCCCGCTGCTGAAGTTGGCTTTTTCGATATACCCCTGCGCTTCAAGGCGCTTCAAGTCCATTCTCAACCCCGGCCAGCATAATTTTCTTGCCGCTCAATACATCCATCAAGAATCCATCTTTTGATTTTTTCTTGGCCTTGAATTCCTCCCTGCTATAAAGAACATAATTGATCTCTCGGCCGAGTATTTTCTCCAGTTTTCCCAGGCTGGCGTCGAGACGGTTCAAATCCACATCGCCGATGATCAGTAGGTCGATATCGCTGTCCGGTTTCTCTTCCCCTTTCGCATAGGAACCGTAAATGAGGGCAAATTCAATTCCCGCGAGTCTTCCCAGCGAAGCCCGAATCCGCCCTGCCACCCCGCTGGTCTTTAAAACAAGGCCTTTCAGCTCCTCGAAAAAGGGACACTCCTGATTGGCTTGAAAATGCTTGAGGTTGCCGTTTCGTTTCGATCTTAAAATGCCCATTTCCCCCAACCTAGCCATCTCCCGGCCAACATTGGTGGGGTCTTCTTTCAGAATTACGGCCATTTGTCGGACGAAAAAAGACTCATCCGGATGGGTAAAGAGCCACCCGAGAATTTTCGCCCTTATCCGCGAGCCGAATATTTTTTCGATTGTCTTGTTCATTGCTTTGTAGATAATATTACTACAATTGTAGCTAAAAATACTACACTTTTATTTCCGGCTTAGCCCCCAAAACCTTTCCTCACGCCAAGGCGCAAAGACCGCCAAGGACTGCCCGGTTCAAAGTCCCGAGTAATGGGTTCTCATGGCCTCAATCAACTCGCCCTCAGGTCCTTCATTAGGTTAATGGAGACAGAAGGCTTTGAATATTGAGCCAGATTCCTGGATAGATCCTTACGAACCTGTTTCTTAAGCTTTTCCGGCTCCAGGACAACAGCCTCGGGGCCGAAGCTCAATATCCAGCGTTTAATCTCATCAAGGCCGGCGACCCGGAAGGTGATCTCAAGGCCACCGTCGGAGAGCTTGGTGATCTTTTGGCTCTCGTGCCAGATTTTTTCCCCTACCCAGCGGGCCCAGCCGGGCGAGATTCGGACTCTTACCGGACAAAGCTCGTCGTGCATTACCTTGAAGCTGTCCCGCATAAAAACGTCCAGGCTGAAATCCTTGGGTACCGTGAAGCGCTCATCGGTCACCTTGAGCATCTTGATCCGGTCCAGGACGAACATCCTTACTTCTTCCCGGAGATGGCAGTGGCCGATTAGGTAGATGGTCCCGTCGTAGAACCATACTTTGTACGGGTCCACCTTACGGAGCGTCCTCTCCTTCCTATGGAGAGGGTGATAGACCATCTCGACCCGGCGGCGTTCCATGGCTGCCTGGTTCACCTGGTTCAGGATGTTCCTGAATTGGGCATAATCTTTGTAAGGTTTGATCCCGACGTGAAAGACTGAATGCATCTGGTCCATATATCGCAAGGCCTGAGGCGGGAGGGTGGATTGAATTTTTTTGAAGACGGAATCGATTGAGTCGTGGAATGGAGTCCCTTTGAAGACCCGCACCAGGTCTTTGTAAAAGTAAAGGGACATGAGCTCGGTGAGGGTGAAGGGCGCGGGGATCTTGAATTTATAAGTGTCAACGAAGGCCCACCGGTTGGCCTTGTCAACCCTTTCAGTGTAGAGAGGAAACCCGGCCGCCTGGAGCGCTTCCAGGTCCCGGTAAATCGTCCTTATCCCGGTTTCTTCCCGGTTGGCGATCTCGGCTACGGTGAGCCCATTTGTGCTGGCTTCAATCGCCCG
>JACAEW010000301.1 GCA_013388675.1 Syntrophaceae bacterium | reverse complement strand
CAACGGGAGGAAGCCGAAAATGGGAGAGATCCGGTTTTTGCTCAATGGCGCGGCGCCGGGAAGGCTCGCTGGCAAGGTACTGAAGGGTCTAGAGTTTGGCGTGCTTGGGAACAGGATGGGGGGTGGAATGAACTTAGCCGTCGGCGAATTCATCTTGGGCTTCGGGGATGGCGACCCCGAAGCCAGGCTGGGGGCAGACGATTTGGGACGTTCAGTTGACTCAAAGAGGCTCCGCAACCGGCTGTCGCCCAGTGGGGGAAGACGCCCCATCGGAGTACTCATCCCCTGCTTATCCGTCATGTCGTTTACGAGGGCGACTACGATCGGCTTGCTGATTCTCGTGACCATGTTGTCGGCCCCTCGCCCGCTCCCGGCGGCTGCGGTCCCGGTGCGCTTCGTCGAGGGGACCACCCACGGTTTTCTCGTGCTACGCACAGTCGAAGGCGTCCTCATTGCGTCGGGCGATCTTCTCCAGGTCGGCCGGGCCGCAGGAGTCGAGAGCCGGATGCTGTTCCACTTCAAGGACGGGTCGTTATTCGACGAGACGGTCGTATTCACCCAGCAGAGAGTCTTCACCATGCAGAGCTACCGCCTGGTGCAGCGCGGGCCCGCATTCGCCGAGGACACCGAGATCTCGTTGGAGCGAAACGGCAAGTACCGCGTGAAAACCAAGGCCCGTAAGGACGGGAAGGAGGAGGTGCTCGATGGCACGATCGAGCTGCCCCCCGACGTTTACAGCGGCATGGTCCTCACCGTCGCGAAGAATCTGCCCAAGGGAGCTGGCGAGACCGTACACATCGTGGCCTTTACGCCCACGCCCCGGCTCATCCAGCTGGAGCTGACACCGAAAGGCGAGCACAAGGTCCTGATCGGCGAACTCGCCAAGACCGCGATCCATTATGTGTTCAAGCCCCGTCTGGGGGTCTGGCTCAAGCTCTTCGCCACGCTGCTCGGAAGCGTGCCGGGGGACTACCACGCGTGGATCATCACGGACGAGGTGCCGGCGTTTGCGAGGTTTGAGGGACCGCTTTCCCCTACGGGGCCGGTCTGGCGGATCGAGCTGGCGAGCCCCCGTTGGCCCGATTAGCCGGAGCCGAGATCCAGGATCTGCGGGTGGAGGAACGGAACCGGGCCAAGGAGATCATCGAGGACTTTATGATTGCGGCCAATGGTGCGACCGCCCTTTTTATACACGGGAAAAAAGTCCCCCCGCTGAGGTGCATGGTTCGTTCACCCAAGCGGTGGGGCCGGATCGTCGAGGTCGCGGCCCAGCACAATTCCCCGCTTCCATCGGAGCCGGATTCGAAGGCCCTCGCGAGTTTCCTGGCAGAGCAGAAAGCGGCCGATGCGCTCCGTTTCCCCGATCTTTCGCCGCAATTTGACGATCCGTCATTTTGTCAACTGTTATAATACCGACAATGCGTCCCCTCAGATTGTTTCTCTTGAAGCGTCTTTGCAGCTCTCCCTTTGCCTCACCGGGACCGAAGATCAGAATCGATTCGGCATCCCGCAGAGCCGCAATTACCGCATCCGCATCATCATAAATGTTTTTCAAACTCCGCTACCAGGCGAAGCAATTGATCATGTCGCTCTGCTGCATCGTTAACCTTTGCCTCCAGCTCGGCATGAACCTTTTCCAGGCGAGTTTGTTCTGTCTTTTCTTTTTCCGGGGAAGACGACCCCTCTGACATCTCTTTATGGCTGGGAGCTTTCCCCCGAACACCTCCTCCCCCATTCACCGCCGGTAAGGGGTGTATAGGGTCTTTATTTTTATGAATACTCAAAAATCTTCTCCTCTTCGTCTGGTTAATTGATCAACCGATATTTCCCGAATGACCCTCCGCCCTGCCGATTTGAAAAATTGGACCGAAAAGAAAACCCCCTCGCAAGGAGGGCATTTTCTCCGACGGCGGGAACCGGCTATGGACCGCAGGCGAAGGGTCTTCGGTAAACCCTCGGCTTCTAATACATCCCTTCCATTCCACCTCCCCCCAGGGGTATGGGCGGATATTTTTCTTTCTCTTTGGGCCTCTCCGCTACCATGGCCTCGGTGGTGAGTAACAAAGAGGCGACGGATGCCGCATTCTGCAAAGCAACTCGCACCACTTTGGTCGGGTCGATGATCCCCGCTTTCACCATATCGGTGTATTCTTCCTTCTGAGCATCGAAGCCATAATTCCCCTTCTCATTTTTTACCTTTTCGATCACGATGGAACCTTCATACCCGGCATTCTGGGCGATCCAACGCATGGGCGCCTCCAGGGACTTCTTAAGGATGTTCACCCCAAACTGCTGGGCCTCGGGCAGTTTTAATTTATCCAGGGCCGGTAGGCTTCGTAGATAAGCGACGCCACCGCCCGGAACGATTCCTTCTTCCACCGCCGCGCGGGTCGCATTCAAGGCATCCTCTACCCGGGCTTTCTTCTCTTTCATCTCGGATTCGGTAGCCGCTCCCACGTTGATCACCGCCACGCCGCCGACCAGCTTGGCCAGCCGTTCCTGCAGCTTCTCCCGGTCATAGTCGGAGGTGGTCTCTTCGATCTGGGCGCGGATCTGCTTCACCCGGCCTTCGATAGCCTTGGAATCGCCCGCACCTTCGACGATGGTGGTATTGTCCTTATCGATGGTGAT
>JACAEW010000290.1 GCA_013388675.1 Syntrophaceae bacterium | reverse complement strand
GTATCAGAGCTCGGTCCAAGTGCAAGTGGGAGTCGGTTTTGGTCCGGTAGAGATCACCACCTCCTATAGATAAATAAGGAGTTCTTCCATGTATTTTTTCGCAATTTTACTGGTCCTTTGCGCGGGCATATTCCCCGGCCCTGAGTCCTGGGCGTCAATGTCAGGCCCTTCCCGGGGAAACGAACGCGTTCAAGCAGAAAAGATGAAGAAATCTTCGGAGGAGAAGAAACCCCCGGCTACCAAGAGCACGGTGCGCCGGATAACGGAATTGGTGAAAAAAATCGAGGGGGATGTCCTGTACACCCAGAAGAGCCGGTACAGCCTGGCCGGGGTAAAGGTTTTGGATTTGAGTCCGAAGCCTGGTAGCCCGCGGGTGAAGGGGATGCCCAAAAAGACGGCGGAAATGACCTTCGTGGACGGAAAACTCCGCGAAGTGGTCATCCGCCAGCGGCAGTAGGCCGGGGGGGCGAGGAAAGGAATATGAATACCATAGCGGCCGTTGCTTTATCCGTTTTCATCAGCTTTCTATATTTCTTGTCGGCTCCCGCTTTTGGGCAGACATCGGGGGATGAGGAATTTTTCAGCGGGTCGGTAAAGCCCAACGTCCTCATCATCCTGGACAACTCCAACAGCATGGATGAGGATTTTTTCGGCAACGCCGCGGGCTCCTGGAGCACGGGGAGTAAAGCGGTCGAAGTAAAAAGGGTTCTCAACGATCTGGTCACCACCTATGCCAATGCCATGCGCCTGGGACTCATGACCTACCGGCTCCCGCCGGCGATAAAGGGTTTCATCTATAACAACCCTTACTTTGTGTCTTATGACCCAAGGTCCTATTGCCCGACCCCTGTGGAAGCTTGCGTGGAATACTGTCGGACCGGCAGTGTGATAGCCCGGTCCGCCTGCCAGACGGCCTGTACTGCAGAAAACCCGGCCTTCGAAGCGGATTACATCGATGACAGCATAACCGGATTCCCTTACGGGTCAGGCCCCAGGAATAAATACTGCGGCTTAGTTTACCCCAAAACGAATCGCCTTCCCAACCCCACGGACCCGGGCCGGTATTTTTATTACAAACAGGCGCTCCCCTTTTACAACGCCACCAGCATCCCAGATGGTTTTTTCTATGCAGAAACATACAACCCCAACGATGATTATCGGGGTGATATTCACTCGTTATTTGCGCAAAAAACCGGAACTTCAGACGGACCGCCGTGGGGGGATGGTGGATATAGCCTTTGGCAAGGAGGCTACGAATTGACCCCAACGGATTCGGACATTGCCCTTGGTTACAACGAATTCGGGTTGCGGGTGGCCCTTCTTTATGTGGGAAGAACCTGGTACGCCGAGGGTTCCCCGGGAAATGGTTTTCTTCATGTCCCCGTGAATGATAATCAGACCAACAACCAGCATTTGGAGAATCTGCTCGCGAAATTGCAGACCCATGAAGGAAGAGCCGACGATTACATGAGCTGCACGAACACTACGGACCCAAACATGTGTTCCTACATTGTAAACGCCGGCTTGACCCCCACCGCGGGGACTTTCCAGTCGGCAATCAATTACTTCCAGGGGAGTTACCCCGGGTATGCCACTCCGATTCAGTCCCAAACGGCAGCTTGTCAGAGGAACTTCATCGTCTATGTGACCGATGGTCTGCCCACCGTGAATGAGAGTGGACTTAGAGGAACGGCTGACTCTTTGATGCCCTCGGTCCTCGGGAAGATTCAGAGCCTGCGAAGCCTGGCTGTCAGCGTGGGGGGGACCATCCGCACTTACGACATACGCACCTATGTCGTGGGTTTAGGGCTGACTTCGGAGGCCAAAGCCAAGGTGGATGCCATGGCCGTGGCGGGGGGGACGGATGTGGAAGGCCGGGCCCTATATGCCGACAATCCCGAGCAACTGCAGGAAGCCCTGGACGCCGTTTTTTCCGACATCCAGTCGGGAACCTACTCCTTCTCCCAGCCCTCTGTGTCCGCGGTTCGCACGGCGGACGAAAATTTTATTTATGTCTCCTCTTTTGGTCCCATCGTGGGGGAACCCTTCTGGCAAGGGGCCCTGAAGAAGATCGCCATCCAGGAGGATGGGAGCCTTGGGGACATGATCTGGGAAGCCGGGTCGGTGCTCGAAGGGACGGCTGAGGGCGGGCGGAACATAAAGACCTACCTTGGGGGTTCCTTGCGCAACTTTGCGAGAGACCTTTCCCCAAACTATTTCGACCTGGCTTTGTCCGAAACGGAAGAACGGAACCAGATTGTGGACTATGTGAGAGGAAAGAGCACCCTCTGGGTGGGGGGGGTGGAGGTTCCCAACCCGGACCATCCGCGCAAACTTGGCGATATCTTTCATGCCAACCCGGTGACTATCGGGTCCCCCTCTCGGTTTTTCGAAGACCCCCTCTCTTATGAAGCCTTTCAATCCTTCAGGGAAAGCTACAAAAACCGGGATAAGTTGGTGCTCGTGGGGGCGAATGATGGTCAGGTTCACGCCTTCGAGACGTTAAACGGGACGGAGAGGTGGAGTTTTATCCCCCCCAACCTACTGCCCAAGCTGAAAGATTTGGTCCATACTTCTCACCCCACCTCGAAAAAACATAAATATTTCGTGGATGGGCAGATTAGCGCGGCAGATGTCTGGCTGGGAACCGGGAGCGGGACCGGAAAGCTGGCCACCGAATGGAGGACTCTTGCCGTGGTCGGGCTGGGTATGGGAGTCCGGGGTGGCGGGGACAGGCGAAGCGACAAGCCCGAATATCTCTGGAGCGCCTCCCCCTCTTGTGACGGTAATTTCAAGGACAAATACAATCCACCCCACAGTTATTATTGCGGCTATCATGCGCTGGATGTGACCAATACTTCTAATTTCCCAAGCTTTCGATGGCTCGTTTCCCCCGGCGGTTCCGAAGCCCCCTACCTGGGTGAACCCTGGAGCAAGATGGTCATGGGTAGGGTTAAAATCAACGGCCAGGAAAAATGGGTAGGGTTCATCGGCGGGGGATATAGCTTGAAGTCAACGGAGCCCAAGGCGGGGAGAGGCTTTTTTGTGGTGGACCTGTCGAACGGGGAAATTCTTTGGAGCTTCACCAAAGAAAACAATGAAGCCATGGGCTTCATCCCGGGCACTCCGGCCATCGTCGATCGGGACAATGACGGGTTCATCGATACCGCTTACGTGGGAGACCTTTCCGGCAACCTCTGGAAGTTTACCTTTTGCCCCTACAACCCGAATGAATCAGCATGCGGAATCAGCGATTGGGACGGCAAGATCCTATTCAGCCCCGGGAATAGCAAGCTCCCTACCTTCAACTCTCCGGCGGTGGCCAGGGACCAGAATTACCACTGGGTCTTCTGGGGTACGGGAAACAAGGCGTATCCCAACGAGCCGGGTCCGCAAAACCGGTTCCTGGCCATCCGAGATAAGAACCCGACTTCTCCCTATACCCTGAGCAGCCTCCAGGATATCACCAACACGCCCATTTTCACCGAAACGGCAAAGGACGGCTGGTACATCAATTTGAGCGGGCAGGAAAGGGTGCTCTCCGATGCCACGGTCTTCGGGGGAATCGTCTTCTTTACCAGTTATGCCCCTTCCACCGAAAACATGTGCGGGGCTACGGGAAGTGCGGCGCTCTATGGAATGGCCATGATGCCCATTTCCATCGGAGGGGAGATTTATGATCCCGGAAAGGGGGTCTTTCAAACCATCGAATACTTCGGAAGAAAGGGTCCTTCTTTGGGAACCGGGGTTGCCTCAGCCCCAATCATCTCCCTGAAGCCCCCGGAATCGACCGAAAGGAGGCCGGATTTTTACGTTACGGTCAGCGGAGGGGCAGGGACATCGGCAGAAGTTGTCCATGCGAGCTCAACCTTTTCCGAAGGACTCTCCAGCGCTTTGGCCGCGGCAGGACCTGCCGCAAGCATCATCCACTGGCGCGATCTCCGCGTCCAGCCTTAGGTTCGTTGTTCTGCCAGACCAGCCCGCTTTCTTCGGCGGGCTGGTATAAAGATTCCTTCCATTTTTTCCCCCAGGGAACTTCCCTTGACCAAAGCGCGAGCCGAATCAGACGGTTTGTCCGGGAGGAAGCGCTTCATAGCAGATTCCAATTTCCAACCAGATAACGCTCCTTTGGATTATTAATAAATTTAAGAATCGTTTAAGTTAATTTTAAGGGTAATAATTAAAATATTTAAAGAACATCCTTGTCCAAACCTTCTGGGGTGGAATGTAAGTTTTTGTAACCTTTTAATATATAAAGAATTTTTGAAATAAATGCAAAAAATAAAATAGCATGATTGCAGGAACGATTATTGCTATGAATACTTGATTATTTAAAATATTGATGATATAAAATTAATCAAACCCGGCTAAAAAAAACAAAAAAAGATACTCGAATTTTTCCCGATCCCTTTCCCTTTGGCCTGATGGGGGCGACCGGCCGTGTCGCCCCTATCCAGGGAGGACGATTTCCTCAATCATGTCAAGGAAAAATCCTCAGAAGGCAAATTACAAGAGATCGATCATTCGGGCGGGGAATGGATGGGTAACCCATTTCGGATTCTCCCTCTTGGAGTTGTTCGTCACTCTGGCCATTATTGGCGTCGTAGCAGCCATCGCTTATCCCGCTTTCCAAAGGCTGGCCGTCAACGGAAACCTCCGGACCGCCGCCCGGGAAATCATGGGTGACATCGCGTTGCGGAAAGAAAGAGCCATGGCCCAAGGGACCCCTTTATCCATAACCTTCGAACCCGACAACAACCGCTACTGGGCTTCGGACATGAATCCCGGGGAATGGAAGTGTCCGGCCAAAATCGGGCGGGACATCCAGATCACCAAAGCGGCCTTTGGGAGAAGTAAAACCATCGTGTTTGAAACGCGGGGGACCATCCGGCAGGCGGGAAATATCGAACTGACCAACGGTCGGGGGTCAACGGCCACGATTACCTGTAACCTTGCGGGAAGGACCTACGTCCGATTCAAAATGCGCTGAGGAAGGCACTCGGAAGGTAGGGTTGGAGCATTTTTCCCCTTCCATTTCAAGTGAGGGCCGTCTCCCGACGGCCCCTTTCGCGCCGGGAAGCTGGGAAAAAAACTTACATCCACATGTTTACCCTCTCTCCCGGTGAGAGGGAAAGGTGAGGTGGAATAAATCAATTTTGTAAAACATTAGCGTTTTGAAAAGGCCTCCCCAGAAATCCCTCCCGTCCTCCCTTTTTCAAAGGGAGGAGAGCTTTTAGGGGATCTGCATATGAGATTCCACCGATTCCCCCTTTGAAAAAGGGGGATGAAGGGGGATTTTACGGCTTTTCAAAATACTAAACTGTCATATTTGATAGACTCGTGAAAAGAAAGAAAAACTTCCTCCCCCTCCCCTTCATGCCCTCCCACCAGGGGAGGGGAAATTTACTTTTTACGAAATGATCATATTTTTTTCACACCTTTTGGGCATGGGGGGGAGGGGGAATCATAAATGGGGACGCTTCTTTCAGGAAAAAATTTAATTTTGGGGGAGAAAAAGCGGTCAGGCTGGCCAGTCTATCGATCCCGGATATAGATCTGATTCCCGCCCATCTTTTTAGCGGTGTACATAGCCTCATCGGCATATTTAACGAAGGTGGTCAGGTCATACTGGGGATCGAACTCGACCAGGCCTATAGAGAGCTTAATCTGTTGCAGGTAAGGCGTGGTTTCGAAGGTCTTGCGGATTCGTTCGGCCACCTGAGTGGCCTCGACCCGGGTGGCCCCGGGAAGAATAACGGTAAACTCATCTCCGCCGTACCGGTAGGCCGAATCCATCCGGCGAACGGATTTTAGGACCACCTGGGCCACGTTGCGAAGGACCTTATCCCCCTCCAGATGGCCGTGGATATCGTTAAAGACCTTAAAGTCATCCAGGTCGAATAGAAGCAGGCTCAGGGTGGTGTGCTGCCGCTTGGCCCGTTCCATTTCCTTGTCCAGTTCATTGTAGAAGTGCCGCTGGTTGTGGAGTCCGGTCAAGCCGTCGGTGATGGATAGCTCCAGGAGCTCTTTCTCCAGGCGGATCTTTTCGGTCACGTCCCGCAGGACTGCCAGCACGCCCACAACCTCATTCTTTTCCTTCAACCGCCGGAAGTTTCCCTCCACGTAAATGACCTTTTCTTCCTTATTGATCAATCGGAAAGTATATCGTTCCGGGGCATAGTCTCCCCGGATGACCTTTTGGTGGTCGTTCACCATCATGGGGATATCTTCAGGGTGAATGATTTTGGAAAAATGAAAACTCCGAATTTCCTTGTCCGTGTAACCGGTCATCTTCAGGAACATGCGATTGAAGGTGCTGAAGTATCCCTCCCGGTTCAGGAAGAAGATGGCATCATTGACCGCCTCGAAGAGTTTTTGATAACTCTGCTCGGTTCGAGTGATGTGATTGAGGAGGTTTTTGTAGTCGGTGATTTCCCGAGTGACGCCCAGGGTCCCGGTGGGGTTTCCCCGGCCGTCCCGGAGGATCGAGGCGGAAAGGATGATAAAGATTTTTTTCCCTCCGGGGCCGATCAGTTCCGTCTCGTAGTTGCGCAGCTTATCCTTCCGCGCCAGAATCTTCATGATCTTCCGGGCTTCTCGCTCTCCGCCGGAATAGAACCCGGAAATCTTTTTCCCCAGGAGTTCCTCTTTGGGAAGCCCGAACATCTCCTCGGCCCCGCGGCTCACAAAAGTTAGCCTGCCGTGCAGGTCCGTGGCCATGATGGGGTCGGCCGAGCGATCGACGATATTTTCCAGGAATTTCTTGATCTCTCTTTCCCTTTTTCTTTGCCGGGAAACGCTTTTCAGTTGTTCCCGCACCTTCTGATACATCTGAGTGTCTTCGATAGCCAGGGCGGCCTGATCGGTCAGGGAAACAAGCTGGGGTAGGGAGGATTCCCAACCGGGACGCGGGCTCCGGCTCATGAGGGTGAGGGTTCCCATCACAGACTTTCTGGCCCGAAGGGGCAGGGAAAGAATCGAGCGAACCCCCTTTGCCCGGGCAGCTTCCTCCCAAGGCCCGGCACTGTCTTTGGGGGGTTGGGTAAAAAAGATCGGCCTTTTTCGGAGAAAAGCTGCGCCCGGAAGGCCCTCGCCGGGTTTGAAGGGGTCGGCCCAGGGAGCGTCCATGCGCCGGGGTTCGGCCAACTCCAAGAGGTTGAGCTTATGATTCCAAAGATGGATCAGGCATTCTGCCTTTTTTCCGGAGAGGCGTGAAACCAGGCGGGAGATTCTTTGAAGCGAAGCCTCCATGCCCGAACTGGGTTCCACGGAGCGTAAGATTTCAGCGGAGCAGGGGATTGTACCGGAAAGTCGGCGAGAAATATTCGCCGGGATTGCAGATCGGTTTTTTCTTTTTGATCCGGCGACTATCATGCTTCGAAAGCTTAGAGGGGAAAAAAGAGCCCGCGAATTTCAGGGCGGGATCACCGTGCGCGACCGGCGGCCGACGGGATTTCCCGACAACCCATTCCGGGAACCCACTTCAATCCTCCCATCGATCCAGGTTCAACCACCATTAACGCCGCTAATATTACATTTTAGCCATTTTTTGTCAACTTTTTTCTTATCTTTCTTAAATCATTTTAAAGGGCTTTTCGATTCTCCGTCTTTTCCAGGAAAAGAAAGCCCTTTTTTGTTAATTGACAATTCATGGTTCCCTTTTCGATGTCCGATCGGAATTGATGATCTTGTAAAAAGTAAAAAGGGTCTTCTCCCAATCGAGTGGGTAAAAAGGGAGAAAACGACTTCATCGCACAGGCCCAGGGGGGCATCCCGCCCGGGGCGGGACAGCCTCGGCGGGAAAACTCCGGGGTTCCGGAGCGCTGGCCCCGCTTCCGCAAGGCACCGGTCCCCGAACCCTTCGCCTAAAAATAAATCCCAGCTTAAACAGGGACAACCCCATTCATTTCCGACGCGACCCGATGGAAGAACCGCTGCCTCAGGATGTCCGGCCCCGGGCGGGATGCCGCCCTGGGCCCGGCCAACTCTCTT
>JACAEW010000078.1 GCA_013388675.1 Syntrophaceae bacterium | reverse complement strand
GTCTATGGGCGTAAGGGTGATCCATTCCCCCCGCGGGCGAGGCCGGCAGATGAACCTTGGGGCGCGGGAGGCCTCCGGGGACGTTCTGCTCTTCCTTCACGCGGACACGCGGCTGCCCGAAGGGTTCGCCCCATGCATCCGGGGCATTCTTTCCCGTCCGGGAATCTCGGCCGGGGCCTTCCTTTTCCACCTCGACGCCCGGTCTCCCGGCTTATCTCTCATTCAAAAAATAGCCAACTGGCGATCCCGGGTTTTCCAGTTTCCCTACGGGGATCAGGGCATCTTCCTTAAGAAGGGGTTGTTTGAAGAATTAGGCGGATACCCGGAAATGCCCATCATGGAGGATTACGAGCTGATCCGCCGGCTGAAGAAAAGGGGGAGGATTTACACTGCGCCCCTGCCGGCATTGACCTCTGCCCGCCGATGGGAGGAACTGGGGGTATGGAGAACCACCATCTTAAACCAGATAATCGTTCTGGCCTATTACCTGGGAATTTCCCCCCGCACCCTGGCCCGCTGGTACCGCCGCTCCTAAAACCTCTTGAACTATTGGGGATGATTTAATAAAATGATTTTTATGAAGCCTGGGCGTCAGTAGCTGGGTGACTCAGGCGGGCTTGGGCAGCAAATCTGAACTTTTGCGACTGTTTGGCCATTTAAAAAGGCTTTCCCCAAAATCCCTCCCGTCCTCCCTTTTTCAAAGGGAGGATAGCTTTTTTGATTGATACAGAGAAAGAAAAGCGAAATTTCCCTTTTGAAAAGGGAGATCAAGGAGGGTTTATAGGATTTCTCACATATTGGGGACTTTTTTCTCATGTGGTTAAACAGTTACAAACTTTTTCCATCAGTATTCAACAAGGGTTCGGATTCAGGGGGGTAAATCCGTTGAACCGACTGGTGTGTTCTCGATGCGCCCGACAGTTCTCCCCCGGTGAGAAATTGTGGAGTTGCCCATGCGGGGGCCTGTTGGACCTTGCCTTTGAATCCGTCTTTCCCATCGAGAAAATAAAGAAAAGAAGGCCCACCCTATGGCGATACCGTGAAGCCATCCCCATCCTGAAGGACGAATCCATCCTGACTTTTGACGAGGGTTTTACTCCCCTTCTCCCCCTGGTCCTGAACGGGAAAGAGGTATGGATGAAACAGGACCATCTCTTCCCCACCGGGTCTTACAAGGACCGGGGAGCCTCCGTTCTCATGAGCAAGGTGAAAGAGCTGGGAATCTCCCGGGTGGTGGAAGACTCCTCGGGCAACGCCGGGTGTGCCATCGCCGCCTACAGCGCCCGGGGGGGAATTCGGAGCGAAATCTACGTTCCGGAAAATACCTCCCCCGGCAAACTGGCTCAAATCGAATCCTACGGAGCGGTATTGAAAAAGATTCCGGGGTCCCGGGAGGACACGGCCCGGGCCGTTTGGGAAGCGGCCCAGAAGGATTACTACGCCAGCCATTCCTGGAACGTCTACTTCTTCCATGGAACCAAGACCTTTGCTTTTGAGGTGTGGGAACAATTGGAATGGAAAGCCCCGGACACGCTCATCCTGCCGGCGGGGAATGGAACGCTCCTTCTGGGGGCCTTCATCGGCTTCAACGAATTAATGGAAGCCGGAATGATCCGGGAAATTCCCAAAATCGTCGGGGTTCAATCGTCCCACTGTGCCCCCCTGGCCAAGGCCTTCCGGGAAGGGCTGAAGGATATTCCCAAAATTCAAGCCCAGGATACCCTGGCCGAAGGGATTGCCATTGCTGAACCCGTGCGGGGGAAGCAGGTTTTGGAAGCGGTGAAAAAAAGCGGCGGGGCTTTCCTTTCGGTCAACGATGAAGAGGTCAAAAGGTCCCTCCGTTTTGCCAGCGGCAAGGGTTTTTACCTCGAACCCACTGCCGCGGCCACGCTGGCTGGGGTTTCCCAGTACTTGCGGAATTCGGACCCCGAGGAGATCATCGTTTCGGTCTTTACCGGCCATGGACTGAAGGCGACGGAGAAAATCTTGAAAATCCTGGGAGAAGCCTGAAATTCACCGCCAAAGAGGTTACAGACCCATGATTGCCTGATGTAAAATCCTTTGCAAGGCTCAAATCTCCCTTTTGCCTCCCCGAAGGTTGGTTATTTTCGTTCGTCTTTTTGCTCTGAGCCCTCTGGGGCCTCGGTGCCCTCTGCGGCAAAATTGTTTTTGCTCTGATTGGTTAGTTTTTTATCCCTGAATTGCGATCAAGCGACCAAAGAAAAACGGAGTTTTTCTTGCGCTTCGGCAGCATTGATCTTTTCTTGGAGGCTGGGGACTGGAAGTCCCGCGTGGGACGCCCCCTGGCCAATGTGGGGTTTTTGAAAGCCCTGCTGACCCATGGCCGCTATGACAGTTACTATTTTTTCTGCCCCGATCTGCACCACTTGAAGAGGTTCCGCGAACGGTTGCCGGAATTGATTCCCGACCCCAAACTCCAGGGACGGGTCCAAACTACCCTGCAGGTAGCCTTGGCTGAAATCGTGCGCGAACAGGAGTTCGAGGTCTTCCACCAGGGAGATTTCACCTACTACATGCCCCAGATTATCGGGCTGCGGAACCGGCTGGCCCGGGTCCCCTTTCCCATCACCGGGGTCACTCATTCGATCGATCCCATCTTCATGAACTCCCGCTACCTGGAATTGATCCTGGCCGGTCCGGCCCCCTACGACGGGATTGTTTGCTCCAGCCCCGGCGCACACGCCGCCGTCGAGAAAGGGCTCGGCTGGGTGGGAAAACAGCTGCGGGAGAGGACGGGGGTGGCCTTCCCCACCCATTTAAGGCTGGAGTTGATCCCCTTGGGGATTGAAGAGTCCCTCTTCCAGGAGGAGAACCGAAAGGAAGCCCGGGCGTTCTTCCGCTTTCCCCCCGATGCCATGGTGGTTCTTTCCGTCGGACGCATATCGCTCCGGCATAAAGCCGACTGGTCGCCGGTCCTTGAACTTTTTGCCCGGATGGAGTCCCAGAAGGAGCTGGGGAAAATCCTCCTCCTCATCGCGGGGGGAGGCCAGTCCTCGGACGTATCCCTCCTGGAATCGATGATCAACCAGATGGGGCTGAACAGGAGAATCCTTCTCTTCCCCAATTTTGCCCCCGAAATCAAGCCTAAGCTGTACCAAGCTTCCGACTTTTACCTTTCCATCATCGACAACTTCCAGGAAACCTTTGGCCTTACCGTCTTGGAAGCCATGGCTTCGGGGCTGCCGGTGGTGATTTCCGACTTCAGCGGCTACCGGGATTTCATATCCCACGGCCGGGAGGGCTTTCTTATCCCCACCACCTGGGCCGAGTCCATACCCGACTTTCTCAGGGAAAACATGGGGATTTTGGAGCCTTCCATGGCGCGGCTCTATCTCTCCCAAATGGTGGCCGTGGATTTGGAAAAATTGAAATCGGCCCTTCTTCGGCTGGCCAGGGACGAGAAGCTGCGATTCCGGATGGGAGCAGCGGCGAAATCGAAGGCCATGACCTACCGCTGGTCGAATATCATTCCCGCCTACGAAAGATTCTGGAGCGAACTGAAGGAGGAGTCCCGCCATTTCGCCCGAAATCCCATCGAGCCCCCCAACATCCTGGCGGGAGACTGCTCCTCCACCTTTTCCCATTATCCTTCCCGGCGTTTATCCGGGAAACAAGAGATCAGCCTGACCGACTACGGGACCCAGATATTGAAAGACTCCGCCAAGCCCGTCCGTTACGAGGACGTTCAAGTCTGCCTCTTTCCCGACCTGGAAAGGTTCCTCCTGAACAGCCTGCTCGAGCAGCCCCGCTCCGTGGCCAACCTCCGGGAGATGAGCCGAAAGTCCCTCGAAGCCACCAAAGGGCAGGTGGATTTTATCCTCCTCTGGCTGCTGAAACACGG
>JACAEW010000050.1 GCA_013388675.1 Syntrophaceae bacterium | reverse complement strand
TTTTTACCAGGCTGGACGCTGGCGTAGAGGCGTTAAAGAAGGTAAAAGCCCAACTCAAGCGCTACCGCCAGGCAGTCTTAAAATACGCCTTTGAAGGCAAACTCACCCAGGAATGGCGGGAAGCCAACAAAGACAAACTAGAACCCGCCTCCATCCTTCTGGAAAGGATAAAAGAGGAACGCAGGAAAAAATTAGGGGGAAAATTCAAGGAACTCCCGCCAGTAGATACCACCGATTTGCCTGACCTGCCCGAAGATTGGATATGGACAAGGATAGGGGAAGTCATTCAAAAAATCCAATACGGGACATCAGAACAAGCTGGAGATGATTCTACAGGTATCCCCGTCATTAGGATGGGCAATATTTTTGAGGGAAAGATCGTCTTTGATAACCTTAAATATTTCCGTAAGGGATGGCCTCAATTGAATGATTTCCTCTTGAAAGATGGAGATGTTTTATTTAACAGGACGAATAGCATGGAATTAGTTGGAAAAACGGCCGTTTACAAAAGGAATTACCCGGAGGCCATTTTTGCCTCATATCTCATAAGGGTTGAGGTCAATAAGGATTCCTACAATCCTGATTTATTGTCCTTCTTTATCAATTCTTTTTACGGCCGAAAATACATAACCTCAGTTGTTTCCCAACAAGTGGGGCAGGCAAATGTTAATGGTTCAAAATTATCATTCATGCCCATACCACTCCCCTCTCCTGTCGAGCAGAAAAAAATTGTCGAAGAAATAGAAGCCCGCCTTTCAATGGCTGAATGTATGGAAAAAAATGCGGAACAAACCCTCAAACAGTCAGACAAGTTACGGCAAAGCATTTTGAAATCCGCCTTTGAAGGGAATTTGGTTCCTCAAGATCCGACCGATGAACCTGCAGAAAAGTTGTTAGAAAGAATAAGAAGTGAGAGCGCAAAAAGATTAAATTCGTGTAAAATAAAGCACGATAGAAAAAGAAGGGCTTTAAATGATAATTGTCAGATCGAAGAATAGTGTACCTACTCGGTTGACCAGTGAAAGATGGGAACACATAATTAGAAGGCATCCTGAGTTTTATGGAGAGAAAGAAAAAGTACTATGGAAGCGATAAAAATACTTGATAAGAAAGAGAACCTCAACTGGGAATATGATGAAGATGCCGATGTTCTTTACATCAGTATAGGAAATCCCCGAAAAGCACTTGGAGTCGATATAGGAGAGGGAGCAATTAGGGTTTAGTCAACGGAACCTGGCAAGCATGGTGCGCTTTGCGGAGGTTTTCCCCGATCTCGAGATTTTGCACACACTGTGTGCAAAATTGAGCTGGAGTCATTTCTGTCAGATTATCTACCTGCGAGACGATCTCCAGCGCAAATTCTACGCCGAGATGTGCCGTATCGAGAATTGGAGCGTCCGCACACTTGAAAGAAAGATCTGCGGCATGCTTTATGAGCGAACTGCCCTTTCAAAAAAGCCCACAGACCTCATCAAGAGGGAACTGACTGATCTTAAGGAGAGGGATAAATTGACTCCCGATCTTGTCTTTCGTGATCCATATTTTCTTGATTTCCTCGGATTAAAAGATACTTACAGCGAAAAGGATCTCGAAACCGCAATTTTACGGGAAATGGAAGCATTCATCCTTGAGCTTGGGGTGGGTTTTACCTTTGTGGAGCGGCAGAAACGGATAACGGTGGGCGATGATGATTTCTATCTGGATCTGCTCTTTTATCATCGAACCCTTCGGTGATTGGTGGCCATCGAATTGAAGTTGGATAAATTCAAGCCAGCCTACAAAGGGCAGATGGAGCTTTACCTGCGTTGGCTGGAAAAGTATGAACAGCAGCCAGGAGAGGGTTCTCCCATTGGCTTGATTTTATGCGCCAGCAAATCCGAAGAGCAAATTGAGCTGCTACAGTTGAGCAGGAGCGGCATTCGGGTGGCGGCGTATATGACCGAACTCCCTCCTCGCGATCTCCTGCAAAAGAAACTGCATGAAGCCATTATTTTGGCAAGGGCCCGCATTGAGGAGAAGAAACAGCTTTCCCTCCCTGGGGATTAGAGCCATGGCCGAGAGCATCATCTCCGATCACATTGAATTCAAAAAGGACCCGGCGTAGAAATTGACAAAAACGGTCGAACGTTGAGGCTGCTTGCCTGAAGGGCATGAAGGAATAAGTCAAAGAGATCTCGAATCGTTCTGAAGGAGGAGCGTACAATTCGAGGAATTTCTAAGGATTCCATTATTTTTTCCGCGCTCCAAAACGAAAGGGGAACCGGGCCATGAAAGAGAAAAAAATCGTTGAGGAAAAGGCGCAGCAACTGATCGGGATGACGGGGGGCTTTTGCCGGCAGTTTTTGGATGAGGACTACAGGCAATTGTGCGAGAAGCTGATCTACAAAATGTCCCGCAAGCGGGTGGTTCCCTTTCTTTCCGGCCGGATGGAGATCTGGGCGTCGGCGGTCGTTTATGCCCTGGGAAGCATTAACTTCCTGTTCGATAAGAGTTTCAAGCCTTATGCCACCGCCGAGGACATCTGTAACTATTTCGGAACGTCGAAAAGCACGACCTCCCAGAAATCGAAGGTGATCCGAGATATGTTCAAGATGGGATATTTTGATCCGGAATTTTCGACCCAGCATATGAAGGACAAGAGCCCGTTTTCCAACCTGGTCATGATCAATGGCTTGATTGTGGATAAAAGACATCTCCCCCCGGAAATTCAGGAAATGATCAAGCAGGAGGGGAAATAGAATAAGCCCGTTCAACGACGGTGGCAGGAGAAAGAATTGGGCTTGAGGTTTGTAGGAAGTTGTGAAAATTTTAATCGGGAGGCCGGCCATGGCGAGAAGAATACCGTTGAACGGGATCTGCGAAATTTGTAAGGCCCCGGTAACAAAAAGAGGGGTAAAGAAGCACCTCCGGGTCCATTTCGAGGAGGGCGGGAAAAAGGAGAATGCCGCTGGAGAAAAGGGGCGTTGGGGAAAATTATTCCATCTCACGGTCGAAGGATACGGCCTGTCGGGGGACCTGTACTGGATGCACCTGAAGGCCCTGGGCAGCGCCAGACTTCGGGATTTGGACACGCTTTTGCGGAATACCTGGCTGGAATGCTGCGGGCATATGAGCGTCTTTGCCGATGCCCAAGGGGATTTCGATATGAGCGTGAAATTGAAAGACATCCTTAGGCCCGGGCTGAAATTGAACTATGAATATGATTTTTGGAGCACCACGGAGCTGCTCCTGACCGTGGTGTCCGAATTTGAAGGCAGTATAAAAAAGGGCCAAGTGGAAATCCTGGCCAGGAATGAAGCTCCCCGGATCAAGTGCAGTTATTGCGAAAAACCGGCCACGACGATCTGCGCGGATTGCATATACGACAACCGGGGCTGGCTCTGCGGCGATTGCGCCCGGAAGCATGGTTGCGATGACGAAATGTTCCTCCATTTGGTGAATTCGCCCCGAACCGGAGTCTGCGGGTACGAATGATCGTGGAAATAGGGGCACTGAAAAAATCCAAGGCCCTGGAAGCGGTCCACCGGCTGGCCCAGAGAAGAAAGGAACGGGTTTATCTCGTGGGGGGCGCAGTTCGGGACGTTCTTATGGGAAGGCCCTGGGGCAAGGATTTTGACTTTGCCGTGGCCGGGGATGTGGAGGGCCTGGCCAAGGAGGCCGCTGAGCAATTCGAGGGTCATGCTTTCCCCCTCGAGGAAGCCCTGGGGACATGGCGAGTGACCCTCAAGAAGAAGAGGAAGAAAACGGACCTCGACTTCTCCCGGTTGCAAGGGAAGGATATCCTTGAAGACCTCAGGAAAAGGGACTTCACCGTAAACTCTATGGCCGTCGCTTTGAGAGATTTGTTTCAGCCGGGAACCCTTTGTCCTATCGATCCTCTCGACGGACTGGGGGACCTGAATAATAAAGTTCTGCGGGCCGATTCGGAAGAAGCTTTGCGCCAGGACCCCTTACGCATGCTCCGGGCCTTCCGTTTTTGTTCCACCCTCCAATTTTCCATGGAAGAAGAAACGCGGAAGATGATCCGCAGAAATAAGGAGCTGATCCGCCAGTCGGCGGGAGAAAGGGTTCGCGCGGAGCTTTTCATCGCCCTGGCGGAAGAGGGCGGGGGCCTTTTTCTCCGGAGGCTTCATCAAGCCGGCCTTCTGCAAGAAATCTTTCCCGAAGTCCGGGCGTGGGAGGGCCTCAGCCTGGGAACCAACCCGCCCTTCTCTCTCCTGGATCACGCCCTTCGGGCGGTGGAGGCGGCGGATTTCATCTTCTTTCATCTGGGAGAGCTTTATCCCTCATGGAGCGATCTTCTGAAAAACCATTTTTCCCAGAATGAAGAAGAGGGAATCTCCCGGAAGGCCCTCTTCAAGTTCATCGCCTTCTTCCATGACTCGGGAAAAACCGCGACGGACTCCCAAGATCAGAGGAAAGGATCCCCCCGCTTTTTGGATCACGACCGGGAAGGAGCGAAGATCAATACGGCGATCGGGCGAAGGCTCAAACTGAGCCGGCGGTCGGTAAGGATCCTTTCCGACCTGACCCGCCAGCACATGCGCGTCCAGGGCCTGGTTAAAGCTCAGGAGCTGACCGGGCGGGCGAAATACCGCTTTTTCCAGGACCTGGGAAGGGAAGGGCTTGACCTGGCCGTGCTGTCATTGGCCAATGCACTGGCCTCCGGGATCCTGGAATTCCGTTGGCCCTTTTCCGCGGTCGCGGATGAAGGCCTGAAAAGGGTCCAAGAGATTTCGGAAGAACTTGTAAGGTACTACTTCACGGACTACACCCGCAAGCCCGGGGAACCCCTCCTGGACGGAAAGGAGGTGATGCAAGCCCTGGGAATCCCCCAAGGGGAAGCGGTGGGAAGGATTCTGGGAAAACTGCGGGAGGCCGAGATTTCGGGGACGGTGCGGACCAAGGAAGAAGCCCTTCAATTCCTGAAGGCCATTCCCTCTTCAACCGACTCGGGGTAACAGGAATCCTTCCGTTTACCGGTTTCCGGAAATTCCGTCTCAAGATCGATGGGATGCGGAATTCGGACGCCGGTTTTTGACCAAGAGATGGAACAGGATGGGGACAGGGCCAAACCGGCCCCCACTAAATCCGTCTTCCATCCCGGGAAGGTGATGAGGCAACCGCCGGGGTGGTGATCAGCAGGTCCGAGGGCCATTTCCAGGCCTGCGCAGACCCTTCCGGCGGGTTGGAAAGAGGGAGGAAAAGGGTCAAAAAGGCAAATGAGAAAACCCTCGCATATTTCCCAAACATATTTCAATTCCGCTGTTTTATTTTTGAAGCTTGCTTTGCATCTTTCATGGCAAAAAGACCGGTTAAAAACTTTCATGCCCGGGCAGCAAGGCGCCCAGCAAAAGATAAACCTAAATTATTTCAAAGCCTTCCATCCACTTTTGGGGCGAAATGGAGGAAATGCTTCCCGCTAGGGGGTAGCATCCATTTTGGAAGGCGATGAAAAAGGCACCCAATAAAAAATGAAAACGGGTTTATACTGGGTGAAGCCGAAGCTGAAGATCCCAGCCAAGAAATTGATTAAGGGGAGTCCGTATGTGATAAATTTTCAAATGCCTAGAGGATTTTCAAAACCGTGTCGAGGTTTTTTTGAGTCCGGAAAAAATATTGACAGATATGGGCCGTTTGGCTATCATTACTTAGGGTCCAAGGCGGGCGTAATTCAGGGGTAGAATGCAAGCTTCCCAAGCTTGACGTCGCCAGTTCGAATCTGGTCGCCCGCTCCAGCCCGGCAATCATCTTTACCCTCTATTTAAGGAAAATGAGCCACAGCTAGCGGAAAAAGTAGTTTTTTTGGTGGGCTGCTTGAAAAAAGTGGGCTCTCGGGCCCATTTTTTTTTGTCAAAGGAACGAATTCGGTTGAAATCGGAGAAGCTGCTGCAAGAAGTGCGAGAGGTCGTCGAACCCATCCTGCAATCCCAGGGATATGAGCTCGTCGACCTGGAATATCAACGCGAGAGCCGGGGCTGGGTCTTGCGGATATACATGGATCGCGAGGGGGGAATCACCCTGGATGATTGTACCGGGGTGAGCCACGAGGTGGGCGCGGTGCTGGAAGTAAAGGACGTGATTCCCAACGCCTACATCCTCGAGGTCTCCTCCCCCGGGCTCACCCGCCCGCTCAAGAAGCCGGAAGACTACCGCCGATTCCGGGATCAGCTGGTCAAGATCAAACTGTTTCAACCCCTCGACGGACGCAAGAACTTCAAGGGAAAACTTTTGGGGCTGGAGGACGAGACGGTACGGGTGGAGGTCGATGGAAAGGTCTTCGCGATTCCGCTCCCGAGCATCGCCAAAGCCAATTTAGAGATTGATTTTTGAGGAAAAGGAAGGAGCTATGGCTTCGGATCTAAGTCGAATCATCGACCAGGTTGGGAAGGACAAGGGAATCGATCGCAAGATTCTCATCGAGGCCCTGGAGCAAGCCCTGCTGGCCGCGGCCCGGAAGAAATACGGAACCAAGCAGGAAATCGAGGCCCACTTTAGCGAGGAGTCCGGGGAGATCGAGCTCTTCCAGTTCAAAACCGTGGTCAAGGAGGTCAAGAACCCTCCGGCCGAGATCTCCTTGAAAGAGGCCAAGGAGCTGGATTCGGAGGTCCAGGTCGGCGACAGTCTGGGAACGAAAATCGATGTTTCGGAGTTCGGAAGGATTGCCGCCCAGACCGCCAAGCAGGTGATCATCCAGCGGGTCAAGGACGCCGAGCGGGAGAATATCTACGATGATTTCAAGGACCGAAAGGGGGAGGTCATTTCCGGCACGGTCCAGCGTTTTGAAAGGGGTTCCATCATCGTCAACCTGGGGAGGGCCGAAGAGGTCATCCCCCAGCAGGAGCTGATTCCCAAAGAAACCTACAAGCCGGGAGATCGGATCCGGGCCTATGTCCTGGATGTGCGCAAGACCCCCAAGGGACCCCAGATCATTCTCTCCCGCAGCAACCCCAATTTCCTAATCAAACTCTTCGAGATGGAAGTCCCGGAGATTTCGGAGGGCATCGTCAAGATCGTCAGCGCCGCGCGGGAACCCAGCAGCCGGGCCAAGATCGCCGTTTATTCGCGGGACTCGGATGTGGACCCGGTGGGGGCGTGCGTGGGAATGAGGGGCTCGCGGGTCCAGGCAGTGGTGCAGGAGCTTCGGGGAGAAAAGATCGACATCATTCCCTGGAGTGAGGATGCCGCCAGCTTTGTCTGCAATGCCCTGGCCCCGGCGGAAATTTCCAAAGTCATCATCAATCCGGAAACGAAGTCCATGGAAGTGATCGTGGAAGACGACCAACTCTCCCTGGCCATTGGGCGACGGGGGCAGAACGTCAGGCTAGCGGCCAAGCTTACCGACTGGAAGATCGACATCCGCAGCGAATCGACGGCCGAGCGGCCCATGCCCTCCCTGGACGAGATTGCCGCCCATGGAATGGACACCGTGGAAAGGGTCCCCGGGGTGGGGGAAAAAACGGCCCAGCTTCTGAATCAGGCGGGATTCCTCACCGTAGCCGACCTGAGCCAGGCCACTCCGGAGCAATTAACCAAGATCGAGGGGATCGGCGCGAAGAAAGCGGAGAAGCTCATCGAGGCGGCCCGGGCGCACCTGGATCAATCGGAAGAGAAAAAGGGATAGGCGGGTCCTTTCCCGAAGCGGCGGCAAATCCCGAAGCCCACTGAAGGGGGTACAGGCGGTGGTAAAAGTCAGAATTCACGAACTGGCTAAAGAATTGAAGATGGAGAATAAGGACCTGATCAAGCTCCTGGAGAAGATGGGCCTGGCGGTCAAAAGCGTCCAGAGCACCCTGGACGATTCGGACGTGGAGCGAGTCAAGAATCAGATCAGTCTCTCCAAAAAAGAGGGCATCGTCGAACAACGGGTAAAGCCCACGATCATCCGCCGACGGGTCATGAAAGAAGAGCCGGCCCCGGAACCGCCCCCCCCGCCGCCGAAAGAAGAAGGTAAGCCGGTCGTCGAAGCCAAACCTCCCGTGACCAAAAAAGAGGAAGTCAAACCTCCGGTCGTCAGGAAAGAGGCGAAACCCGAAGCGGCCAAGATAGTGGCGGAGGCGCCGGCCGAGGTTAGGGCCGAAATGACTCTCCCCAGGGCAGAAGAGGTGAAGGCCGCTCCCGAAACCATAGCCGTCCCCGTTGCCCCGGCCGCCCCTTCCCCGGAGGCAAAAGGGGAAGAAAAGATGGTCGAAGGGCCGGAAGGCATAAAACCGTCTTCCCCGGCCGAAATTCCCGCGAAGCCCCAGGCAGCCGAGCCTAAGGTGGAGGCCGCCGTTCCTCCGGCGGGAAAACCCGCCGCCGTACCGGCAGAGAAACCCAAACCCCCGGAAAAGCCCCCCAAGCCCAAAAAGAAGTATGAACCGGCCAAGATCATCGAGAGACCTTCCGTGCCCCCTCCTGCCCTGGTGAGGGAACGGGAAATTTCCCCGGCGGAAAGGAGACCCGCGGGCCCCCCCAAGCCGCCCATTATCCTGCAAAGGCCCGCTTCCCCTGCACCGGCGCGGCCCGCCCCCCCGACGGCGATCACCGAAGAAGAACGGGGCCGGAGGAAGAAGAAGCTCAAGAAGGATGTGGAGGTTCTCGAAGAGGGCAAACCCGGACGGGTTCGGGTGATCTCCACCAAAAAGAGAGCCTTCAAGGAATATGACGCTCACCGGGACGAACCGGTGGCCAGGCCTTTTGTTTTCGAAAGGGAGCCCAAGCAAAGGGTGGTCACCCGGACTAAGATGGCCAAACCGGAGATCACGGTTCCCAAGGCCATTAAAAGAAAGATTCGAATTTCGGAGGCCATCCTGGTGGGAGAGCTGGCCAAGCGGATGGGGGTCAAGGTCTCGGAAGTCATCAAAAAACTGATGGGGCTGGGCCTGATGGTGACCATCAACCAGGCCATCGATGCCGATGCCGCCTCCATGGTGGCCGCCGACTTCGGCTACGAAGTGGAGAAGACCGCTTTGGAGCTGGAAGACTTGATTGAAGAGCGGGAAGAAAAGGCCGAAGACCTCCAACCCCGCCCTCCCGTAGTCACCATCATGGGGCACGTGGACCACGGAAAAACCTCGCTCCTGGACGCCATCCGGCAGACCAATGTAACCGCCGGAGAGGCGGGCGGAATCACCCAGCATATCGGAGCCTATACGGTCGATGTGGACCACCGCAAGGTCGTATTCCTGGATACCCCGGGCCATGAAGCCTTCACCGCCATGCGCGCCCGGGGTGCCAAGGTTACGGATATCGTCATTCTGGTCGTGGCCGCGGATGACGGGGTGATGAACCAGAAGGTGGAGGCGATCAACCACGCCAAGGCCGCCAAGGTGCCGCTGATCGTGGCCATCAATAAGATCGATAAGCCCAACGCCAATCCGGAAAGGGTCAAGCAGAATATGACCGAATACGGGCTGGTGCCCGAAGCCTGGGGCGGAGATACCATCATGGCCGAGATTTCGGCGAAACAGAAAATCGGGCTGCAGGAGCTCCTGGAGCTCATCCTTCTTCAGGCCGAGGTTCTGGAACTCAAGGCCAACCCCAACCGGGCCATGACCGGAACGGTGATTGAGGCCAAGCTGGACCGGGGCCGGGGGCCGGTAGCCACGATTCTGGTGCAGGATGGAACCCTGCACGTGGGCGATTCCTTTGTCTGCGGGACCTATTTCGGGCGGGTCCGGGCGATGATCAATGACCGGGGGGAAAAGATGGAGGAGGCTGGCCCTTCCACCCCCGTGGAAGTCATCGGCTTTTCCAGCGTCCCCCAGGCCGGAGAATCCTTCGTGGTGGTGACCGATGAGAAGAAGGCCAAGGAATTGGCCGCGCAGAGAACGCAGAGGCAGAGGGAGCTGGAACTGGCCAAATCTTCTCGGGTGACCCTGGAGGACTTCTACAAAAAGATGAAGAAGGGGGTGGTCAAAGACCTGAACCTCATCCTCAAGGCGGATGTCCAGGGATCGATCGAGGCGCTGACCGAAGCGCTGGGAAGGTTGAGCACCGAAGCCGTGCGGGTGAACATCCTTCATTCGTCCGTGGGAGCGATCAACGAATCGGACTGCATGCTGGCTTCGGCCTCCGAGGCGATCATCCTGGGTTTCGGCGTGAAGATGGAACCCAGTGCCCAAGGCGTGGCCGAGCAGGAGAAGATCGACATCCGCTTCTACACCGTGATCTATGACGCCATCGAGGATGTGCGCAAAGCCATGGAAGGCCTCCTGGAGCCGATTTACGAGAAACGGCTTGCGGGCAAAGCCAAGGTTATCCAGCTTTTCAACATCTCCCGGGGGGGGGTGGTCGCCGGGTCCATGGTCTTCGAAGGAAAAATCCTGCGGGGCTCCAAAGCCCACGTGGTCCGGGACGGCAAGACGGTCCACGAGGGGGAGATCGCCACCTTGAAACGGATGAAGGACGAAGTGAAAGAAGTGGTCTCCGGGTTCGATTGCGGGATCACCCTGGAAGGCTTCCAAGACTTTCAATTGAATGATGTCATCGAGTCCTATGTGGTCGAAAAGGTGACCGCCCATCTATAGAAGGGAGAATCCCGGCCATGGTCATCGGGCTTTGCCACCTGGAACTCCTGCTGGACGGGAATTTTTCTCTCAAGGGAAAAAGACAGGTCATCAAGAGCATCGTGGAGCGCGCCCGGCAGCGTTTCAACATCTCCATCGCCGAAGTGGAGGATCAGGACCTGTGGCAGAAGGCGGTCCTGGGCATCTGTACGGTTTCCAACGACCGTCAGCGGGTCAACTCCATCCTGGACCAGGTTGTGAGTTTCATCGAAAACACCCAACTGGCTCAGGTGGCGGACTCGCAGATTGAAATCATGAACGTCTAATTTTCACCCCTCCCCTCCCCCTCGAGGGGGAGGATGGGAGGGGGTGAATTCTTTTGGTTGCGGCTCTGCCGCGCTATGCCTCGGTGGTGAATGGGTTTTTATGGTTTACAAAAGGTCCGACCGCGTTGGCGATATGATTCGGCAGGTGATCGGGGAGATGCTCCGGAGAGACCTGAGTGACCCACGGTTGAGTTCGGTGACTCTGACGGAAGTAAAGGTCACCAATGACCTCAAGATGGCCACGGTCTTCTTCAGCGCCATGGGAAACCCGGTTCAAGAGGAAGCCTCTCTCCACGGCTTGGAGAGTGCGGCCGGATACATCAAGAAAAGGCTGGGAAGGGAACTGCGGCTGAGATTTGTCCCCGACCTGTCGTTTCGAGTGGACCATTCCTTCGATTATGGAAAGCGGATCGACCGGCTCATCGAAAGTATCCAAGAAGAAGAGAAAGGAAATCCTTCGCCGGATCGCTGAAGAAATCCGGGGGGGGCGGAGCTTTCTGATCTCCACTCATCAGAACCCGGAAGGAGACGCCATCGGCTCCGTCCTGGCGCTGGGTTTGGCCTTGAAGGGCCTCGGGAAGGATGTTCTGATCCTGACCCAGGACCCGGTTCCGGAGGTTCTGGCCTTTCTTCCCGGGGCTGGGGAAATTATCCATCGGGCCCCTTTGGACCGCCGATTTGACCTTGCCCTGGCCGTGGATTGCGGTGACCGCCCCCGGCTGGGGGAGGAGTTCAACAAAGTGCAGGGCATCGGAAAGATCATCAATATCGATCATCACGTGAGTAACGGCTTCTACGGAGACTTGAACTTGGTCGATCCCGGGGCGAGCTCTGCCGCGGAGATCATCTACGACCTAATCCGAATTCTGGCGGCTTCCTTCACCCGAGAAGTGGCGGAGAATATTTACACGGGTCTTATGACCGATACCGGGTCCTTCCATTATTCGAATACTTCGCCGAAAACCTTTTCCGTGGCCCGCGCCTGCCTGCTGGCCGGGGTGGACCCTTGGGAAGTGTCCCAGAGAGTGTACGATACCCAACCCCTACCCCGGCTCCGCCTTTTGCCCCGGGTCTTGGATACCTTGGAGCTCTCGGAGGATGGGAGGGTGGGGGCCATGGTGGTAACCCAGGACATGCTGAAGGAAGCTGGGGCGACCGTGGCCATGACGGAGGACTTCATCAACTTTCCCCGCTCGGTCCGGGGAGTGGAAGTGGCCTTGCTCTTCCGGGAGGTAACGCCCCAAAAATACCGGGTCAGCATGCGCTCCCGGGGAGCGGTGGATGTGGCCCGGATTGCGGGAAAGTTTCAAGGAGGGGGACACCCGGCCGCCTCCGGTTGCACGGTGGAGGGAAGTTTGTCCCAAGTTCAGCGTCGGGTCTTGGGGGTCGTACGGGAAGCTCTCTAAACGGGGTCTTGGTTATTGACAAACCCAAAGGCTGGACCTCTCACGATGTGGTCGCCTGGGTGAGAAAGGCGCTGCGCATCCGCAAAGTTGGGCACGGCGGGACCCTGGACCCTTTGGCCACGGGGGTTCTACCTCTTTATTTAGGAGAAGGCACCAAGCTGGCGCCCTTCAACCTGGAGGGGACCAAAGAGTACATTGCCACGGCGAGGCTGGGACAGGAAACCGAAACCTTGGACGCGGACGGAAGGATCGTGGCCGAAAAGGACGGATTCCTCTGCTCCCAGCAGGAAGTGGAGGAGGTTCTGAATCGATTCCGGGGAAAGATCCGCCAAAGGCCGCCCTTGTATTCAGCGGTCAAGCAGCAAGGGGTGGCTCTTTACAAGAGAGCCCGCTCCGGGGAGACCCCGGAAGCGGCGGAAAGGGAAGCGGTCGTTTATTCGCTCGTTCTGAGAGACTTTTCCTTCCCGCTGATGACCCTGGAGATATCCTGCGGAAGGGGGACCTA
>JACAEW010000134.1 GCA_013388675.1 Syntrophaceae bacterium | reverse complement strand
CCGCTCATCTGATCAATGCCGACCATCCCGAACAGGAGGCCGAGAACGATCATGGCCAGGTTTTTGACGATGGACCCCCCCGTCATGTAGCTCAGGACGATGAGTCCGCAGAGAAGAAGGCTGAAATACTCCGGAGGTCCAAAGCCGAGGGCGAATCTCGCTAGCGGGGGGGCCAGAAACATGAGCCCCACCACGCTGAGCGTTCCGGCGATATAAGATCCGATCGCGGCGATGGACAAAGCCGGGCCCGCCCGCCCTTTCTGGGCCATGGCGTAGCCGTCGATGCAGGTCATCACCGAGGCCGCCTCTCCGGGGATCCGCATCAAAATCGAGGTCGTCGACCCTCCGTACATTGCCCCGTAATAAATGCCCGCCAGGAGGATGATCGCCGAGGTGGGGTTCAAACCGAAGGTGGTGGGGAGAAGCATGCTGATCCCCGCCAGAGGGCCCACGCCGGGCAGAACCCCGACCATGGTGCCGATCAAACATCCGCTCAGGGCATAAAAAAAATTCCCGGATGTAAAGGCGGTGGAAAATCCCAAGATCAAATTCTGGACGCTCGCCTCCATCAAAACCCCCATCCCCCGCGCGGTAAGGGGACCCGAAGAAGGGTATCAAAGAGGTAGAAGGTCCCGAATGAAAAACCGAGCGTCAGGATCGCAGTCAACCAAAGACGAAGGCGCTCCATGACTCCGAACAAAAACCCCATGATGGCCAACATGGTGAGCCGATACCCGATCATCTCCAGGAAAAAAGTGGCAAAAAGACAGCATCCCAAAATGGCGGCGGCGTGGGGCGTTTCCTCCCAGGTAAGGGAACGAATGGTCCTGGAGCTCCGCCCCCCCCAGACCAGGAGGATTCCCATCACGATCAAAAGAAGTGCCAATAGCAGCGGGAAATATCCCGGGCCCGGTTGGCTATGCGTTCCCAGGGGCAGGACTCTTCGCTCCCAGGCCACAAAAAGGCCGCCAAGGATCATGATCATGCCGCTCAACCTGTCGATCGTCATTTTCCCCATCTTGCTACCACCTAGGTTTCAACGAAGGGCGATTGAACCCTCGCTTTAAGGGTCACGGACCTGCCCCTTCTTTTAAAGGAGGCGCCCTTCTCTTATCCCGCTGCCTGGTTTGATTCGGCCCCTAAATGACCCGCGCTGTTTCCAAGAGATGGTTTCGAACGGTCTCCAGATGTTCGCGCATGAGCCTTTCGGCCCTGACCGCATCGCGTCGCTGGAAAGATTCCAAAACCTCTTTGTGTTGCTGGGAATAGACCCGGCGCCGGACAGGAGTCAAAGAGGCCTCCTTAAGGTCTCCCCAGATATTGCTCCGGCGCATTTTATGGATGACCGCAAAAAGCGTAACCAGCAAGGAATTGCCGACCGATTGGGCGATCGTCCAATGGAGCTGCTCGTCCCATTTTTCAAACCCTCCCGGACTGGGAGTCTCCCGGGAGCGCTTCAGGCAAAGCTCCATGTCGGCCAAATCATTCTGGGTGGCCCGCAAAGCGGCCAGGGCCGCCAGCTTGGGTTCGAGAATCAATCGGGCCTCCATGATCTCCGCCGGATTGGTTCCCAAGGAAACCTGGGAAACATCTTCGGGAGAGGATTCGGGCCGGGGACCGAGAAAGGTGCCCCGCCCAACATGCCGCCAAATTTTCCCTTCCCGTTCCAAGACGGCCAGGGCTTTCCGCAAAGCCGCCCGCGAAACTTTTAGGCTTTCCGCCAGGGCTCTTTCCGGCGGAAGACGACCCCCGGCGGTGGCCCGGCGGCCCGCCAACATTTTGCGGAGTTTCTCGATCGGGGGAAGGTTGGAATAGGTCATGGAGTCACTTTACTATAAAAAAGGAAACCCCTCCGTGTCAAGACCTTTTTTCAAATTGGTTGAATTGGTTTAATTTGGTTGCAGAAGCCCGACGTTCCCGTTCTTTAACGGGTCTCGCTTGCAAGGGCCCCGAGAGCGCTCAGAACGGCTTCGATCTCTTTCACCGCCGGGCCCTTCAAAGGCTGAAGGGGAGGGATGGGATCTCCCACGGGGAATCCCTGCAATTCCAGGCAGGCTTTGATGCAAGGCGCCAGGGCGTATTTCTGGAAAACCCAGTTGATCCCCCAGAGGCGCTTCTGTAGGATAATCGCCTCTTCCCAGTGCCGTTGCCGGGCCAATTCATAGAGCCTCACGCTCTCTTCCGGGACCACGCAAGACGGACCGGCCATCCAGCCCACCCCCCCGAACATCATCACCGCGAGGGGAATATGGGCGGAGGCGCTAAAAACCTTTATCTTTCCTTCGAGACGATTCATCAGGGTCAAAAGGTTTCCCGTGTTGGCCGAGGCGTCCTTCAGGTAGCGGATGTTGGGGACTGCGGCCAGGGTTTCAATGACCTCTGCGGAAAGTTGGGTCGCCGAGAAGGTGGGGTTGGTGTAAAGAACCACCGGAAGAGAAACCGCCTCGGCGATCCCACGGAAGTAGGCGGCGACCCCTTCGGCTGAAACGGGGAAATAGGTGTCCATAATCGCCAGAATGCCGTCGACCCCGATTTTTTCCATTTCCTTCGCCTGGCGAACGGCCTCCGGGATGGAGGTGTGAGCGACTCCGGCCACCACCGGAACTCTTCCCGCGGCGGCCTCCACTGCGACTTCAACGACCCTTTGCCTCTGGGGCCAGGTCAGGTAGGCAAATTCCCCCGTGCTTCCCAGGGGAGTCAGGCCGTGGACCCCCTTTTTGATGAGGTGTTTCACCAGGCTGGCCAGAACTGATTCTTTTACCCTTCCCTCCGAATCCACCGGAGATACCAGATAAGGGAAGACCCCCGCAAATTCTTTTCTGACCATACCTTTTCCCTTTCGACATGCAGGGATGGAGATGTCTTTACCCGCAGCGCATGGACTGCGGGCCATCCATCAGGAAGGCATAACCGAAAGCAAATCCTCCATCGCTCGCGCCAAAATCGCGAGCGATTGCCTTTTCGTTTTAGCAGAAACCGCAGTTTCGCGGATGGGGGCCATCTTGGATTCGGCCTCCTTCAAAGCCGCCTCGACGATTTCTTGGCGGAACCGGGCATTGCCCTTCTG
>JACAEW010000337.1 GCA_013388675.1 Syntrophaceae bacterium | reverse complement strand
TTCGGGTTGTACCAGGCCATTTTCATGGCCAACGCCGGAGGCTGCTGGGACAACGCCAAGAAGGTGGTGGAGGTGGACCTGAAAGAGAAGGGAACTCCCCTCCACGCGGCGACGGTGATAGGCGACACGGTGGGGGACCCCTTCAAGGATACCTCGTCGGTGGCCCTGAACCCGATCATCAAGTTCACTACCCTCTTCGGACTTCTAGCCATGGAGATCGCCATCGCCCCCATGATGAAGGGGATATCCTACTACATCGGGTTTGTTTTTTTCCTCATCGCCCTTTTCTTTGTATGGCGATCGTTTTACGGCATGCGGATCCCCAAGGAGTAGATGCAAGCAAGGTTGCACTCCGGTTGAGCCCCCGAAGGGTCCTCGCGGTCCCCGAGGGGGCTTTTCCATTCGGGTTCCCCTCTTATTTTCCCGTTTTCGTTTGATTCTGGTCCTCCCGGTCGTTATAATTTAGGCAGCTTTTCCGATAAGAACCCAAGAAAACTTTTTCCCCATCCCCTAGGAGGCTGGCATGCAGGTCAACAAGCTGTTTTTTTCTATCTTTTTTTGGGCCTTCGCAATTCTCCTACCCACGCCGGGGATGGCCTCGGCTCAATCCATTACCCCGGCCCAGGAACAGGAGTACACCGACGCCAAAAATGCCATTGATGCCGCCCAGAAGGCGCAGGCGGATAAATATGCTTCCGAATACCTGAAGCAGGCGCAGGACCTTCTGGTGACCGCGGGCAATGCCCGGAGCTCCAAGGACGCGGTCAAATTTGCCCAGACCTCCCGGTTGGCCCGCGCATATGCCGAACTGGCCCGAGCCACCGCCGAACTGAGGACCGAGGAGGAACGGCTGGCAGCCACCCAGGACGAGCTGCAGAAGGCCAAGGCGGAAATTGAACGCCTGAAAAAAGCCCAGTAAGGAAGAGGAAAGATGATGAATTCCAGCTTTACTCGGAAAATGCAGGCCCTTTTTCTCCTCTTTCTGGGGTCTTCCCTTGTTTTTCTTTCGAAGGCTTCGGCGGCGACGACTCCGACCATGATCATCGAGGAAGCCAAGTTCGCCATCGACCAGGCGCGGAGGGCGGGGGCCGACAAGGAGGCCCTGGATGACCTGGTAGCCGCCAGGTCCTGGCTGTCCCAGGCGGAGAAGGAATACGAGGCGAAAAAAGGGTTCCTTGCCCGGCTGACTTCATCCGAGGCCAAGGACCGGGAAATCATTTACCTGGGCACCATGGCCAAGCTCAAAGCCCAGACCGCCGAGGCCAAAGCGAAAAAGGTCAGCGTCTTAACCTCGCTAAAGGACAGCCGGCGGGAATTATCCGACTATCAGAACGCCGTCGAAGTCATGAAAAAGAAGCTTGCCGAGGTGGAGAAAGCCAGAGAAATTCAAGCCAAGGCCGAGGAGGAACGCAAAGCCCTGGAAGAGGTCCGACGAAAGGCGGCCGAGCTGGAAGAACAAAAGAAAAGAGAGCTCCTGGAAGCTCAGAGGAGAGCCGCCGAACTGGAGGCCCTAAAGCAGAAAGAAATTCAGGCTTCCCGGTTGGAGGAGTCCGCCCGTCTTGCCCAGAAGGAAAGGGAACTGGCGGAAGCCAAGCTGAAGGCCGAGCAGATGGCCGCGCAGCAGGCGCGGGAAGCGGCCGAGCTGAAGGCCAAGGAAGAAAGACTGACTATCGAGAGAGAGAAATTGGTAGTCCTTCAAAAGAAAGCCGAGGCTCTGGCGAGGGAAAAAACCATGCTATCCGAGGCAGGCAAGATTCCCCGGGCCGTGGTGAAAGCAGGCGATCAGGAGATCGTGATCACCCTCCTGGCCATCAACCTCTTTACCCCATCCACAGAAATCAGCGAATCCGGCCAGGAAATTCTGGACCAAGTGGGGACCTTCCTGAAAAAGTACCCCGAGCATAAGATCGTCCTGCGCGGGCATACGGACAGCACCGGTTCGGAGAGCGCCAACCGGGCCATTTCCGAGAAGCGGGCCGCCAAAGTGAGGGACTACCTAGTGGCTTACCAGAACCTGAACCCTTCCCGGGTGACCTCCGAGGGGCTGGGTCCTTCCCAACCCGTGGCCAGTAACGCCACGGAAGCGGGGCGCGCCCTGAACCGAAGGGTTGAAATAGCGGTTCAGACCGGAGAATGAAAAAACCATTTCAGTTAGGCTTTGTTCGAAAAGCACGTGATTCATCGCCCGGACGTTCAAAAAAAGAAAGCTTGAAATGGGACCAGAAATCTTGTTTGGTTAACCCCTCTCTGAAATCCTCCCCACCCCCCCATTTGATAAAGGGGGCCAGGGGGGATTTCTGGCAGGACCGGGATCTTAAGGGAAATTTCGGCTTCTGGCCGAGACTCTGGCCATTGACGAATGATTCCTTAAAATTCATTGATCAAGTACTTTTCGAACAAAGCGGAAATCTGTAATCCAGGTGAGTTTATGCCCGAGCTAAGACAAGACCCGGCAACCAAGCAGTGGGTTATTCTCGCCACCGAGCGGGCCAAGCGACCCCACGATTTTAGCAGGCCTCCCGTCCAAGTCTCTTTGCCAGAGTACAAAAATGACTGCCCTTTCTGTCCCGGAAACGAGAGCATGACCCCTCCCGAAACCATGGCCTACCGCAAGGGGGGTGCGGCCAATGGACCGGGATGGTGGGTGCGGGCCTTTCCCAATAAATTTTCCGCCCTGGTCCCCGAAGGGAGCCTGTCGCGTAAGGAAGAAGAAGGAATGTTCCGCAAAATGGACGGGGTGGGCCAGCATGAAGTGATCGTCGAATGTCCCCAGCACAACCAGTGTATTCCTCTCATGGCCGACAAGCAGGTCGAAGAGATTATCCTTTCCTACCGGGAAAGGTACCTGGCGCTGCGGGAGGACCCCCGTTTCAAGGTGATCATTATTTTCAAGAATCACGGTCCCCGGGCCGGTACCTCCCTGGAACATCCCCATTCCCAGCTGGTGGCCATGCCCATCGTTCCCCTTACCATCCGCTACCGTTTCGAAAAAGCGGCCGGGCACTTTGACGACGAGGGGACCTGCGTGTACTGCGATATTCTGCGGGAAGGTTTAAACCTGCGCACCCGCTTGGTGCTGGAGACCGATCGCTTTGCCGCCTTTCATCCCTTCGCGTCCCGGGCGCCCTTCGAGACCTGGATCATCCCCAAGGCGCACAACGCCTCTTTTGGCTCGATCTCCATGGACGAGGCCAAGGAGTTTGCCTATGTGCTGAAAAAGACCCTGGGAAAGCTGTACAAGGGATTGAATAACCCCGATTATAATTATATTGTCCACACGGCGCCCATCAAGGACGAGCAGGAAGAATACTTCCACTGGCACCTGCAGGTTCTCCCTCGCCTGGTGACCCCGGCCGGGTTCGAGCTGGGAACGGGTATGTTCATCAACGTGGCCCTTCCCGAGGAGACCGCGGCCTTCATCCGCAACGTGCCGGATTGAGCCCTTCCGATTGACGACTTTTTGAATCTCTGAATTCGCTCCGAGCGGTTACAGCGCAACCAATAAAAACATCTTGGTAAGCGGGAAAAAGCCTTCCATTACGCCGTAGGGGCATCTTGCGTTTGGCGGGACATCGTTCCGCCACAAACCAATCGGGATTGAAGGCGAACCCATTTCTTGCGCGCAGGATCGCGGAAAAAGCCTGGGCGCTTAGCGCCTCATCGATAAGAAATGTCTGGTATGAGGGCAATCTCTGCTTTGGCAGGCCCATGTAGGGGCGATTCATGAA
>JACAEW010000312.1 GCA_013388675.1 Syntrophaceae bacterium | reverse complement strand
GGAGCGATCAGCATGAGCATCAAGACGGCGAAGGTCCCGCCGATAAAGGAGCCGAATGCCGAGATTCCCAGGGCCGGTCCTGCCCGGCCTTGCCGCGCCATCTGGTATCCGTCAAGGCAGGTGATGACCGAAGCTGCTTCGCCGGGGATGTTGACCAGGATCGAGGTCGTTGAGCCGCCGTAGTAGGCACCGTAATAAATCCCCGCCAGCATGATGATGGACTGGACCGGCGTCATGGTGAAGGTCATCGGGAGAAGAAGCGATATAACCGCGGTTGGCCCCAGGCCGGGCAAGACCCCTACCATCGTTCCCAGAAACACGCCGACGAAGCACATGACCAGGTTCATCGGCTCAAGGGAGACGGCAAAGGCCATGGATAAATGATCGAAGAAACCCATCCCCCGTCCTAAAAATATAAGATTCCCCTGGGCATCTGAACGCCTAGCCAGCGGACAAAAAGGGCATAGCAGATCCCGGTGGCCGCGGCCGCGGTAAAGACGGCCAGCGCCCAGCGGACCGGTTCGACATAGCGGAAGAGAAACAGAAGGAGAATAAAAGTGGTCAGAATAAAACCCATGTAGGGCAGGAGGACCCCGAACCCGAAAAGACCGATGAGGGCGAGCACAATCTTTCGGATCCCCTTTTGGCCGGTAGCCTCTGCACCCGCGTCTCCCCGCTTATCATAGGACACCAGGATGAGGACTGCCGACAGCACAATAAGAGCGCCCGCGGTTATGAAGGGATAGAAACCCGGGCCGTAGGCCCCCAGGTGCATCAGTTTGTAGCGCAACGCGCCGGCGCCGAACAGGAGCCCGATCCCCAGCCAGACGCAACCCGTTACGAGATCCCTTCTCATCGCCTATTCCACCCTCCGCCTGCGGGGGAGGAAAGTTCCCGCGGCCTGTCAGGTCGTGTAATGCTCATTCCCGAAGTACCGGTATCTGTTGTCAGGCAGGACCGTAACCACGGTCTTTCCTTTGCCCATCTGCTGGGCGACTTTCAAGGCAATGTGGACATTTGCGCCGCCAGATATACCACAGAAGAGGCCTTCTTCACGAGCCAGGCGATTGGTCATTTCGACCGCCTCCGGATCTTCCACCAGATATGCCTCGGCGAGGATCTTCCGCTCCTCAAGCTGGGTGATGATCCACCCCGCGATGCCGGGAATCCCGTATTTTTCCATATAGGGCCGCAGTTCAGGGGCCATCTTGAAGAGGGAGGAGCTGGCTGGCTCGACGGCATAGATCTTAACGCCGGGGTTCACCGCCAGAAGGGCTTCGGCGACCCCTAGGAGCGTTCCCCCAGTCCCGACGGAGGCCACAAAGGCGTCCACCTTCCCCCCGGTCTGCTCGAGGATCTCCTTTCCAGTGGTATCTCGGTTGGCGGCGATGTTCTCCGGATTGAGCGCCTGGCGGGCCCACCAGGTGGCGGGCTCATGAGTTTCCATCTCCAAACACCTAATTCGGGGGAGAAGCTCCACGACCCCGCCGTGGACGCTCTTTCCCTTCAGCTCCCGCTCGATCTCTTCCCCCGGCTCCACTTCTTGAACCTCTGCTCCGTAGGCACGCATGGTCCTCGTCCTCTCCACCGTGGCCCAGCCCTTGGGCATGCACATGAGGGCTTTGTACCCCCTGACGGCAGAGACCATGGAAAGGGCGATGGCCGTGTTCCCGGTCGAGGCTTCTACGACCTTCGAGCCCTTCTTGAGCTTCCCGGTTTCCTCGGCGTGCCGGATCATGCGCAGTGCGATGCGGTCCTTGATGGAGCCGCTCGGGTTCATGTATTCGCATTTAACCAGGACTTCGGCCTCCAGGCCCTCAGTCACGCGGTTGAGTCGCACAAGGGGCGTATTGCCGATGGCTTCCAATATGCTATCGCAAATTTTCTTCATATACACTCCTCGGAGGCTTCTCCTCCCGTGCGCGTTTGCCGGAATATTTCTGGGGGTCTAAGGGCATAGATTCCGTGTCTCGGCTCCTCCTCCGCTGCCTGCTTTCCGGGACGAGGATAGCGGAGAAGGGCAAACTCACCGCCCCGGTTTCCCTTTCCAGCCCGTGGAAAAATCGACGGCCAGGTCCTTGATCAAAGGGTATCCCTCCGGGGGTTCGATGATCATGCCGTCTTTCACCGCTGTTCGGCAGCTCAGCCGGTTCTTCCCGTTGATCCGCAGCTGGCACAGGCCGCACAGTTTGCGGTAGCAGAAATAGCCGCTCATGGAGAGGCTGCCGTCCAGATTCTCGTAGATATACTGCAGGGCGCTTAGGACGGACATCTTCTCCGTCTTCTCCACCTTGTATTCGCGGTATTCCGCCTGGATATCCCGGCCCGGCGTAAAGCGGTACACTTTCAGCTTGATCTCTGGCAGTGCCATTCAATTACACCTCGGTTCTGGTAATGGTTACGGGGCGGGTGGAGAGATCGAGGCGCCCGTCCTTTTTAAATGCCAGGCTGTGGCGGCCCCAGTTAGCATCATCCTCCCAGGGAAAGTCTTCCCGGAAGTGCGCCCCCCGGCTTTCGGTCCGGGCCAAGGCCGCCCGCGCCGAGATCTCCCCCAGGTCAATCATGCCGATCGCGTCGACCGCGTCAATCCATTCGTTATTGTAGACCCGTGAGGGATTGATCTTCATATCGCTAGCCCGGGCCCTGAGCTCGCCTATCTCCCGGATCGCCTCGGCCAGGCCGGGCCCGTTGCGCAGGACGCCCACCTTGTCGTACATGATTTCCTGCAGCCTCCGGATGAGAGCGATGGGCCGAAATTCCCCCTTGCGACCCCGGTCAAGAAGGGCGTCCAGGCGAGCGAACTCGTCTTCGGCCGATCCTTCTTCGGGCGTGGCATCGGCGGCAAAGAGGGCGTGCATGGAGGCATTCTCCCCGGCGATCTGGCCGAAGACCGAACACTCGGGGAGGGCGGACCCGCCGATCCGGTTCGCCCCGTGCATGTTACCCGCGACCTCCCCGGCGGCATAAAGACCCGGAAGGGACGTCTCGCCGAAGCTGTTGATATCCACCCCGGCCAGGGTGTAATGGAGGCCTGGGGCGATTTCCAAACGTTCTTCCGGGAGATTCATCCCGGCTTCCTTGAAATCCTTGAAGGAGGTAGGATACCGTTCCAGAAGGTCCTCCACCGCCGAGACATCCATGTAGACTCCGCCATGGGGGGTGGTGGCTCCCGCCTTTATCTCCCGGAAAATGGAGATGGACGCCTTGTCCCGAGTGGCCAGCTCCGCCTCGGGGTAGTACTTGTGCATGAACCGCTCCCCCCGGCCATTGAGAATGCGGGCGCCGAGAGGCACCGTGGTTCCCCGGGGCACGACGAGGCCACGGAGGGTTTCGGGGTAGACTAGGGTGGCCGGAAAGAAGAGATGGAATTCCATGTCGATCAGCCGCGCCCCGGCTTCGTAAGCTAGGTAATACCCGTCGCCGCGGGCATCTTCTGGCATGCTGGTAAGGCGGAAGAGGCGGCCGGCCCCTCCCGTGGCCAGGATGACGGACCGGGCGGTGAACTTGACGAAATTTCCGTTGTGGATATTGAGCCCAGCCGCGCCCGCGACCCGGCCGCCGGACATGAGCAGCTTGGTGATCTTTCTCTCCACGGTGCGGATGTTGGCCCGGCGGCCGATTTCTTTAACCAACATGCGCTGGATCATGAGCCCCGTGCGGTGGTCCGAAAAACACCCTCGGGGAATGCTCATGCCGGGCAGGCGCCTCACCTCGAACTTTCCGTCTTTCTTATCCCAGGGGACCCCCAGCTTTTCAAGTTGCAGGACCGTCAGCCGTCCGCGGCGGACGAATATCTCCATGAGATTCTGTTCCCCCAGCCGGGCCCCCTCCTTCACCAGGTCGGCGAAATAGATATCGGGAGAGTCCTCCGGGTGCATGCCCAGCCGACCCATGGGGGCGTTGTAGGTAATCATCCCTACGATCGTCGTTCCCGATTTGCCCAGGGGGTACTTATTCACCAGGGTGACGTCCAGGCCGTGGTCGGAGGCGGCCAGGGCGGCCCAGCACCCGGCAGCCCCGCCCCCGATGACCAGAACGTCAGTTTTGATCTCTTCGATATTCCGCATGGGTCAAAGGCTCCTTTTCCCGGAGGCAAGCATCCAGGCCCGGTATTTCCCTGCCGCTCTGCGATCAGGCGAACAGGTAATCGTGGGCGCAGAGGGCGTATACCTTGGCGACGATGTGGATCTGTTCGATCTCGATGTGCTCGTCGGGTTTGTGCCCGGCCCAGTTGCCCGGGCCGAAATGGACTCCCATGATCCCGGCGTTTCTGAGGAAGTATTCGTCGCTGGTCATCTCATGGCCCACGACGCGGGCCTTGCGGCCGGTGACCTTCTCGAAATTGCGCGCGATGGTCTGGATGATGGGGTGATCTTCTGGGGTCTCCGTAGGCCCGCGCCGGGAAATCTCCTGGATGGTGAATTTGGCCTCGCCGTCCTCGGATTCTAGTTCCCGCGCGGCGCGCTGGATGATTGCCCGAACTTCGTCCGTATCCATGCCGGGGAGCAGGCGGACGTCGAAAGTGGCGGTGCAGCGGTCGGGTACGGCGTTGATGAGTTGATTCTCCCGCGTGGCGATCGTCGTTCCCGCCGTAATCCCGGGGTACATTCCCGCAAAGAGGGGATGCGGCTTAAAGGGTAAATGCAACGCCGTGAGCTTCAGGATCAATTTGGCCATCTTTTCCACCGCGTTCACCGACTTCTTCTCGTCGGTCCTGAGCTGGCAGTGTGCTGGCACCCCAATGCTGGTGATCCTCAGCCAAAGGAAGCCCGAATCCGCCCGCATGATGTCTCCCAGGCGGTACGTTTCCCCATAAATGGCGGCGTCGGCTTTGACGTGTCCGTTCTTTACCAGGTAGCCGATCCCGTTCGGGCCGGCGACTTCCTCGTCCACGCAGAAGGCCAGGACCAGGTCGCCCTTCGGGCGGACTCCCCGCCGAATCATGGCCTCGGCGGCCTTCACGAAACCCGAGATCCCGGCGCGCATGTCCTTCGAGGCCCGGCCGTAAACCTTGCCGTCCTTGATTTCTCCTCCGTACGGGTCCATGGTCCACTCCTCGCGGACTCCCGGCGATTCGCTATCGATGTGGCCGTAGAAGAGCAGGGAGTGCCCGCCGCCCGTTCCTCTATAACGGGCCAGCACGTTGGGCCGATCTTTTTCCCCCTCGATGAGGGTGACTTCGTCGAGCCCTGTCTTCCGCAGGACCTCGGCCAGATGGACGGCGACCTTCTTCTCCTTCCCGACCGGGCTGGGAATTCGCACCAGCTCCTGGCAGAGTTTCACGGCGCCCTCCAGATCCAGATACTTTAATATGTCTTCCATTTTTCGTCTCCTTTTTTTTGGGGGGATACCCCGGAAGGATTGAGGCCCTTTCGGCCACAAATCCTTTAGCTGCCTTTTGCCTTCCGGCAAATCAACCTGCCCATCCCGAAAACCGCCGCCAAAGTATAGAAAGGGGAATCACCGCAGGGTCCTCTTCCCCGCCGGAAAGTTAACCCCCTCCATTTGAGTCACGCTTTTGATCAGACGAACCATCAACTGGCACCGCGAATCATCCATCCGCTGGGAAATCGAGGAAAGGGCGATCGCCGCGATGACCCTTCTTTGTTCGTTAAATACGGGCACGCCGATGGAAGTAACCCCCTCGTAAAAATACCCTTTGCTGAGGATGTAACCGGATTTCCGGGAAGCATAGGCCAGTTGCTCGATTTCGCGCGCGGTGACCCGGGGATAGCGGGTGAACCGTCCCGCATTGATATCCATGATCGATGCAAAGACCTCCGGGGGGTCGAAGGCGATGAGCGCCAGGCCTCCGACCCCGATTCCGAGGGGCCGGCGGGACCCCACGTCGAACATGATGGTTCGGATCGGGTACTGGCCTTCCACCCGGTCCAGGCACAATGCGTCGTAGCCGGAGCGGATCAGCAAAAAGACGGTGTCCCCCGATTCCCGGGCGATACGCTCCAGGGGGGTCCGGAATCGGTCCCGCAGGTGGAATTCCTGAGCCTTGTTTCCGAGGAGGAAGAGCTCGATGCCCAGATAGTATAGTTTTGAACCCTGATCCTGATGGAGCAGGTTTTCCCGGCTCATCGCGGAGAGCATGCGGTGCGCTGTGGCGATATGGAGACCGGATTCGCGGGCGATTTTCGAGAGGGGGCTGCCCTTGTCGTTATGCCGGGCCACGATCCGCAGCAGCGATATGGCCCTGTTGATGCTCTGCGCACCCTTCCGGGGCTCCGTTTTCTCCATTATCTGTTCTTTATCCAGCCTATTCACCTGTCGCAAACCTGCCTGCATTTTATTTAAAGAAAAGGATGAATTCAACAACATAATATCACTTATTAAAAAATTTATCTCACAATGTGAGATTACCCCAAGGATGGTGTTGACAAAAACCCGGCCCGATAATATGATCTCGTCGTGCGGGATTCGTCCCGGCCGATCGGGTCTCGTTGCCGCGCCTTCCGCGGTCTTGCTGTCAGGGCGTTTCGAATGCAAACAAACAAGGAGGGTCCCATGTATCGAAAGCATTGTTCAAGATCGGCGCTGGCCGTTCTTTGTGCCTGCGCGATGCTGCTCCTTCCCGCCGGGGCAATGGGGGAACAGTATCCCGACCGCCCCATTGAATTTCTGGTTCTCTTTGCCGCCGGAGGCTCGACGGATATCGTTTCCCGGACGATATGCGAAATCGCCGGCAAGGAGCTGGGACAGCCCTTTGTGGTCCTGAACAAGCCCGGCGGCGGGGGGTCCATCGCGGTTGGAGCCCTGGCCAAAGCAAAGCCCGACGGATATACCGTGGGAGCGCTTTCCATCGGCGCCATGGAAACCCAGCCCCATTTTGTCAAGGTGCCCTACGATCCGGTGAAGGACATCGCACCCATTATGCAATACGCCGAATACCCCCAAGGCATAGCCGTGAAAGCGGACTCGCCCCTTAAGACCCTTAAAGATCTTATCGATTACGCCCGTGCCAACCCCGGAAAAGTCACCTACGGAACGGTCGGGACGGGAAGCGCCCAGCATCTCATGATGGAGCGGATCGCCATGGTGACGGGGGTGAAATGGTCTCATGTCCCCTTTAAGGGGGGGAACCCGGCCATAACCGCCCTTCTGGGCGGGCACATCACCGCGACAACAGTCGCCGAATTCGTGCCTCAGGTAAAGGCCGGGGCGATGCGGCTTTTGGCGACCACGAACGCCAACCGTCTGTCGGATTTCCCCGATGTGCCCACGGTCCAGGAGAGCGGCTATCCGGGGCTTTACATGGTGAATTACGTCGCCATCGGCGCTCCCGCCGGAACCCCGAAAGACCGGATGGAAAAACTCAACAAAGCGTTCAAGAACGCTATGGGCCACCCCACCTTCAAGGAAGTCATGAAGAAATGGTCCTTCGAGATATCCTATCGCCCAGGCGATGAAGTCGCCAAGATCATCCAGGAGGGGTACAAAGTCCACGGAGAACTCATCAAGAAGATGGGCCTGAAAACCGAATAAACTGATCCTAGCGTCGATTGATAAGAACTTGTTTTTTGGCGGTTAAAAATAACAAATGGGGAATTGTCCGTCAAGGCAATAGGGGCAGAATTTTGGTAGAAGATCCTAGAATTTCGTGGGGGCCTTTTCAGCAGAGGGTGGAAGGGGTTTGGGG
>JACAEW010000247.1 GCA_013388675.1 Syntrophaceae bacterium | reverse complement strand
CGGACATTCTGGAACGATCTGTTTTCTGGCATGTCTACTTCTGATGATAACTTTCAAAAATTGCACCGCTATGTTATAAATTCTTTGTCAAATGTCGCTTGAAAGTGCGAAAGTCCAGGATACAATGGTAATCAAAAAGGATGAGAAAAAGTCCAGTTCGAATTTTGAATAAAATGGGAAATCATTCGGGCGAGGTTCGGACCCAAAAAATTCGAAGGGGTTCTCTTTCTCTTCTGGGCTCAACCGGCGTTACCATCGGCGTAGGAGTTCTGATGGCCGGGATCCTGGCCCGCTATTTCTCCCCGGAAGAGTTCGGGATGTGGGCCATCCTGATGTCCTTGAACGGAATTCTCATTAATGGGTTTGATTTCGGGTTCGGAAACGCCCTTCGGAATAAATTGGCCTATCTTTACGGACAAAAGGAGACCGCGGGGCCTCAACCGCGCATCTATTTTTTGTCGGTTTTCTACTGGTTCATTTTCAGCGCGATTTTCCTAACCGTTCTGTTTTTCGTGGCCAAATGGCTCATTCCCTGGGAGCTGTTGTTCCGATCCCAGAACCCGGGCCTTGTCGGCGAAGGCTCTTTCTTGATTGCCGTGGGCGGTTCCATTCTGGCCTTCAATATCGCCTTCAACATTTTCAGCTCGGGGTTCTTCGGCTACCAGGAAAGCCATTGGAACGCGCTCTTCAACGGCCTTTCCAAGCTGGGGCTGCTGGCATGTACGCTGCTTTTCGTCTTCCTGGGCAGGTCTTTTTTCTTTATTAATTTTACCCTGTTCTTGGTGACGCTCGCCGTCTCGATCTTTGCCTGGGGGATTTTCTTGAAGGTCCGGCAGTGGCCGCTGGGGCTGATTCCCCCGCTGACCATCTGGGAAAAGATCAAGGAACTATGGCGGCCCAGCGCCCAGTTTGCGGCTTTGCAGATTTTTTCTACCGGCCTGTTGAATGCCGACTATTTTGTGGTCAGCGGCGTTCTGGGACTGGAGACCGTGGGAGATTATTTTCTCATTAAACGGGTTTACCTGGTCCTGGCCGGCTTTCATTTTGCCCTTCTTCTCCCCATCTGGTCGGCTTACACGGAAGCCCTGGCGACTCGGGATTTTGCCTGGATCGATCGGACTTTGCGAATAACGGTCGGATATACACTTTTGATTTTTGTAGCCGGGATTCTTGTCATGGTCCTTCTGGGAGACCGGATCATTTATTTGTGGACCGGGAAATGGGTTCAGACCCCTTCCCTTTTTTTCTGGCTGGGAATTTGGGGTTTGGTGTACGGCTGGAGCAACTGTTTCTCGGTCTTTCTCAACGGGACCGGTCATTTGAAATGGCAGGTGCTTTGGGTTGTGTGTGCGGCCTTTGGTTTCCCTCCTCTGGCCATCTTTCTAGGCCAGGGCCTTGGCGCCCTGGGCATTTGCCTGGCTTTGATCGTCGTCTCGCTTCCGGTAACCTTCTCGAATCCCTTGGAATCTTTTGCCCTCGTCCGCGGCTACCGGAAGGGGGGAAATTTTGCGGGAAGCTGAAATGGACCCCAATCTGAATATTTCTCCCAAGATCAGCGTCTTGATTCCAACCTACAACCGGGCAAATTACCTGGTGGAGGCCATCGAATCGGCGCTGGTCCAGGATTACCCCAATTTCGAGGTCCTGGTTTCCGACAACGCTTCCACGGACGGGACTCAGGAAAGAGTGGAAAAGTACTTCCACGATCCGCGATTCCGCTTCTTCCGCAGTGCCCGGAACCTGGGAAGCGGACCCAACTACCGGAAACTCCTCTATGAATACGCCACCGGGGAATGGGGGCACTTCTTGACCGACGACGATTATTTTATCGACCGGCAACATCTTTCCAAGGCTGTCGGGCTCGTTCAAAAGCACGGCGTCGGAGTTGTCTTTTCGGGCGCCGAGTCGCGGTATCGGGAGGAGAAAATCGGGAGAAACCTGTCCCTTGGTCTGGACGAGGTGTTGCCCCGGGAGTGGTGGCTGGAGAACCTGGGCCGGACCCGCGGAGGATTGACCATTTTCCCCTCCTGCGGGAGCGGAACTCTATTCCAAATCTCCAGGGCCAAGGAACTGAGGGCTTTCGAGGGGGCCCCTTACGGGGATTTCGAATTTGCCTTGCAGTGCATCCTATCCTACCCCCTCATCGGCTATCTCAAGGAACCCCAGTACGTGGAGCGAAGACATGAGGAACAGGACGGACGGACCTCCTATTCCAATGCCTTTCAGGGGACCCTGATCTTTCAGCGGGTCTACCGGCTGGGCCGGGAGATGGGGTTTGATCACCTTACCATGGACCGGGTCCGTTTCCGCGGCTTTCAGTACTTCACTCATGGCTGGCTACTGCACAATTGGATTGCGGAGAAAGGCAATTCTTGGGCCTCTTTTCGGGGTTTCCTTGCCGATCTGAAAAAATTCGACCGACGCCTGCCCTGGGCCGCCTTGAGGGACCCGAACACAGTGGCCCAATTTATTTTCTACGATACTTTTGTCCACCGATTTTTGAAAAAGCTTTACCTCCGCTACCGGGCCCTGGCCCATCGGAAAGCATGAAAGAGCGAATTTAGGATGGAAAAATCCTTCGCAAAACCAGAGGAGGGAGAAGGGGGAAGAACAGGGTCGAGTCCCCCAGAGCTGTCGGTGCTTTTGGTCACGTATAACCATCGGGATTTCGTCCAGACTTGCCTTCGCTCCATCCTGCCCGCGGCAGCAGATAATTCTCGCGAGATTATTGTGGTGGACAACCATTCCAGCGATGGGACCGGTGCACTGATCCGACGTCTTTTTCCCCGGGTCCAGCTCATCGAGAACCGGAAAAACTTGGGGTTTGCCCGAGCTGCTAACCAGGCCTTCCGCGAATCGAGCGGAGAGTTCCTCCTTCTTCTGAATCCCGACATCCTAGTCCTGCCCGGGACAATCGAAGAAATGATCGCCTACATCCGGCAAAACGAGAAAATCGGGGTCCTTCTACCCAAGTTGGTCAATCCGGATGGTTCCCTCCAGTTTTCCTGCCGGACCTTCTGTCATCCCTTCACCCTTTTTTTGCGCCGGGCGCCCCTGGGGTGGTTCTTTTCCGATCATCCATCGGTTCGGCGTCATCTGATGATGGATTGGGACCATCGGCAACCAAGGGAAGTGGACTGGGGCCTGGGAGCCTGTATGCTGATCCGCAGGAAAGCGGTGAACCGGGACTGGCTATTGGATGAACGCTATTTTCTCTATTTCGAGGATATTGACCTTTGCTTTTCCCTGAAAAGAGCCGGCATGGACATCGTCTACTACCCGGAAGCGGTCCTGGTGCACCACCACCTGCGCCAAAGCGCTTCGGGTCTATTCAGTCGGCCGAAATGGGAGCATCTAAAAAGCATGGTGAAATTTTACTGGAAGCATCGATGCCTTCGCCCTCGACCGTAATCTCCCGAATGGGACCTGGGTTGAATCGGGAAGGGCCGAGAGAAAACCAAAGAAGGAAAATCGTTGCATCGGAGACGGAGATGAAACGAGCGTTGATCACCGGCATTACCGGCCAGGACGGAAGCTATCTTTCGGAACTGCTCCTGGAAAAGGGGTATGAGGTGCACGGAATCGTACGGAGGGCGGCGATCGAGGACCCGGAGCATCGCATGTCCCGGATTAAGCATCTCCTGCCCCAGGTCCGAATTCATGCTGGTTCGGTAGAGAGTTTCGCCAGTATTTTCAATGTGGTTAAAGCG
>JACAEW010000077.1 GCA_013388675.1 Syntrophaceae bacterium | reverse complement strand
GGCTGGTGCGGGAGACGGGGGCGAAGTTCCTCCTCCATGGGACCATCCTGACGGACATCGAGGAAACCGTTGCCGGGATCAAGAGGCAGCATAACATCCTCAGCCAGGTGGGGATCGACCCGCAAAAGGAATACGGGTATAAGGTGTTGGAGCCCTTGATGACCCTGCGAAAAGACGGAGTCCGGGAAGTGGCCCGGGTTCTCGGACTGCCCGCGGAAATCACCCAAAGAATCCCCTTTCCCGGTCCGGCCCTGGCCACCCGCGTAGTGGGAGAAGTAACCGAGGAGCGGCTGGCCGTGGTCCGTGCGGCCACGGCGATTGTGGAGGAAGAATTAAAAGACACGGGGGCCTTTCAATACCTGGCCGTTCTTCTAAACGACCGGGCCACGGGGATCGTGGAAGGAAAGCGGGAATTCGGGCAAATCATCGTCGTCCGTTGCCTGAACAGCGTAGATGCCCGCACGGCGACATCCGTCGACCTGCCCTGGGAGAAACTGCACCGGATATGCAAGCGCATCACCGCCATTCGGGGGGTGAACCGCTGCCTGTACGACCTGACTCCCAAACCTCCGGCGACGATCGAGTATATTTAGAAAGACGGGGCGGGGGACCCGCCTGAGTTCATCGAGAAGAAAGGGATGAGAGGGGGAAAGGGCCTATGTACAACCTCAAGGGTCGCGTAGCCATCGTTACCGGAGCGGGCAGCGGCATTGGTTGGGCGATCGCCATGAGGCTTGCCGGGGAAGGGGCTGCCGTTGTGGGGGCGGACATGAACGGTGCGGCGGCGAAGAAGCTCATCGCTGAGATTCGAAAATCGGGAAGAAGGGGAATGTCCGTGGAAATGGACGTTTCCGCGGAAGGAGAGGTCAAAGGACTGATCCGCAAGACGCTGGGGCAGTTCGGCCAGATCGACATCCTGGTGAACAACGCCGGGATCGCCGATACCGGAGTTTTGATCGAATTTGAAGAACAGAAATGGGATCAGATTATGGCCGTGAACCTCAAGGGGGCCTTCCTCTGCGCCCGGGCGGCGGCCCAAGAAATGATTCCCCGGAAGCAAGGCCGGATCGTGAACATCGCCTCCATCGCCGGGAAACGGGGGGTGGAATTCATGGGAGCCTACAGCGCGTCCAAATTCGGGGTGATCAGCCTGACTCAGACCCTGGCCAAGGAACTGGGCCGGCACAACATCACCGTGAATGCCATCTGTCCCGGCTTCATCTGGACGGCGATGTGGCAAAACCTGGCCAAATGGTTTCGGGCCAACGTTCCGCACCTGGCGGGCAAGAGTGAAAAAGAGATTTTTGAAGACCGGGTCAAATCCATGACGCCGCTGCTCCGGCCCCAGACCCCCGAAGATATCGCCAACCTGGCGGCCTTCCTCGTTTCGGACCAGGCCGGCAACATAACCGGACAGTCCATCAACCTGGACGGCGGAACGGTAATGCATTGAGCCCCCCGATTGAGGGTGGATGCCTCTGCGGTGTTACCCTGGCTTTTCATCCCGCAGAAAGCGCCTCAAGGCCCGATGGGATTCAGGGAGATAGGGCTTGACTTGATTGTTCGAGTATTGTAGGGTCGCTGAAGAAAATGGGGGGAAAATGAAAGAAGACGGAGGAGAATAACGAATTTCCAATCAAAGGAGGTTGCAGATGAAAAAGGTTGCAGGCTGGGTGTGGTTCCTGGGGGGAGTCATGTTTTTCATGACCCTGGTTGGGTTCGGAGATCAAGCCGCTTTCGCTGCGCCCGAAAAGGTTTTCAAGTGGAAATACCAGCAGCACCGAATTGCCGCCGAGCCGGGGATGGCTTACTACAAAGATTTTTTCGAAAAGAAGCTGCCGGAGATGAGCGCTGGCCGTCTGCAAATCAAAATGTACTGGTCCGGGGACCTGGTCAAGAGCACGGAGGCCCTGGACGCCGCGAAAACCGGCATGGTGGAGATTATCGGCATGCCCAGCATCTATTTCAAAGGGGTGATTCCCGAATCCAGCATCGAGTACGGCCTTCCTTTCGGCATCCAGAATCCTCAAGAGATGTACAACTTTATGCTCGGCGAAAAACTGCAGGGGCTTTTCGGGGGCTGGAAAGCGATCGACTTCATGAGGAAGATTTACGCTAAACACGGATTGTTTTACCTGGTCGGCGGGGTGGACTGCTGGCCGGCCGCGTACATGTTCACCAAACCCATCAACAGCATTGCGGACATCAAAGGGAAAAAGGTGAGGGCCTCCGGAAATATGATCACCTGGATCGAGAAGCTGGGGGGACAGGGGGTGTTCATCCCCGGGGAAGAGGTGTATACGGCGCTGCAAACCGGGGCCCTTCACGGGGTGACTTGGGGGAGCGGGATGGGAATGTACAGCATGAAATTTCACGAGGTCTGCAAATATTTCCTGAATCCCCCCCTCATGCCGGTCAATCATATGAGCGTGCTGGTGAATCAGAAGGCATGGGATTCTCTGACCCCCGACCTGAAGGCGATGCTAGAGTTCGGGTTCATCAAGGCCGGCCTGGACATGACCAATCACCAGAATTTCACCGGAGAGCAATGGTCCCTGAATGAGATGCAAAAGAAACATAAGGTGACCATCAACACCCTGACCGGAGAGGATTTAAAGGCCGCCAAGAAGGCAGCCTACGCCATATGGGATGAAGAAGCCAAAAAAAGTCCGGGCTGTGCGGAGTTAGTGCAAAAGATCAGGGACTTTATGAAAACTATGGGCCACATGGATTAAGGTAGTCCGGCCGGAGAGCCCCGCGGAAGATGGGAATCAACCGATAGCCGGGGGAATTCCATCCCGCGGGGGACGTTGCCCGTCTCGGGATCGAAGCAGAAGGAGAAGGGAATGCAGGATTTCATCCGGGGAATTAACCGGATCACCGAATGGAGCGGCAAAATCCTGTTGTGGTTCCCCTGGGTGGTGGCGGGAATCATCATGTGGGAGATTGTTTTAAGAACTTTTTTCAACCTGCCCACCCTCTGGGCTCACGAACTGAGCCTAATGGTATTCGGAGCCCTCAGCATCCTCGGCGGCGCCTACGCCCATAAAGATCGGGCCCACGTGAGCATGGATTTGTTTTATTCCCATCTGTCCCGCCGGAGAAAATTGATCATGGACCTGATTACCTTCCCTTTCTTCCTGGGCTTTTGCGGCCTTCTTATGTGGAAGGGATGGGATTTTGCCTGGAGGTCCACTCTGCTGTGGGAGCGGTCCCAGAGCAACTGGGCGCCGCTCATCTGGCCGATCAAAATGACCATCCCCCTTGGAGCCCTTCTGATCATTCTCCAGGGGGTGAGCAACCTCCTTTCCGACATTACCGCCGTCTTGGCCGAGAAAGAGAAGGGGAAATAGATGGACGAAGGACTGATCACCCTTTTGCTGTTTATCTTTTTGTTGATCGGCTTGATCAGCGGGCTGTCGGTGAGCTTTGTTTTGGGGTCCATCGGGGTGCTGTTCGCCGTCTTCTTGTGGGGACCGCATTCTCTGGGGGTGATCCCCTCCTTAATCTTCGGCAAAGGGATGCTTTCCTTCGGTTTGATCGCCATTCCTTTGTTCATTCTAATGGGAGCCATCCTGCAGGAGTCGGGAATGGCGGACGGGCTCTTCGGGGCTATCCATTACTGGGGGGGGCGGCTGAGGGGGGGACTGGCCGTGGGCTGCATTGCCGCGGCGGGGGCCCTGGGAATCCTCATCCACCCAAGCATCATTATGATTATCTACGGGATGATCTGCCAGGTATCCATCGGGAAATTGTATGCCGGCGGAATTTTTCCCGGCCTGTTGCTCTCTCTCC
>JACAEW010000330.1 GCA_013388675.1 Syntrophaceae bacterium | reverse complement strand
CTCCTCCGGTTCCCGCTTTTCTCCTTTTGGGAGGAATTCACATCCGCTATAAATCGGGCGGGGAGGGCGAGCAGGTCGTGCTTCTCCATGGCTGGGGGGGCTCCATGGAAAGCATGGATTTGATCTTTGGGGAACTATTGCCGCGCTATGCGGTCACCTCCCTCGACTTTCCCGGTCACGGAAAAAGCGATCTCCCCCCGGCGCCGTGGAGTGTGTCCGACTTTGCCGAATTCCTTTTGCGCTTCATGGATACTTTGCGGATCCAGCGCCCCCATCTCATCGCCCACTCCTTCGGGGGGCGGGTGGCGATCCGGCTTGCGGCCACCCACCCGGAGAGGGCCGGAAAGCTGATTTTAATCGACAGCGCGGGGATTCCTCCTCCCCGCTCCGGGGGGTATCGTTTGCGAGTCCTTATGGGAAGGATGGGAAAATTCGCGGCCCGTCACGGCGGGGCATGGGGAGAAAGACTCCGCCGACGAATCTACGCGGCCGTGGGAAGCGGAGAGTACTTGAAGGCGGGTCCGCTCCGGGAGACTTTCGTGAAAGTCGTGAACGAGGATTTGACCCCCCTTTTGCGCCGAATCCAATCCCCGACCCTGCTGGTCTGGGGCGAGAAGGATACCGATACGCCCCCCGCTTCGGGAAGGACCATGGAACGTCTGATTCCCGGGGCCGAATTGATCCTCCTCAAGGACGCCGGTCATTATTCCTACCTCGATCAATTCGGTCAGTTCCGGCTTATTTTGGGGAGGTTCTTGAGGGCTTGAAACGGTAACCAGGTAAGACTTATGGGACTTTTTTATCTGCTCCTCATCTTTTTTTCCCTGGGCGCGGCGGTGGCCTGGAGTGCCGTCCGGATCATTCGTTCCCTGCACTTGCTTCAGTTGGACAGTTACTCCAATGCCCGACTTTGGAAATGGTTGTGGGTGGCGCCGTTCCAGCGTTTCTTCGAATATCGTTCCCTGCTCATTTTATCCTTGCTCCTGACTGCGAGCCTTGTCCTCGGGGCTCTTGGTTTCTCCGGGGGGGCGTTTCTCCTCTTGGGCATCTGGCCGGCGGCGGCTTTTTTCCTTTGGCGAAACAGCAAAACCGCGCCGGCCAAAAAAAAGCTCGTTTACACCGGGCGGGCGATCCGGATATTGTTTAGCGCCCTCACGATCTGGGCGATATTGGCGGCCCTAGCAGGGGTCTATGGGGGCTGGAGTTTGCCCGACTCACCTTCCTCCCACCTTACCCTGGTCCCGGCGTTTATTCTTTTCGCCGGGCTTTTCCTAACCCAGCTTGCTCCTTTATCCGTTGTCGCGGCGAATGCCCTGCTGATCCCGGTGCAAAGCGCGATTAACGGTTCCTACTTGCGCGCCGCAAAAAGGCGGCTCCGGGATTATGCCCCCACGGTAATCGGCATCACCGGCAGTTACGGGAAGACTTCGGTGAAATTCCTTCTCCACACTCTTCTGAGTGAGCGCTTCCGGGCGCTCAAAACCCCGGAGAGCTATAATACCCTCATGGGAGTCTGCCGGGTGATCAACGAACAGCTCCGGCCCGATCACGAAGTATTCATCGCCGAGATGGGCGCCTACCGCCCGGGGGACATCAAGGAACTTTGCGACCTGGTGCATCCCCGCATGGGAATTCTTACGGCCATAGGCCCTCAGCACCTGGAGCGCTTCAAGACCCTGGAAAACATAGAGGCGGCTAAGTACGAATTGATTGAGGCTCTGCCTCCCTCCGGAGTTGCCGTTTTTAACAACGACGATCCCCGGTGCCGAAAGCTGGCCGACCGGACTGGGGGGCTGAAGGTCCTACGGTATGGGTTGGACGGCCCGCCTTCCGGGTTGAGAGTTTGGGCGGAGGGGGTGACGCAAAACGCCGAGGGACTGTCTTTTATCCTCAAGGACAGCGACGGCCACAGCGTGCCGGCCAAAATCGGCGTCCTCGGAAGGCACAACATCTCCAACCTTCTGGCGGCCGCATGCGTGGCCCTGGAAATGGGATGCTCGCTGGAGGAGATCGCCCATGCCTTCCCCAAGGTCCGCCCGGTGCCCCATCGGCTGGAGCCGACCCGGGGAGCGGGGGGAGTCACGGTGATCGACGATTCCTACAACTCCAACCCGGTCGGGGCCATGGAGGCCTTGAAGGTTCTTGCCGATTTCAAATCCGGCAGAAGGGTCCTGGTCACCCCTGGCATGGTGGAGCTGGGAGCTATGGAAGCCCAAAAAAACGAAGACCTGGGCGCAGCGGCGGCCAAAACCTGTGATTACGTCGTCCTGGTGGGGCCTCAGCAGACCCGGGCCATCCTTCGGGGGCTGGAAAAAGAGGGATTCGCCGGGGAAAAAATACGGGTCGTAAAAGGCCTTCAAGAGGCCACCGCCGAACTGAGAACGATCCTCCGCCCCGGGGATGTGGTCCTCTTCGAGAACGACCTTCCCGACCTGTACCTGGAGGCCAAATAAGCGCCTGGTAGGCAAAACGTAGCAGCCTTCCGGGAGGACGGAAAAGACAACTGGTTGGGTCCGCGTGGGGCCGATCCCTGAATCGCGTCCCGTCAGCGAACCTCAGGACACTCCTTCTATGATGAAAAAAGAATCGGTGGCGGTTATTTTCGGGGGCCGGTCGGTGGAACACGAAGTTTCGGTCATCACCGGCCACCAGGTCATGGACGCGCTGAGCGCCGCGGGTTATTCCCTGTTGCCCATCTACATCGCGAAAGGGGGGGAATGGTACGCCGGCCGGGCCCTTTATCAAATCCGGCAATATTCCGACCCCTCTTTCCGGGTCGAAGGGCTGCGGGATGTGCACCGGGTCAGCCTCAGCCCGGACCGGTCGATCCGCCAACTCCTTCTCCATCCGGATGCCAAGACGGGGTTCTTAAAAAAGCCCCCCTTGCTTTGGGCCGATGTGTTCTTCCCCGCGGTCCACGGGTCCATGGGAGAGGATGGGACCCTCCAGGGAGTTTTCGAGCTGGCCGATGTTCCCTACGTGGGGTCCAATGTCCTCGCTTCGGCCCTGGGAATGGACAAAGTTCGGATGAAGGCGGTCTTCAAGGATGCGGGGATTCCGGTCATCGACTGCCTGCCTTTCAGCCGGGGGGAATGGAAAAGCGGCCGGGATGCGATCGCCTCCCGGGCAGAAACATTCTGCGGGTACCCGATGATGGTGAAACCCGTGTCCCTGGGAAGCAGCATCGGAATTCGAAGATGCAGCACCCCGGCGGAGCTCGCCGAGGCGATCGACGTCGCTTTCGAGCTCGACGAGCGGGTCCTCGTGGAGCGGGCCCTCTTGAACTTCATCGATGTCAATTGTTCCGTCCTGGGCCCTCCCGAAGAAGCGTCGGTCTGCGAACAGCCCTGCCGCAGCGAGGGAATTCTCACCTTCGAGGACAAGTACAATCAGGGCGGAAAGGGCATCAAAGGCGGCGGGATCAAGGGTGGAATGGCTTCCCAGGCCCGATTAATACCGGCCCCCATTTCCCCGGAGATGACTGCCCGCATCCAGGACCTTTCCCGGAAGGCGTTTCGGGCCCTCGGTGCATCGGGCGTAGCCCGGATTGATTTCCTCCTCGATACCTCCGATCAAAGCCTCTACCTGAACGAAATCAATACCCTTCCCGGCGCACTCTCGTTCTACCTGTGGGAGGCCTCGGGAGTTCCCTTCGATGAACTGGTCTCGCGGCTGATCGGCATGGCCCTGGAGCGACACCGGACTCGAAGCGAGACCCGCTTTTCCTTCGAGGCAAATCTTTTAAGAGCGGGCGGAGCCAGAAAAAAGCCTTGACCGGATGGAGGAAGCCGATCTTTCCGGATGATCCTTCCGGGGCGCGGCGGCCAGGGGGTCCGAAGAAGGGGGAAGGGGAAAGAGCAAGGGTCGCAAGATTTTCATCCGGGCAAGATTACGCATTTTTCGGGGTTCAAGAACAGAAAGATTTCCTCTCCCTCCTTCTGCGTTAGGTCGTAAGGGGCTTGCACTCTCACCATGGTGCTGTTCAGGTCCACGAAGAACTGCAAAAAATTGCCCAAATAGGCCCGATGCACGATGGTCCCTTTAAACAGATTATCCCGTTTGGGGATCGGATTCGGGACGATTTCGATATCCTCGGGACGAATGGAGACATTCACTTTTTTGCCCCCGAGCGTGGCCGCGGAGTCATGAATTCGGCAAATCATCTTCTGGCCGAATTCGGTTTGAATCGAAGCCAAACCCTTATCCCGGAGGACCCCGGAGAACTCGCCGGGGATAAAGTTCGTGGTTCCGATGAAATCAGCCACGAATCGGTTGGCCGGGTCTTGGTAGATCTCTTCCGGAGCGCCCACCTGGACGATGTTGCCGGCCTCCATCACGGCAATGCGGTCGGACATGACCATGGCCTCGGCCTGGTCGTGGGTAACGTACACCGAGGTCATATTCATCCGTCGCACGAGGCTTTTAATCTCAAACCGCATCCTTTCTCTGAGCTTCGCATCCAGGTTGCTGAGCGGCTCATCCAGCAACAGGACCTTCGGTTTCCTCACCAACGCCCTGGCGAGAGCGACCCGCTGCTGCTGGCCGCCGCTAAGCTGGCCGGGATATCTCCTTCCCAAGCCGGACAACCCCACGGACTCCAATACCTCCGTCACTTTCTCCCGGATCTCCTGCTTGGATAATCGTTGAAGCTTTAACCCATAGGCTACATTATCGAACACCCGCAGGTGAGGCCAGACCGCGTAGTTCTGGAATACCATGCCGATCTCCCGCTGAGAGGGAGGAACGAATCCCCGGGAAAACATCGGCCGGCCCTCGATCAGGATATCTCCGTCGTCCGGCTTCTCCAGGCCCGCAATGCACCGCAGGGTGGTGGTCTTGCCGCATCCGCTCGGCCCGAGGAGGGTCACCATCTCCCCCTTTTGCACCTCCAGGCAGATCCGGTTCACCGCAACGGTGTTGCCGAATTTTTTTAAAAGGTTTTCCACCTTGATGAAGGCCATCTAATACCTCCCCCCGGATGAACCCCAGGCCGCCCCCAAAATTCCCCCTCCGATCCGGGCCACGATCAACAGGAGAATGAAGATGATCACGATCAAAAGAAAAGCCATGGCTCCGGCAATTCCGAATTCCATCCCCCGGTGCCAGTTCAGGTAGATGCCAATGGGTAAAGTCTCCCACCCCCCCCGAT
>JACAEW010000300.1 GCA_013388675.1 Syntrophaceae bacterium | reverse complement strand
TTTTCAAAGGGAGGAGAGCTTTTTTGATTGAGTCAGAGAAATCAGAGCGAATTTCCCCCTTTGAAAAAGGGGGACTAAGGGGGATTTCTAGGATTCCTCACATATTGGGAACTCTTTTCCGATGTGGCTAGACAGTTACAAAATATTCTTCCCGGGCTGGGGGGCGGGTTTGAAACCCGCCCCTACGGAAGAAGATAGGAAGCATTCCCAGGGGCGGTTCGCGAACCGAATCCACAGCGGACTCCAGGTCATATTTTTGGGGTAATTCATGAATTACCCTTACACCCCCATGACGCGCAGCAAGTTTTCTTAAACGGCTTTTGGAAATGGAACAACTCAAATACAGCGACGTCAACCGGGAAGTGCTTCGCACCCTCTCCCCTCCGGGGCGGTTCTACTACTTCCTGGTCGTGCTCCTCCTGGCCGGGGTGGTTTACGGCGCTTCCTGCTGGGCCTACCAGATCCTTACCGGCATGGGGGTGGCCGGAGTCAATCATCCGGTCATGTGGGGTTTTTACCTCGTGAATTTCGTTTTCTGGGTCGGGATCGCCCATTCTGGAACCCTGATCTCCGCCATCCTCTTCCTTCTCCGGGCCCGCTGGCGCACGCCCATCGCCCGCGCCGCCGAGGCCATGACCGTCTTCGCGGTGATGATCGCCGGCCTCTTCCCTTTTATTCATTTGGGGCGGATATGGATTTTCTACTGGATCCTCCCCTACCCCAATCAGCGGGACCTTTGGCCCAATTTCCAGTCTCCGCTGATCTTCGATATGATCGCCATCTCCACCTACCTGACCGTGAGCGCCCTTTTTTGGTTTACCGGGCTGATACCGGACCTGGCCGCCGCCCGGGACCATTCCACGGGTCTGCGGAAGAAGATTTATGGCTTCTTCTCCCTGGGATGGTCGGGAACCCATCACCAATGGCGTCATCACGGCGCGGCCTATCTCTTCTTCGCCGCCCTGGCCACGCCCCTCGTGATTTCGGTGCACAGCGTGGTCTCCTGGGATTTCGCCCTCTCTCTGGTGCCCGGATGGCACAGCACCATTTTCGCCCCGTATTTCGTCGCCGGGGCCATTCATTCCGGTTTGGCCATGGTGCTTACCCTTCTCATTCCCCTCCGGCGCATCTTCCGGATCGAAAACCTCATCACCCTGAGGACCCTGGAGAGCATCGCCAAGACCATCATCCTAACGGGATTGATCGTAGGATATTCCTACGGGGTCGAATATTTCATGGCCTGGTACAGCCAAAACAGAGTGGAAAGGGACACCTTCATCTGGAGGGCCGTCGGTTCCTATGCGCCCCAATTCTGGGTCATGGTCATCTGCAACTCCGTGGCCCCCCTGGCCTTTTTCTTCAAGAGAATTCGGACCCATACGGGTCTTCTCTTCGGGGTCTCCATCCTGGTCAACATCGGCATGTGGCTGGAGCGATTCGTGATCATCATCGGTTCCAAGGCCCATGACTACAATCCTCACTCCTGGGGGCTCTACAGCCCGACCTGGGTGGAAATCAGCATCATGCTGGGAGCCTTCTGCCTTTTCTTCTTTCTCTTTTTCCTTTTCGTGAAATTCCTCCCTTCCGTTTCCATGACCGAGGTTAAAGAGGGGCTCAATCCCCCCCTGAGGAGAAAGGAGGAACCGCATGGAGCCTAAGCGGGGATTGCTTGGAATGTTCAGTCATGCGGATGCGCTGCTAGCCGCGATTTCCCGCCTGAAGGAGTCCGGGGTCGGAATCCGGACCGTTTTTTCCCCCGTTCCCCTGCACGGAATCCAGGAGGCTTTGAAGACCCGTCCCAGCCCGGTGCGGTATTGCACTCTCATGGGGGGAATCCTTGGCCTCGTCAGCGGATTCAGCCTGGCTGCTTATTCCAACCTTAAATGGGAGTTCATAACCGGCGGGAAACCCGTCCTGGCCTGGGTCCCTTTTGTCGTCGTGGGATTTGAATTCACCATTCTTCTGGGGGTTCTCTTTACCGTCTTTTCCATGGCGATCATCAGCCGGCTTCCCCGTTTCCGCCTCCCTTCGGCTTACGATCCCCGTTTCAGCGTCGATAAGTTCGGGGTCTGGGTTGATTGCGGAGAGGCGGAGAGGGGGCAGATTTCCAAAATCCTGGAGGATTCCGGGGCCGAGGAGGTCCGAGAAGTCCGATTAGCCTTTTCCGCACCGGGATAGAAATTCAAAACGCTCGAACCTCGGGGAGTCTTCCGGTGGGCGGGATGAGTTTTTCCCGCTCCCTCATCCTTTTCCTGGGAATTCTTTTCCTCGCCGGGGGCGTCCAGTTCCTGGCAGGCATAAACGGGGAGCAGGCCCGGCGGGCCTGGCAGGCGTACCTGCTGAATTTCGTCTTCTTCACCGGCCTTTCTTCCGGAGCGATCCTTTTTTCCGCCATTCTCACCATGACCCATGCCGGCTGGGGACGGCCTCTGAAGCGCCTGGCCGAGGGAATGGGGGCCTTCCTGGCAGTGTCCTTTCTTTTATTCTGGGTCCTATACTTCGGTCGGGAGGAAATCTTCCCCTGGGCCCGGGAGCCCGTCCACGGAAAAGAAGCCTGGCTGAATACCGGCTTTCTTTTTGCCCGGGATGGAATCGGCCTCCTGATTCTGACCGCTCTATCCTTGGGCCTTCTTTATTATTCGGTCCGCCCCGATCGATACGCGGCCTTCCTCCCTGGACCGGGTCCGGAAATTCCTGGAGGAAAAGAGCTGACCGAAAAGAGCCGGCGAGCCCAAGCGATTCTCTCGCCCCTCCTGGCCATGGTGTATGCCCTGGTCCTGAGCCTGATCGCTTTCGACCTGATCATGTCTTTGGACCCGCACTGGTACAGCACCCTTTTCGGCGCCTACTATTTCATCGGAAGTTTCTACTCCGCCCTGGCGGCGCTGGTTTTGATCGCAGGGATCTTCCGAATCCGCATGGGACTCCAGGATTTCATCCTACCCGGGCAATTCTCCGACTTGGGCAAACTTCTCCTCGGTTTCTGCTTGATCACGGGGGATTTCTTCTATTCCCAATTTCTGGTGATCTGGTACGGCAACCTTCCGGAGGAAACGCGTTACGTGATTCTGCGGGTCCGCGAGTCCCCCTGGGAACCGCTGGCTTGGACCGTCCTCCTCGTGTGTTTTGCCTTGCCCTTTGTCGTCCTCTTGAGCCGCAAGATCAAATTCCATCCCCCGGCGATGATGGCTTTGGCGGGAGTCATTCTTGCGGGCATGTGGCTGGAGAGGTTCTTGCTTGTCGTCCCGTCCACCTGGAAGGTGAAGAGTTTCCCCCTGGGTCTTATGGAAGCGCTGATCACCGCGGGTTTCATCGGCCTTTTCGGCCTAACGCTGGTCCATGTTTTTCGGAAATTTTCCCCGCTGCCTCTCTTCGATCCCGAGTTCAACGAGAGTCTTAAGGAAAGAGCGGCAATCGGGTCTGCCGGGAACCATCATGAATGAGCCCCTGGAACAACCGGACGGGCACCGTCGCTGGATATGGCCCACCGCCGCCCTGGTCTTCCTATTTTCCGGGATGCTCTATTTTTATTATCTCTACCCCCACCGGGGTATCGGCCCCGAGCAGCCGATTTTTTTCAGCCACCGGGTTCACGCCGGGGTCAAACAGATCGACTGCCGGTTCTGTCATTCCTTCGTGGACCGGTCTCATAACGCTGGGATTCCCACGGTGAGCAAGTGTTTCGAATGCCACCGGTACATCATTCCCCAGCACCCCCAGATCGTTAAAGAAAGGTGGCACCTGGAAACGAACACCCCCGTCCCCTGGGTGCGAGTGTTTTATGTGCCCGACCACGTGAAATTCAACCACCGTCCCCACATCCGGGCCGGAATCGACTGCGCGAGCTGCCACGGGGCAGTGCAGAAAATGGACCGGCTCCTGGCCGTCGATTTCAAGATGGGCTTCTGCATCAACTGCCACCGGAAGATGGGGGCGGAACTTGACTGTTGGATGGCTTGTCATAACTGAAAGTGCCTTAAGTGCGCTTAAGTGCCTCAAGTGCCTTAAGTCTAAAAAACCGACCTTAAAAATGGGACGACTATGGACAATGTTGAGTTTGCTAAAAGACTTGAAGCCAGGACACTCGCTTTCTCGATTCTCATGATTCAATTATCGGCAAAATTGCCCCATACCCCCGAGGGCAGAATCGTGAGAGAGCAACTCATCAAAGCTGCTACTTCGATTGGAGCCAACTACCGCGAGGCCAATCGGTCCCGAAGCAAGGCTGACTTTAGAAACAAGATTAAAATATGCGAAAGCGAGGCCAGCGAAACCCAATATTGGTTGGACATCATCGCCCAGGCAAAATGGCTCTCACCCGAACAGATGAAGAAAGAGAAAGAAGAGAGTAATGAACTGCTGGCTATTTTTACCTCTATTGCCAAGAACTTCAAATAGACCTATGATCACTAAGTTCCCGAGATATCTTTTCCCTTAACTTGAGGCACTTGAGCGCACTTAAGGCAATTGAGGCACTTTTGAGAGGTCTCCGTTGAGCCCATCGACCTTGCAAACTTACTCCACTGTCCGCGGTTTCTTCCTAAGCTCCGCCTTCTGGATGGTCCTGGGGACTTCTTACGGGTTCACCGCGGCTTTGGAGCTGGCGGCCCCGGACCTGCTGGGAAATATTTCCTGGCTGGTCTTCGGGCGGATCCGGCAAGTCCACACTAACCTGGTCATGTTCGGGTTTGTCGGGTCTGCCCTTCTGGGAGGGGCCCACTACCTGGTCCCTACCCTTCTGCGCACTTCTCTTTACAGTGAAAGAATCGGGAGGGCCTGTGTATGGTTCTGGAACCTGGCCCTGGCCTCCGGGGTCGTCACCCTTTCCATGGGATACACCCAGAACCGGGAATACGCCGAGTTGATCTGGCCCATCGATCTCGGGGTTCTCTTCGTCCTGGCCCTGGTTTTCTACAACCTCCTCCAGACCCTGAGGCAGAGACGGGAAAATCTTCTGTATGTCTCGGTGTGGTATGTCATTGGCTCGGTCATCTTCACCTTCTTCAGCTACTTCTTCGGCAACGCGGTCTGGAACCCGGAAACGGGGTCCATCACCGGCATGCCCGACGCCATCCTGGCCTGGTTTTACGGCCACAACATCCTGGGTTTTTTCTTCACCCCATTAGCGGTCGCCCTGGCCTATTACATTATCCCCATCGTGAGCCGGGCTCCCCTGTACAGCCACACCCTTTCCCTCATCGGATTCTGGTCCATCCTGATGATGTATTCCCACATCGGGACCCATCATCTGCTGCAGGCCCCGGCTCCCACCTGGCTCAAGGTCGTGGCTATTACGGGAAGCGTGGGCATGCTGGTCCCGGTGACGACCGTGCTCATCAATCTCTGGCTCACCATGAAGGGACGCCTGGGGAATATCCATTCGGACATCGGGGGAAAGTTCGTTTTCGCCGGAACCGTGTGGTACCTCCTCACCTGCCTGCAAGGCCCCCTCCAGTCCCTTCCTTACGTCCAGCAGCTCACCCATTTTACCAACTGGGTCATCGCGCACGCGCACATGGGCGTTTTCGGGTTTGCGGGAATGACCGCCCTCGGTGGAATCTATTTCATCCTTCCCCGGATTACGGGAAAACCCCTGTACAGTGAGAAGCTCGCAGACTTGCAATATTGGCTGGTCCTTATCGGGATCACCGGTTTTTTCGCTGTTCTCACCATCGCTGGGCTTATCCAGGGGAACGGATGGCTCAACGGAGAGACGGTTTATCGCCTCTTGCCCCAGATTTACCTTTACATGGTCGTGCGGGCTTCGCTGGGCGTTCTGATCGTCGGGGGCGCATTGATCGGGCTCTATAATATATTCATGACCCTTCGCCGGGCCGGGGGAGGGGGGTCATGAGGGTGACTCCCAAACTCCTCATCGGAGGATGCCTGATGATCTTTGCCTCGGTATTTTTCATAGCGGTCTTCCTGCCCGCCCTGACCATGAGCGATCGGCCCTCGGACATCTTCCGGGAGAGGACTCTGGCGGAAGTGGAAGGCCGGAAGGTCTTCATCCAGAACGGCTGTTCCTATTGCCACAGCCAGTATGCGCGTTCCATTGACTGGGACCTAGGGGCGGAGCGGGTCGCCCAGGCCGGGGACTACATCCAAGACCGTCCCCACCAACTCGGCTCGGCCCGAACGGGGCCGGACCTCTCCCAGCAAGGGGGGGAACACCCCGATGACTGGCACCTGGCTCATTTCATTAACCCCCGGTATGTGCGTCCCGAATCCCTCATGCCGCCCTTCGAATACCTGGGGCGGGGAAAAATCAACGCGCTCATCGCCTACAAACAGAGCCTTGGATACAAAGATGCCGATTACCGGATGGAAAGACAGAGACACTGGAAAAAGAAAGCGGTTGAAGCATACGAAGCCGGGCCCGAAGCGAACCTAGCCTGGCTCCATGAAAAAGTTCCCGAGCCCTGGAGGAAGCTCCCCAATCCCTATCCCACGACCCGAGCCGGCCTGGAGCGGGGCCACAGGATCTATCAGAGCTTCTGCATCGGCTGCCACGGTCCCATCGGGGACGGGATGGGACCGGCCCAGCCTTACCTTTACCCGCCGCCGATCAACTTCACCCTGCTGAAAGACCGGGGAGTCTCGGGGGGGATTCTCTATTACCAGATCATGAACGGAATCACCGGGACGGCCATGCCTTATTTCAAGCGGGAACTGGAATCGGAAAAAATCTGGGATGTCGGCAATTACGTGGCCGTTTTATTCATCGGCCAGAGCGACGCAGGGGAAGAGCCGAAAGGGATCGAGGCCTCTTACATCACCCCTTCGAGGGAAAAATAGGGCATGTTCTTTTGGAGCTGGTTCCTTTTGATTGCCGGCGGAGTGCTAATCAGCCTGGGGGTTTTTTTCTGGGCCCTTCGGACGGGGCAGTTCTCGGATCAGGAAAGAGCCCGCTACCTCCCTTTGGCCGATGAATTCTCCCCCCCTTTGGTGGAGAGTCCGGCGAAGCTGTCCAAAGAAGTGTATGCCCTCCTGTTTGCCATCGGCTTGGGGATTGTTGCCATGATCGCGGC
>JACAEW010000259.1 GCA_013388675.1 Syntrophaceae bacterium | reverse complement strand
TTCGGGTCACTCACTTTTTCGATCCCCTGCAGTGCTCTTTCGAAGAAGGGAACGGCCTCCCGCTCCTCTCGCTTCGCTTTCTCCCTGCCGGCCGCCCATGAAGATAGGAAGGAGGGAAGGGTTTTCCTGGCAGCGCCCTCGGCTGCTCTGTGGTAAAGGGGCAGCCGCAGGGAACTTTCGGAGATCTCCCCCGCCGCTTTCAGGGCCTGGGCTGGGTCTTCCCCGGCCAAGAAATTGCCCGCCCCCCGGAAGAGCAAATCCTTCAGAGAGTCATCGGGAATCTGCCTGATCCACCGGAGCGTCCAGTCCGGGTTCAGGGATGCCGCCTCAACCGCTAGATCGCCCAAGAGCTTGTTTTTTTTCCATCCTTCCGGAATATGAGAAGCCAGGCGCAGGGCTTTTTCCAGTAGTCCGAGGGCGGATTCGGGCTGGGACTTTTTCCAGTTGAGGGCCACCTCCTTAAGGGCCAGCGCTTTTTCATAGGGAAAGGAATCGGGGATGGACTCGGCCCATCGGCGAGCCAGGGGGGGGTCGATTTTGCCCCAAAGGCGGACCTCTCCCAGCGTTTTTTGCACGCCGGCGACTGAAGGGTCGATCCGGCCCAGGATGACCGGTTCCGTGTCGGGATGGAACCCCTTCCATGCGGCCGCCAGCGTCCCCAAGACCTCGGCCCGGGCAGATAGATTAGGAATGGCCTCCGTCGTTTTCAACGCATTTTCCAACGGCCCTATCTCCTTCCCTTTCTCCATTCCGCCCCACTCTTTTCCCAGCTCGATTAGAGTCAAACCCCGGGTGTACGGATCGGGGATGGCCTGGGCGGCCTGAAAGGTCTCCCGGTAGAGAGAAACAACCTTCTCGCGGGCCTGCGCCCCTGTGCGGGCGATGATTTCCGCCATCGCGCCGGCCCGCATCTCCTCCAGGGGAATCTTTCCGGCAAGGTCCATGGCTTTCTGGGGTTCCTTCAGGGCAAGGGATTGAGCCATCCGGCCGAGCAGCTCCGAGAGGAAATAGGGGTTCGTCATCTCCCGGGCGATGGACATCGCCGACTCCGGATCGATTTGAATGAACTCCTCTCCTGCCCGGCTCAGGATTTTCTGCGATTCGAAGGAATCCGGAATTTGCTTCGCTTCGGCAATGGACTTTAATAGATTTGCCCGGGCTTTTTCCCTCGATATCCCGGGTTGCCGCGAAAGCTGTAGGAAGGCGTAGGCGCGGGCTTCAGACTCTTGCGGTGGGATCTTTTCGGCCCACTGTTCGGCCATGTCCCCGTCCGCCGAAGCCCATTGGAGCACCATTTCCTGCAGAGCCGCCCGGCGTTGAATCGGGTTTTTCATCTTCTCCAGATGGGTAAGAGCCTGATCGGCCCAGTATTTCCTGTCTTTGGGGAAAATTTTCGCGGCGCAAGCCGATACCCGAATCAGAGCCTGTGTCCGGGCGTACGGGGAAGAAACCGCCGAAGCCGTTTTCCAGGCCTCCAGCAGGAGGTTCCCGGCTATGTCCGGGTTACCGGCGGAAAGGGCCAATCGAGCCAGCGCGAGAGACCTCAAAAACGGATCGGCGATCGATTTCGAAAGGTCCCAGGCCCGGTTCTGGTCGTTTGGCGCCCATGCTTCGGCAAGGCTTTTCAGCTCCCGGTCGCGAATTTCCAGATCCCTGATTTCCCCGGCTTTTTGGGAAGCGAATTCCAGGGCCTGGCGCCCGGCCTTCCCATCCATGCGGACCCATTCCTCGGCCACGGCCCGCATCGCCCAGACTCGGGAATCGGCGTTTCGCAAATCATCCCTCAAATCCAAGACGGTATCGTAAGAGACTTTCTGCTGAAGGGCAGCGGTCCGGTCCGGAAAGCGTTCAACCATTCCCCAGAACGGGCGGAGCCTCTCCCCTTCCCCCCTTTGGGCCAGCGCCATTCTCCAGGCCAGGTGAAAGGCCTTTTCCCCGGCCCGGGGATCGATGCGCGACCACTCACGGGCAAGCCTGGCCAAAAGGATCGACCGATCGAGTCCCTCTTCGATCTTTGCGGCCGTCTGTCCGCCTACCAAAAGGGATTGTTCGAGGGATTCCTGGGCTGGACTCTTTTTAACCGGCGGGGGAGTTTCGGAAGAACAGGCCCCCAGGTAAAGCGAGGTGCCGAAAAAGAGAAGAAAGACGACTGCCTTCCCCATCCGGGCCAGCCGATGGAACCCGACCCCGATAAGAATTAAAAGCACAAGGAAGCAAAGGATCCCGATTCCAACGAGCCACCGACGGTCCGATTCCTCCCGCATCCGAATAGCCGCGTCGTACACTTTTTGCAAAGCCGATCGAATTGCGGAGGATTCCCGGGCAAATTCCCGGACGGAAATGGGCCCATCTTTCTTGAGCCGGGAGAGAGAATCTGCCGCGCGGCCTGCTTTCTTTTCCAGAAGCTCCGTGGACCATCCTTCCCGAGCCAGGGTCCGGAGAATCTCGTGTACCTTGAGTATTCGGCTTTCGTTAAAATACATCTCTTCCGCTAACCCCTTTACCCCCGGGCAGGGGTCCAGTTTGGCCAGGAAGACACTGCGGTCCGATGGAGTCACGGGATTGCGGAGAAAGGCGGCCGAATGACATTCCACACAGAATCCGGCCGGCTTGGCCGAAGCAGGGGGAGAGAACATACCGATCGCCCCGATCGTCACTCCCAAGAGAAGGATCTTTAGCCGGGGATTCATTCGGTTCGGCCTCTTCGGAAAGGGTTCAGTTTCTTGATCCCCGCCTTAAAAACCTGACGCTTCAGGTGATGAATTCCCCGGGTGGGGCTGATATGCTTGGGGCAAACATCGGTGCAGTTGAACTCCATGTGGCAGCGGTAAATCCCGTTTTCCCCTGCAATTCTGGAAAGCCGGTCTCCGCTTAAATCACGGGAATCGGCAATGAGACAGAAGGCCCGGTTCAGGCCCATGGGGCCGATGTAATCGGGGTTCCAGTACATCATGGTGCAGGAGGAGACGCAGGACCCGCAGGCGATGCACTCCGTGTTCAGGCCGATGGTTTTCCGCTCCGCCGAATCGGGCCGGATCTGGGCCGGTTCCGGCGAGGGGCTCCGGGGGACGAAGTAGGGTTCTACCTGTCTCAGGCGGCGGATCAGGAACTTGAGGTCCACCGTCAGGTCTTTTACTACGGGAATGTGGCGGAGCGGCTCCAAAAAAATGGTCCCTCCGCCCAAGTCTTTGACCAGGGTCTTGCAGGCCAGCCCTTCCCTGCCGTTCATTACCAGGGCGCAGGAGCCGCACATGGCCAGGCGGCAGGAGTAGCGGAAAGAAAGCGTCCGGTCCTGGGTTTGCTGGATTTTGAAGAGCGCATCCAGAACCGTCACCTTGTCGGCGTCTCCCAGGTCCACCTGAAATTCCTGCCGGTAGGGCTGGGAATCCTTTTTGGGGTCGTAACGGAAAATGTCAAAGGTGTAGATCATAATGAAAAAAAGCTGTCAGCTTTCAGCATTCAGCGGTCAGCTAACGAAACGCCTTCGCTTGCTGCTGAAAGCGGATCGCTGACCGCTGCGGTCATCCCCCCAGGGGAAGATAGCTCCACAGGAAAAACAGGGCGAAAACCGCCAGAATGAGAAAAATGATGAACAGGGCCTTTTGCGTCTTTACATCGGCCCCCAGGTCGATCAGGAAAACCCGGATGCCCAGGGAGGCGTGCACCGCTACGACCAACAGGAGCAGAAACTGCAGGGGCCGCCGGTAGGGCAGGAAAAAATGAAGGGTCAAAAAGAGAAGAATCAGAATCGCCGAAACCCTCTGCAGAAGCCATGCCCACATGCCGGGCAGCGTACTCCGCCAGACCCGTCCTTCGGTGGCGTCTCTCTTTAGAATCAGGTCACTGCTGTTGGCCATACAAAACTCCCTGAATACTCATCCGCATTTCTATTCAAACTGGATCTCTTCCGGCTTCATCCGGTTCATCTCTGTCGGTTTTTCGTAGACCTTGGCTTCTCCGTTTTGAAGTTTAATGAAGACGTTCTTGAGATATTCCCGGTTGTTCTTTCGGGGAAAATCGCTCCGGTAGTGAGCCCCCCGGGACTCTTTCCGTTCCAGCGCCGAAATACCCACGATCTCGGATACGTCCAGAAGGTTGCGCATATTGAGCCAGTCATTCCACAGGATATTGTAGGAACGGCCCTCGGGAATTCCCACCCGATTCATTTTTTCCTTCAGGTCCCGAATGACATTCAACCCATCCTGCAGGCCCCTCTCATCCCGAATGATCCCCAGTCTCTCCCAGTTGCTCAGGCGCATGGTGTCCCGCAACGGGTACAGGTCGATCCCCTCCCGGCCCAGCGGGGCCTCCACTTTCCTGACAATCTCCATCACCTGACTCTCATCGAAAGGAGATAAATCCCGTCCGATTACATCGTTCACCATGGAATTTCCGGCGATCCCCCCGAAAACCGTAGAATCGGCGATGCCGTTTCCCCCCAGCCTGTTGGCTCCGTGGACGCCGCCCGCGTCTTCGCCCGCGGCATAAAGCCCATCCAGGCTGGTGTGGCAGGAGGTGTCGATCAGCGCTCCGCCCATGAAGAAGTGGGCGGTGGGAGAAATCTCCACCCGGGTATGGGCCAGGTCAAACCCATAGTCCCGGCATCTTTCCACCATGCCGGGAAAATTTTTCATGACAAATTCCGGGCCCATGACCGAGGCATCGATGTAGACGCCCCCGTTGGCGGTCCCCCTTCCCGCCATGATTTCCATGAAGCTCGAGCGGGAGACCACGTCGCGGGTGGCCCGTTCTTTGACCTCCGGGGCGTACCGCTCCATGAATCTTTCGCCCAGGGCGTTATACAAATGGGCGCCGGCCCCCCGAAGCCCTTCCTCCAGCAGGGTCCCGGAGGTGTTGGACCCCCTCACGATCAGCCCGGTGGGGTGGAACTGGACCATCTCCATGTCGATCATCTCCGCCCCAGCCCGGTAAAGAAGGGCGATGCCGTCGGCGGATTTGTCCAGGGAGGGGGCAAAGAGCTTGTACATGGTCGGCCCCCCGCCCGTGCATACCAGGGTGGTGCGGGCGTGGGCGATGACGAATTCCCCCCGGCCCATGTCCAGGAGCAGCGCGCCAACGATCCGCTTCTTCCCTTTGTCCCATAAGAGGTCCAGGGCCCGGTGTTCTTCCAGGTATTCGATCGACTCGCGCCGGAAGACCTGCTCGGCAAGCCGCGAAACGATCTCAATCCCGGTCAAATCTCCCTTGTGAACGGTCCGGTCGAAACTCTGCCCGGCAAAGGGTTTCTGGTGAATGGTTCCATCCGGATTGCGGTCGAAAAAGCACCCATAGCGGGTTTCCAGCTCTTTGATCCGAACCGGGGCTTCGTTCACCAGCGTCCAGGCAAGGTCCTGGATATTGATGAACTGCCCCCCCTTCAGCGTGTCGGTGAAATGTTTCTGGAAGGAATCGGCCGGGTTGAGGACGACGTTGTATCCTCCTTGGACCATCCGGGAGCAGCCGCCCTTTCCGATGATCGCCTTGGTCACCAGGTGAATTCTCGCCTTTGGGCCCGCATCGGCCGCGTGCAGGGCCGCGCAGAGTCCCGCCCCCCCTGCTCCCAGGATGACGATGTCGGTCTCAAAAACGGGAATATTCAAAGGGCTCATCTCATTTCTTCTCCGCGGAGCCCAAAGGGACTCCGAAATCCAACAGGCTTTGCCGATCGACCGCTTGAAAGGTCCTCCGCGTCGGGTCCAGGGAGAGGAGGTAGGCGCTCAAGGCCTCCAGGTCTTCTAAGGAAATTTCGTACTTGGGCATGGTGGTCCCAGGCTGGTAAAGCCTTGCGTTTAGGATGAACCTTTGGACCCATTCGGCCGTGCGCCCCCTCTGCCTGACCACGGCCATGTCCGGCCCTTCCCTTCTTCCCTGGTGGCCCAGGACTTGATGGCAAAAGGCGCAGTTCTTGAGGGAATAAACCTGCGCCCCCCGAACCTCGGCGGCGGTGAGCTGATTCCCGGGGAGGACGACCTTCTCCCCGTAATGGGCGCCGGCCATTCCCACCAGGGTGTAGTACATGAATCCCAAGACCAAAGCCGTTCCGAGCGATAGCGATACAGGCCTTTGCAGGGGGCCCTTTTCCGGATTCCGATCGAAGTACGGGAGCCCGAACAGCAGAGCCAAGATCAGCAACCAGAAAAGCATCGCCAGGGTTGGATAGGCCGAGTGGAAATAGGAAAACGCCTCCGGCAGGAAAATTAGAAACCAAGGCGGATTGATGCCTTCGGGGCTGACCGTGGGATTGGTCGCCTGTCGTAGCGGGTCCGTGAACCAGCCCGCTTTCAGAGAAACCGCGGCAAATAGAAGCAGGGAGACCAGCCCCAACCCCCATAGGTTCTTTGCTTCACTGGAGGAGGGGGCGTCTCCCTTCCGGTACGGATTCGCCGCCCGGGCATGAAGCAAGAAAAAGAGGGCCATCAGGGCTGCGGCCCCGATGTGCATGCTCAGGAACCGCCCCAGGGCGACTCCTCCCAGCTCTCTTCCCCCCCGGAGGAAATCAACCAACGAATGGCCCATCCAGGGAAGGGTGGATACGGCGGAGAGACTGGCTGCCGTGCCCCAGTAGGCCTCCTGGGAAAGGGGGAGGAAAAAACCGGTGAATTGGGCCCAGGCCGCGGTCAGGACCAGCAGGACCTCCATAACCCACGTGGACGCCCTTTGGCTTTTATATTCGCCGGTAAAAAAGACCCGAAACAGATGGAGCATGAACAGGAGCAGCAGGAAGCCGCCACCGGCCCCGTGAACCCTGCGTACCAGCCAGCCGAAGGGAACCTGCTCGTTCACCTTTTGCAGCGAGGGAAAGGCCTGGACGAAGGTGGGGACGTAATAAACCAGGAGAAAAATGCCCGAAATGAGGGTGAGGACGATTACTCCCCCAAGGGAATAAGTCAGAAAGCCGAAGGAATGTTTTTCCCCTTTCATAAAAATTCGTCCTCGACAGCCAGGTCTTAAGCCGCCCCGATAATGGCTTTGTCCCCTTTGATTTCCACCTTCCAGCGCTCCAGGGGACTGGGCGGGGGCCCGCTCACTACCCTGCCTTCGGCATCAAAGAAACCGTCATGGCAGGGGCAGTAGAATTCTTTTTTCTCGGCGTTCCAGGTGACTATGCAAGCCAGGTGCGTACATACCAGGGAAAAAGCCTTCAGGGTTTGGTCATCCCCCCGCAGAAGTATCCCTGGAGTCCCGCCGTACTGGAAAAAAGCGGTCCCGGAGGCGGAAATTTCGGCCACGGGAATTTCCACCGGCTCCGCTCCCCCGGCGCCAGGAGCCAGGAACCGATAGACGCCGTACAGAAACGTTCCCAGCCCAAAGACGCCCAAGGCCCCCAGCAGGCCTTTCAGCAGCCCCCGGCGGGTCGCAGGCACGGTCAGGGCTCCCGTCTCCGGAGCTTTCAAAGGAGCCGCGGTGGAGGTATCCTCAACCATGTTGGTCCCTCTCCAATTTCGATCTCATTTCCCGTTCGAATTTCCCCAGTACAAAGAGGCTTCCGGGACGATGATCTTCGGCGTTCCCACGTACTGGTGGCACTTGTTACACCCCGTTTCGGGGCTGTGGCAGAGAATACATTCCCGCCTGGCGAAATCTCCCCGGTTGATCGCCTGCCCGTGCCCGACCTGCCACTTCGCGGCCGGGGCATGGTATTCGGGAGTTGCCGTTCCCCGGGGGACAACCACCGCCAGCGGCCCCTCCCCTTTCAGCTCGGGCTTCTGCACCGGCTGGCAAGCTAGAAGCCCAAGCACTAAAAAAGGGACGCAGATTTTCGCCCCTATCCGCAAACAAATAATGCTTCTTTCTTTTCTGAAAGCCTGAAAATCTGGGTTTATCTGCGGACTAAAAATTCTTGCGATCATCTCAAAACCAGCGCCCTTCCCAGAAGATCGTGTACCCCGCCCACTTCGCAGTTCACCTTATGATGTTTCATCACTTCCGGCAGGTTGGCCTTGCAGATGGCGCAAATCGTGGCCAGGTAGTTGGCCCCCGATGCCCGGCAGGCTTCCGCGCGGGGCTTTCCTCCGGCCATGCGGATTTCCATGATTTCATCGGCCAGGAGTCCCCCCCCGGCGCCGCAGCAGTAGGTTTTCTCTCGGATCGTGTCGGAATGCATTTCCTTAAAGTGATTACAGACCGCTTTCAGGATGTTGCGCGGCGGCTCGAAATAGCCCGCAGCCCGGGCCACGTTGCAGGGGTCGTGGTAGGTGACCCGGTAAGGATCGTTTGCCGACTTGTCAATCTTGAAAGCGCCCCTGGAAAGCAAGCTCCACGTCAAGTCGCAGACGTGCGCCGGGTAGGGAATATCCAGAAAATCCATGGGACCGCTCAGGGTGGTGGTGAAGGCCAGACCGGCCCTCCACGCGTGTCCTCACTCTCCCCAATAGACTTTTCTCACCTTCAGGTCCCGGGCCGCTTCCAGGATCCGGTTGTTCACCTTCTTAAGGTTGGCGTAGTTCAGGAACAGGCCGAAATTGCCGCCTTCATTGCAGTAAGTGCTGGTGGTCCAGGATATGCCCGCCGCATGAAACATCTTGGCGTATCCGATCATGGTGTTGGTGTTTACAAAGTTGTCCGCCGAAGGAGGGATCAGCAGGACTTCGGCCCCCACTGCATCGACGGGAAATTTCAGGTCCAGTCCCTCGGTATCCTTCAGGTCCTCTTCCAAAAAGGCGCAGTTGTCCTTCCAGGCCGGGGGCCAGATCCCCAGGTTGTTTCCCGTGTCGTACACCTTGGCCACGACCTCGGTTACGTATTTGGTGGCAATTCCCGCGGCGGCCATGATTTCCCTTGCGGCCATGGTGATCTCCGCCGTGTCGATCCCGTAGGGGCAGAATACCGAGCAGCGACGGCACTCGCTGCACTGGTAAAAATAAGTGTACCAGTCCTGGAGGATCGAATCGCTCAGTTCTTCGGCTTCATGGGTCCGTCCCCAGATTTTTCCGCCCAGGGTGAAGTACCTCTTGTAAACCTTGCGGAAAAGGTCGGCCCGGGCCACGGGCATGTTTTTGGGGTCCCCCGTTCCCAGGAAGAACTGGCATTTGTCCGCGCAAGCGCCGCACTTCACGCAGATATCCATGAAAAGGCGAACGGAGTGGTATTTTTCCAGGACCTCGGCCATCTTCTTCAGCATGGCCTCTTTCCAATCCGCGGCCCGCTCCCGGGGCAGGTCGATTTTGACCATGTCCTTTTCTTTGGCCGGGTGGCAGCGTTGGTGCCGCGAAGCCCCTTCCAAAAGATGGGGAACAGCCATGGGAGCTCTCATTGCGTTTTTCCTTCCTCCGCCTCGGCCAATTCCTTACGGTACTTGTCCGGGGGCCACAGGTTTTGCGGGTTGTAGGCTACCGGGAAATCCCAGGGATTGACGAACCTTGTTTCGAAATTGGCCCTCTGGTTCCGGGTAGGACTCCAAAAAAGGCCGCCCGAATGCATGAGCTTGCTGAAGGGGAAATAAATAAGAAGTAATATGACCAGGAAGAGGTGTAATCCGAAGAGCCAATGGGTCTGGGGAATCGCCGGCTGAAAATGGATCAGGCCCAAGATGTAGGCTTTTACTTCCACCAGGTAGGTCCGGAAGAAGACTCCCAGCAGGGTTCCGCTGAGAGCGATGGCCAATAGGAGAAAAAGTGAAAAATAGTCCGCCAGGATGGAGACATATAGCGTTTTCTCATCCACCAGCCGGCGGGCAAGGAGCAGGGCCAGCGGAATCGGAATCAGGTACCCGGCGTAAAGACCCGGGGTTTGAAGGGCCTCGACCCAGCCGGGAACCGGATAAAGAAAATACCGGAGGTGCCTAAACAGGACCAGCCCAAGAAAGATGTGGAATGAAAACCCGAAGGCCCAGAGAAATCGATCCCCTTTCCACAAGCTCGGGAACCACAGGGCATCCCCCATCAGCCGCCAAAGAACCCCTCCCCGCGTCCGGGGGGCTGGAGTGAGAACCACCCGCAAGGGCACTGGGGTCCGTCCCCAAGCCAAAAACCGGTAAAGGAACCCGACCAGGAAGATCGCTATACTCAGGTAGGGAAGAAAGATATATAGAGCTTTTTCAAACACGTTCGGAATCTCGGACTCCCCTGGAGGGAAAAAAGCTTGGGTTTCATGGCCCGGAGGGTCGATTCATGAATCGCCCTTCCCCTGGGCTGGCAAAATCATTCTTTCCTTCCTGCCAAAACGCTGACATCTGCTTTCGCAAGGAAACGACGCTTTTTCCGCGGCCTTGCGCGGAAAAAGAGGCTTCGCCGAAAACGTCAGCCCGGGCG
>JACAEW010000299.1 GCA_013388675.1 Syntrophaceae bacterium | reverse complement strand
GAATGATTTCTCGACAGTTCTTTGGGCATGTTTGTCAACCCTCTATGAGGGGAACCACCAACTGGAGAGCCGGATGCGGGAGAACCGCCTGTCCGGTTCGGAGGGAGGGGGAACCGAACTCAATCGGCCCTCCCTACCCCTATCAGGCGGACCTTAACCGGCATGTTTGCCATTCATATGGGCATCCTTTTAAGACGCTCTGTATCGTTATTTCCAACCCCCAAACCGGCTATTCCACATTCTATCTTCGATTCACAAAGGAGGAAAAAACCATGCGAATCAAATTCATCTTTCTGATGGCACTGGCCGTCTTGCTGACTGCCTCCCTGGCCGGCGCCGAGTATCCGCGCAAACCGATCCAGATGGTCATTCCTTTTGCCGCCGGAGGCGACACCGATATCGTGGGCCGGGCCATTGCCAAAGTGGCCCCGAAGTATCTCGGGCAATCCTTTGCGGTGGTGAATTACACCGGCGGGTCGGGCACCGTAGGAACCGCCGAGGTGGCCAAAGCGAAGCCCGACGGATATACGGTTCTCCTGGCAGCCATCGGCCCCCTCACCTCCCAGCCGCACCTGAATGAGGTTCCCTACAAAATCCCCGATGATTTTATCCCGGTCTGCTATCTGTGTGAATTCCCCATGGTGTTTACCGTCAAGGCCGACGCTCCCTGCAATGACGTGAAGGGGTGGATCGAGTGGTCGAAGAAAGAGCCTAAAGGACTGGTCTTCGGCCAGACCTCGGGGAGCGTCCTGACCCTTACCCTGGAGGAATTCAAGCTCAAAAGCGGGGCGAATATGCGCTACGTGGCCTACAACGGGACCGCCCCCGCCGTGACCGCCCTTTTAGGAAACCACATCCAGGCGGTCCCGGCCCAGCCTGCGGGCATCGCCGGATTCCTGGCCAACAACCAGGTGAAAGTCCTGGCGGCCAGCAGCGCCAAATCCATCCAGATCGCCGGCAGGACGATTCCCACCTTCAAGGAACAGGGCTACGACATTGTGATGACCGCCTGGAATGGCGCCCTCGTCCCCAAGGGGACCCCCGGGGAGATCGTGAAGAAACTGGGAGAAGTCTTCCGAAAGGTCTCCATGGAAGATGAAGAATACCGGGAAACCATGAAAAAGCTGGGGCAGGATATCGTTTTTAAGAATGGGGAGGACTTCAAGACGGTGTGGCTAAAGGATTATCAGAAGTTTGGGGAAATCATTAAAGCCCTGGGGAAAAAATAAACGATCATGAAGGCGGACCGGGCAGGGGCAATCTTGGCATTGGGTTTTGGGTTTTTTCTTATCTCCCAGGGGGTCAAGCTTCCTCCGGGCAAAGAAGGGGCCCCCGGGCCCGGCTTCTTTCCGGTGTGGATCGGAGTCGGGCTGATGGCCCTTTCCCTCATTCTCCTAATTCGGCGTTCGGGAGAGCAAAAGGTCGGTGACCTGCTCCCCCGTGGGAACGAAGCCGTTCGTGTCGCCTGGGTCCTGGGTGCCCTTATTCTTTATGCTGCCTTGCTCAAGCCTCTGGGATTCATCCTTGCCACCTTCTCCCTGTTCCTGGTTCTTCTGCAATTCTACCAGCGGAGGCGATGGTGGGCTGCTGCGGCCTTGTCCCTCGCCGCAGTTCTGGGGTCTTACTGGCTCTTTGCCAGGTTTTTCGAAATGCCCCTGCCCGAGGGGCTTCTGCCGCTTTGATCGGCAGGAGAAAACCAGAGACCTGCGGGTTCTCCCTTAGGGCCGATTCATGAATCGCCCCTGCACCCGTTCCGGTTCCGATTTCTTAAACCATGGACGTACTCCATCATCTTTATCTCGGCTTTTCGGTCGCTCTCACTCCGGTCAATCTTGTGGCCGCTTTCCTGGGTTGCATGGCCGGGACCGCCATCGGGGTACTTCCCGGAATCGGCCCGGTGGTGGGCATTACACTCCTTCTCCCCATGACCTACGGGATGGACCCCACGACCTCTTTGATCGTAATTGCGGCGATCTATTATGGATCCATGTACGGTGGTTCCACCACTTCCATTCTTATCAATGTTCCCGGGGAAGCCGCTTCGGTGGTCACCTGCCTGGACGGCTACCAGATGGCCCGGAAGGGAAAGGCTGGAGCGGCGCTGGGGATTTCGGCCATCGGGTCCTTCGTGGCCGGAATCTTCAGCGTCCTAGGGCTCATGCTGCTGGCCCCTATGGTTGTTCCCCTGGCCCTGAAGTTCGGGCCTTCGGAGTATTTTTCCCTCATGGTCCTAGGATTGACGACCGTAGCCTATCTCTCCGGCGGCTCATTGGTGAAGGGGCTGCTGATGGCCCTCGTGGGGCTGGGGGTCAGCGTCGTGGGCATGGATGCCCTGACTTCAAAGGTTCGGTTTACCTTCGGGGTGACCGAACTCTGGAACGGAATCGATTTTGTCGCCGTCACCATGGGACTCTTTGCCATCCCGGAAATCCTGGTTAGCGTGGAAAATTGGGCCCGCCAGGAAGTGTTCAGCAACAAGATCAAAGGCATCTGGCCGAACCAAGAAGAATTCCGCCGCTCAGCAGGACCGATGGCCCGGGGATCGGCGCTGGGTTTCTTCACGGGGATCATACCGGGGGGAGGCCCGCTTCTGGCCTCCTTCTTCTCCTATGCCCTGGAGAAGAGCATTTCGAAACATCCAGAACGATTTGGCACCGGGACGATCGAGGGCGTGGCCGGACCGGAGGCGGCGAACAACTCGGGAACCGGCGGGGCCCTGGTTCCGCTCTTCGCCTTGGGCCTGCCCTGCAACGTGGTCACGGCGATCATGCTCAACGCTTTCATCATGCAAGGCCTGCGGCCCGGGCCCATGCTGATGCAGGAGCAGCCTCAGCTCTTCTGGGGAGTCGTGGCCAGCATGTTCATCGGGAACCTGGTCCTTCTCGTCCTGAACCTTCCCCTGGTGGGGCTCTTCGTTCGCCTGCTCCGGGTTCCCTACCGGATCCTTCTGCCCTTCATTGTTCTATTTTGCGTCATCGGCGCTTATGCGGTGAACAACCAGGTCTTCGGGATATGGCTGATGCTGATCTTCGGGGTCTTTGGGTATTTTTTACGAAAGGGAAACTACCCGGCCGCTCCGGTGGTTTTGGGATTGGTCATCGGTCCCATGCTGGAAGGGGCGCTGCGGCAGGCGTTGACGGTCTCCCAGGGGGATATCAGCGTCTTCTTCACCCGCCCCCTTTCCCTGTCCATGCTGGTTATTGCCCTAGGAGTGGTTTCCGTGCCTTTCTGGAGAATGGCGGTTCGCAAGAAGGAGGGGCTTCGGGCACCGGGGAATGATCCAAATGTTTCTTAATCGCCCAGCGACTCATTACGGGTTTCATGTTGGCAAGAAGGAAATGTTCATTTCGTTGGCGAAAGGGAGGGGCGGTTCGCGAACCGCCCCTACGGTTACCGCCCGCGAGGGGGTCGTAGGGGCGATCGACCGGTCGCCCCTACAGATGAACAGGAGATGGCAACTCCTTTGATTCTGGGAACACCGGGTTGGGAGGAAGGGTTTGGAAAAGATGCAACAACTGGAACCGGTTGATGTAGCCATCGTAGGTGGGGGGGCAGCCGGGTGTCTGGCAGCCATCGCAGCCAAGGAAGCCTGCCCTGACGGGAAGGTGGTCATTTTGGAAAAAGCGTCGGTCCGAAGGGGAGGGTCCATCGCCTGCGGGATGGATGCCATCAACGTGGTGGTAATACCGGGGATCAGCAATGTGGAAGACCTGATTCGGGCGCAAATGTCCGCGGCCCAGGGAATTCTGGATCCATCCGTGGTGAGGGCCGTGGGAGAAGAGAGCTTTGCTGTTTTAAAGGATCTGGAATCCTGGGGAGTCGAATTTCCCCGTAACGAGAAGGGTCAATACCGGACTTTCAAGCAGTGGTCGGCCCGTGACACTGGAGCGGCGGTTACCAGTATAGCCATGGCCGGAGATCTAAAGGCGATCCTGGACGGGGAAGTGGAACGGAGAGGGGTGCGCCGGATCGAGCACGCCCCGGTGACTTCGGTTTTTACTGCCAAAGGACGAGTTGCCGGACTCGGTGCCCTCGATATTCGCAAGGGAGAGTTCCTATCCATTCCGGCGTGCACCGTGGTTTTGGCAGCAGGGAGCGGAGCCCGTTTTGGCCTTCCGGAGACCGGCGTGCTTCATGCGGTTTTTGACTGTCCGGCCTGCGCGGGGGATTCCTACTCCCTGGGATACCGGGCCGGAGCCCATTTGGTAAACATGGAGTGTGTGAAACATAAAATCACGGTCCGGTTTTTTAACGGGCCGGGCCTGGCTCCTCTCTCTCTGGGGGGAAGATTGATCAATGCCTTCGGGCGGCCTTTTCTGGATGAGCCTTCAAAGGAGAGCTTTGAGTTGAACAACTTCATGGACCTATTCTCGGCCATTCTCCGGGAATATCAGGAAGGCCGGGGACCTGTCTATGCCGACACACGACATTTTTCCCCCGAAATGGTCGGGGAATTGGAGAGGTGCTTCTTTACCACGGAGCGGCCCACCTTCAAAAAATTTTTCGAAGCCAGGAAAGTGAAAATCGGCCGGGACCCGATCGAGATCAACCTCAGTGAACCGGTCCTGTGCGGCGGGCATGGAATCAACGGGTTGAAGGTGAATTGCCGAGCGGAAACGAATGTCCTCGGTCTTTATGCTGCGGGAGATGCCGCTGCAAACGGCACCAGCCTGATGGGAGCTTTCGTCCTGGGGAGGATTGCAGGCCGTGAGGCGGCAAAGTTTGCCGGGAAAGGGGAATACCCGACTCCGGACTGGAATGAAGCAGAGGCAGAGATGGATAGAGTGTTTGCCCCTCTCCGGCGTTCAGAAGGAATTCCCCCCGCGCTGCTGGAGCGAAAAATCCGGCAGACGGTGAATCAGTACTTGGACAGCCCGAAATCAGAGCCCAAGCTGAATACAGGCCAGGAGCGCCTGGCCCTGCTGAGGGGGGAAGTGGCCCTCTTGAGGGCAGCCGACCTTCATGGGGCCATGAAGGCGGCAGAGGTACAGGCCATCCTGGATTGCGCCGAAATGGTAGTCGCTGCCTCCCTGGAACGAAAAGAGAGCCGATGGGGGATTTACCACCATCGGGTCGATTATCCCCAAAGGAATGACGAAGATTGGCGGAAGTTCGTAGTAGTACACCGGGGTGCCTCCGGACAGCCGGCCCTAACCACCCAGCCGATCGGCGGAGGTTGAAATGCAGATTCGAGTGAATTCGGAGAAATGCAACGGTTGCGGGTTGTGCACAGATATTTGCCCCTGCGATGTCCTCCGGTTGAATGGGGAGACAGGATTGGCCGAAGGAAAATATGAAAGGGATTGCTGGTACTGCGGGGCTTGCGAACTGGATTGTCCCACCCAGGCGATCACGGTCCATCTTCCGTATATGATTTCTTAATCCGACGCCGGCCCTGCGCGGTCAGGAAGCGGGCCTTGCCTACCGGGTCGGCTGCCCGGACGGACAGGGGGGGAATTTTTTTGGGTTTTTATAAATAGGGAAAGGGGGGACACATGGTTGATCTGCAGGACCTCGGCCGGGCCATCATCCGGGGGGACAGCGACGTTGCCTTTGCTTTGACCCGGCAGGCAATGGCTGAAGGAGCGGAGCCCAAGGACATTTTGGATAAAGGCTTGGTTCCCGGATTGCAAAAGGTCGGCGATCTATTCGAATCCGGTGATTACTACCTGCCCGAGCTGATCGTATCCGGGGACGCGGTCGCCAGGGCCCTGGAACTCTTGGAACCTGCGTTGGGGAGGAAAGGGGCTTCCTTCAAGGGAAAATACCTGATCGGGACGGTGAAGGGAGACATCCATGACTTGGGGAAAAACATCGTCATCATGATGCTGAAGGGAAACGGCTGGGAAGTGACCGATTTGGGGGTCGATGTTTCCCCGGAGGATTTTGTTGCCGCGGTGGAAAAGGAGGGCTGCCAGGTCCTGGGTCTTTCCTCCCTCCTGACGATGACCATGCCCAATGCGGCCAGGACGATCGAAGCCCTCGAAAAGGCGGGCCTGAGGAAGAAAATCAAAATCATGGTGGGGGGCGCGCCCACGACCGCCGAATGGGCGAGGAAGATCGGCGCGGATGCCCATGCCAAGGACGGCCCCAAGGCAGCCAAGGTGGCGGCCGAGCTCATCGGAAAAGGCTGAAGGGAGAAGAAAATGGGCCAAAAACTTTCGGGTCTCGAACGGGTTTTGACGGCGCTGAAACTCCGGGAGCCGGATGTGGTCCCGCACTTCGAAAGAGTGGCCAAGAGGGTGAGGGAGGCCATCCTGCTGGGGTCCACGGAGGAGGATTTCGTGGAACACATGGACCTGGACGGAATCCGGTTCATCGACCGGACCCATTCCTGGAGTTACGAAATCCTGGATGAAACGAAAAAGATTAAGCGCGACCAATGGGGCGGCCTGGTACGCTACACCACGGAGGACAACCCCGTTCCCATGTCCCCGGCCATCCAATCGGAAAAGGACCTAGACAGTTATTCGCTTCCCGACCCCGACCTACCCTGGCGCTATGAGCATTTACGGCGGCTAGTCAAACGTTTCAAGGGGGAGCGGGCCATCGTCGTGGGAGTGACCGATATTTTCGCCCTGGGCAGGGAAAATATGCTGGGGGACGTGGGCTATTTCCGGGCCATGGTCAAGAACCCCACGCTAATCGAGAGGACCAACGAACTGATCCTGAAATACCAGAAGCGTTACATGAAAAACTGCGCCGAGGCGGGAGTGGATATCTTCTGGGTCAACGGGGACTGGGCCATGACCGAAAAACCCATGGTCTCCCGGGAATTCGCGATTCGCTTCCTGGCCCCGCCGCTGAAAGAGCTGGTGGACTATGCCCACGGCCTGGGGATTCCGGTCATCAAACATACCGATGGGAACATCTGGCCCATCTGGGACGTGGTCGTCGATACGGGAATCGACGGCCTCCATCCCATCGATCCAATGGCCGGAATGGACATTGGCGAAGCGAAAGCGAAATTCGGGAATAGAGTCTGTTTATGCGGAAACGTGAGTTGCGCCTTCAGTTTGGTTTCGGGAACCGAGGAAGAGGTCCGAAAGGAAACCAAGGAGGTCATTCGCAAAGCGGGCAAGGGCGGCGGGCTCATCTGCATGTCCAGCAATTCGGTCCACTCGGGCGTCAACCCCGAAAACTACGCGGCCATGGTGAAAGCCATCCGGGAGTTCGGCAGATACCCCCTGGCCTTGGATTGAGTCGTTCGATCAATTCCCGCCTTAGGGCTTTTTCCAGGTTTCGAGGCGTAGGGGCAATTCATGAATTGTCCCTGGTGAAATCCGCATATAAATATCTGTTTAGGCATCTGAAAAGCGACTTCAAAATTTGTCAGGAAACGCACAAATCCCCCTTACGCCCCCTTTTTCAAAGGGGGAAATTCGCTTTTATTCATCGGAACCAATCAAAAAAGCTCTCCTCCCTTTGAAAAAGGGAGGACGGGAGGGATTTCTGGGGAGGCCTTTTCAAATGGCTAAACAATTACGCATATAAAGATTTTTGGTCGTCCTATTGTTTGGTCTTTCATTCCACAGTCCGCATTCCGAATTCTCCATTATATTTTGCAAACCCCGTTATCCAGCACCAGCCTCCCATCGAAATAGACGCTGGCGTCCTTGAACATGGCGTCGTGGTGGTTGGGGGCCAGGATCTTTCCGCCGATGGCGAAGTTGCTGCCGATGCCGCAGTGGCAGTTACCCAGGCGGCCCAGGTCTTCCAGGTTGGTCGCCGCCAGGCGGGCGCAGGGATTCAGGCCGATCCCGAATTCGGCGAAGTTGAAGGCCTTATCATCCCCCAAGGCATCGAGTATGTCTCGGAATCTCTTGGCGGACATTCCCCCTTGAATATCGACCACTTTTCCTTCTTTCACAATCAAGGTTACCGGGTCGTACAGGGTAACCCCTACACTCATGATG
>JACAEW010000289.1 GCA_013388675.1 Syntrophaceae bacterium | reverse complement strand
TGAAGCTGCCGGGGAAAAACGGGATCGAGGTCCTGAAAGAAGCCAGGCGGATCCGCCCCGGCCTGAAGGGGATCATCATCACCGCCTTTCCCTCGGTGGATACGGCGGTCGAGGCCATGCGGGAGGGGGCCGTCGACTACCTGCCCAAGCCCTTCACCCTCTCGGAGCTGGAAAAGCTCGTGGCGGAAAACATCGATACGGCCCAGGTCTCCATCCTTCCCCAGCCGGTGAGCAAGCCGGCCATATCCGCCGTCCTGAAAATCCTGACCCGCGCGGGGGAGGACAGCCAGTTCCTGGCCCGCATGGCCGAGTCCCCGGAACAGGCGCTCCGGGAGTACCCGGAACTGACCCCGGAAGAGAAAGAAGCGATCCTGGACGGGGACATTAAAAAGATCGAGAGTTGGGTCGGCAAGCTCGATGAACAAAAGGCTACCTGGCTCTGGTGCCGGCTGAGCCAGGAAAAATGGTGAGTCGTCTTTCTCTCCGCACCAAACTGATCGCCAGCTTTCTTTTCGTGGTGGTCGCCGGAGGGCTCCTTTCCTCGCTCATCGGCACCCGCCTGGTGGCGGACACGATCGTTTCCCAGGCCCGCACCAAGGTCCGATACGACCTGAATACGGCCGGGTTGATCTACGGGCAGGCGCTGAGTCGCATCCAGGACGTGGTCCAGCTCACCGCCGCCGGCCGCACCCCCCCCGATATGATCGAGGCCCGCCAATGGAAAGTCCTGGAAGATTTCCTGATCAAGAGGCGCAAGGATTTCGGGCTGGATATCCTGACCCTGACCGATGCCCGGGGAAAAGTCCTGGTCCGGACCCATCATCCCTTCCAGACCGGCGACGATCAGGGGGCCGACCCCCTGGTCCAGCGGGCCCTGAAGGGGGAGTCGGTCGCCTCCACGGTCATCGTTCCCCGCGAAGAACTGGAAAAAGAAAAGCATGACCTGGCGGAACGGGCTTTCATCCCCTTCGTCCCCACGCCGCGGGCCCGGGAAGTTCCCGCCCAAAACGAGACGGCGGGAATGATGCTCAAAGCGGCCAGCCCCATCTGGGACCGGAACGGGCGATTGGTGGGGGTTCTCTATGGGGGAATTCTCCTCAACCGCAACTACCAGATCGTCGACAAGGTGCGCGACATCCTCTACGGCGAGGGCCGCTACAAGGGAAAGGAAATGGGGACCGCCACCATCTTCCAGGGGGATTTGCGGGTCTCCACCAACGTGCTGGACGAAAAGGGGCAGAGGGCCATCGGCACTCGGGTATCGGAAGAGGTTTACCGGGCGGTCCTGGAGAAAGGGGAGTCTTGGCTCGACCGGGCCTTTGTGGTCCACGACTGGTATCTCACCGGCTATCAGCCGATCCGGGACCTTACCGGGAAGGTCGTGGGGATTCTGTACGTGGGGATGCTCGAAGCCCCTTACGTGGACCTGCGGAATAAGGTGGTCTACAGCTTTTTCGCCATCGGCGTCCTCGGGGTGGCCATCGTGCTCCTCCTTTATTTCTTCATCACCTCCAGGATCACCCGGCCGCTGCGGGAAATGGCGGCGGCCACCGCGAAGATTGCCGAGGGGGACCTTTCCGTCGAAGTGGCCGGCCAATCGGAGGATGAAATCGGAACCCTGGCCAAATCCTTCAACCACATGCTGGTGCGCCTCAAACAGGCCCGAAAGGAGCTCGAGGATTACGGACGGCTCCTGGAACAGAAGGTCGAAGAGAGGACCCGGGAGCTGGTCCAGATGCAGGACCAGCTCATCCAATCGGAAAAACTGGCCTCCATGGGCCAGCTCTCCGCCTCCATCGCCCACGAGGTGAATAACCCCCTGAGCGGCGCCCTCATCTACAACCAGCTCATCGCCAAAAAAATAACCCGGGGGGACTTTGACCGGGAGGCCATCCTGAATTACCTTTCCAAGATGGAACATGAGCTTTCCCGCAGCACCAAATTAATCCGGAGCTTGCTTGATTTCGCGGTTCAAACGGAGCCCAAAATCAAAGAGGTCAATGTGAACGATGTTCTCAACCGGGCCCTGGAACTGGGGATTCACGCCGGCTCCAAGGAGAACACCCGGGTGGAAAAGGACCTCCAGGCCCTGCCCACGTTTATGGTGGACCCGGACCAGCTGGAGCAGGTTTTCGTGAACCTCATCATGAATGCCCTGCAGGCCATGCCCCAGGGGGGCACCCTGACTCTTCGGACCTATCTGGAGAACCGGGAGCTGAAAATCGCGGTGCAAGACACGGGTTGCGGGATCCCCCCCGAAAACATGAACAAAATATTCACCCCCTTCTTCAGCACGAAGAAAGAGGTGAAGGGGGTCGGGCTGGGTCTGTCGGTAAGCTATGGAATCATTCAGGGTCTGAAGGGCCGGATCGAAGTGGAAAGCAAAGTGGGAGAAGGGACCACCTTTATCGTCTGTCTGCCGGTCAGCCAGGAGTAGGGAATCCCAACGGATAAGGGCGACCCGCCGGGTCGCCCCTACCAAAGACCGCAGAGCCGCGGTTTCTACACCTTCTTGACATTCACCGCGCAGACCTTGAGCCCCGGGATCTTGGCTACCGGGTCCAAGGAGTCCAAGGTAAGCAGGTTGGCCGCCGCTTCCTTGAAGTGGAAGTTCATGAACACCACTCCGGGGGGGAGGGACTCCGAGATTTGCGCCCTGGCTTTCAAGGACCCCCTTCGCGAGGTCACCTCCACCATTCCATTTCCGGCACAAATCCCCAGCCGGGAGGCGTCCGCCGGGCCGATCTCCACGGTTCCTTCGGGATGGATCTCGGATAGCCCTTTGGACTTGCGGCTGATCACGGTGTGGTAATGGTAAAGGACCCGGCCGGTTGTCAGGATGAAGGGGTACTCCTCGTCCGGCAGCTCGGGCGGGGGGACATAAGGGGTCACATGAAACTTTCCCCTCCCCCGGGTGAACATCCCGTGATGGAGAAAAGGCGTCCCCGGATGGTCCGTTGTCGGACAGGGCCATTGCAGACCCGATCCTTCCAACCGCTCATACCGGATTCCGCCATAGGAAGGGGTCAGGGAAGCGATCTCCTCCATGATCTCCGCCGGTGAGGTATACTTCATCGGGTATCCCAGCCGGGTGGAGAGTTCGCTGATGATCTCCCAGTCCTGGCGGGAGTTTCCGATGGGTTCGAGGGCTTTTCTCACCCGCTGGACCCGCCGTTCCGTGTTGGTGAAAGTCCCGTCTTTTTCGGCGAAGCTGACTCCCGGAAGGACTACGTGGGCCAGCTCGGCCGTCTCCGAAAGGAAGAGGTCCTGAACCACCAGAAGGTCAAGCTGTTGAAGTTCTCGCCGGACTTGGTTGCTGTCGGGGTCGGATAGAAGCGGGTTTTCTCCCAGGATGAAGAGGGCCTTCACCTTCCCTTCCCCGATCCCTTTCATCATTTCCATGAGGGTAAGCCCGATTTTCGAGCCGAGCGAAACCGACCAGACCTTTTCGAATTTCTGCCGAACCGCCTCGTCATCCACCCTTTGATACCCCGTGTACACATTGGGCAGACCCCCCATGTCGCACGCCCCCTGGACGTTGTTCTGCCCCCGCAGGGGGTTGACCCCGGAATGGGGCTTCCCGATCTGCCCGGCGACCATGGCCAGATTGGCCAGGGCCAGGACGTTGTTGGTCCCGGTGACGTGCTGGGTAATTCCCATGGCGTACAGGATGGTCGAGGCCGGCGATTGGGCGTACAGCCGGGCGGCTTCCACCAAATCCGCTGCCGGAACCCCGGTGATCCGCTCCACCGCTTCGGGCGTGTATCCCTTCACCGCCTCGGCCACCGCCTCAAAACCCTCGGTCCGATTCCGGATGAAATCGTCCCTCTGCCAGCCATGGGCAAGGATGGCTTGGATCATTCCGTTGATCAGGGCTACATCCGTGCCGGGTTTGTGGTTCAAAAACAGGTGGGCGAATTGGACCAGCTCGATCCGGCGGGGATCGGCCACGATCAACTTGCCCCCGTTCTGCCGTACCGCTGCCTTCACCTCGAGGGCGATCACCGGGTGATTCTCGGTGGTGTTGGAGCCGATCACCAGGATGCACCCCGCCTGGCGGATGTCTCCGATGGGGTTGGTCATGGCCCCGGACCCGAACGCCATCGCCAGACCGGCGACGGTGGAGCTGTGTCAGAGACGGGCACAATGATCCACATTGTTCGTCCCCAGGGCGGCCCGGGCCAGTTTCTGGAGGAGGTAATTTTCTTCGTTGGTGCACTTCGCCGAAACGAGAAACCCGATGGAATCCGGGCCGTATTGATATTTGATATCCTTGAGACCTTTGGCCGCCCGGTCCAGGGCTTCATCCCAGGAGGCGGGGCGCAGGGTTCCGCCTTCGCGGACCAAAGGCTCGGTGAGCCGGTCCGGGCTGTGAACGTAGTCGAACCCGAACCGCCCCTTGACGCACAGGTTTCCCCGGTTGACTCCTGAATTCCGGTCCGAGGTGACCCGCACAATCTCTCCGTCCTTTATGTTCAAGACCAGAAGGCACCCCACCCCGCAGTAGGAACAGATGGTCTTCACCTTCAGGAATTCCCATTCCCGCCCCCGGCCGACCCGAGAGCGCTCGGCCAGCGCTCCCACCGGGCAGACGCTCACGCACTGACCGCAGAAGACGCAGTCGCTCTCGGTCAGGCTCCGGTGGTACGGCACCCCCACTTTGGTGTGGAAACCCCGATGGGCGTACTCGATGGCCATGCTGCCCTGGACCTCGTCGCAAATGCGGGTGCACCGCTCGCACAGGACGCATTTGTTGTAATCCCGGACGATGAAGGGATTTTCCCGATCCACGGGATACCGATGCTGCTCCCCCTTCAGGCGCGAGCCGCTCAGGCCCATCTCGTAGGCCAGGTCTTGAAGGACACAACTCCCCGTCTTCTCGCAGGTCATGCAGTCCAGGGGATGGTCGGAGAGGATCAGCTCCATCACCAGGCGGCGGGCCTTCCGGACCCGCTCGGTTCGGGTATGAACCTTCATCCCCGGGGCCGCGGGGTAGGAACAGGCGGTGGCCAGGTTGCGGGCCCCTTCCACCTCCACCACGCAGATTCGGCAGGCGCTGCAGGGGCTGAGCTCCCAAAGGTGGCAGAGAGTGGGTATCCGGACCCCCGCCCGGTTGGCGGCCTGGAGGATGGTCCAGCCCTGGGGAACGGTCACCTCTCGCCCATCGATGGTCAGATTCATTTCACTCATGTCCGCTTCCTCTTCGGAGGTTCAAATAATCTTGATCGCATCGAACTTACACTCGTTGTAACAGATGCCGCACTTGATGCAAAGAGACTGATCCAGGGTGTGGACTTCCTTCGGTCGGCCGGCGATGGCCTTCTGCGGGCAGGCCTTGCGGCATACCCCGCAGCCCTTGCAGGCCTCGGCGATGATCTGATAGCGGATGAGAGCCTTGCACACCCCGGCGGGACATCTCTTCTCTTCGATGTGGGCCCGGTATTCATCCAGGAAGTAATTGAGGGTGGTAAGGACCGGGTTGGGCGCCGTCTGCCCCAGCCCGCAGAGCGAGGCATCCTTGATCATGGGGGCCAGTTCCCGGAGCATTTCCAGGTCCGCCGGCTCCCCCTGGCCCTCGGTGATGCGCTGGAGGATTTCCAGCATTCTCTTGGTTCCCAGGCGGCAGGGCACACAGCGCCCGCAGGACTCGCTCTGGGTAAAGGTGAGGAAGAATTTGGCCAGGTCCACCATGCAGGTGTTTTCGTCCATGATGATGAGGCCGCCCGACCCCATGATGGCCCCGGCCGCAGTGAGAGAGTCGTAGTCGATGGGAAGGTTCAGCAGGGAGGCGGGAATACACCCCCCCGACGGGCCCCCGGTCTGGGCGGCTTTGAATTGCTTCCCCCCGGGAATTCCGCCTCCCACGTCGAAGATGATCTTTTCCAGGGTGATGCCCATGGGCACTTCCACCAGGCCGGTGTTGTTGATCTTGCCCGCCAGGGCGAAGATCTTGGTCCCCTTGCTCTTCTCCGTCCCCAAAGAAGCGTACCAGCCCGCCCCGCGGTGAATGATGGGAGGAATGTTGGCGAAGGTCTCCACGTTGTTGATGTTGGTGGGTTTTCCCCACAGCCCGGCCACCGCCGGGAAAGGCGGCCGGGTCCGGGGCATACCCCGCCGGCCCTCGATGGAGGCGATGAGGGCGGTCTCCTCCCCGCAGACAAAGGCCCCGGCTCCTTCCTTAATCTTCACGTCGAAATCGAATCCCGTTCCCAGGATGTTCTTCCCCAGAAGGCCCAACGCCCGGGCATCGTCTACCGCCTTTTTCACGTGGGTTACCGCGATGGGGTATTCGGCTCGCACGTAGATGTACCCATGCTGCGCACCGATGGCGTAGGCGGCGATGAGCATCCCCTCCAGGACCGTGTGGGGGTCCCCCTCGAGCACGGCCCGGTCCATAAACGCCCCCGGGTCTCCCTCGTCGGCGTTGCACACCACGTATTTCTCATCCCCCTTGGCCCCGCGAGCGAACTTCCACTTGTTTCCCGTGGGAAACCCGGCCCCTCCCCTGCCCCGCAGGCCGGAGCGCACCACCTCATCGATCACTTCTTCGGGCTTCATGGAGGAGAGGACCTTGGCGATCCCCAAATATCCCTCGCGTGCCAGGTAATCCTCCATCCGGGTAGGGTCGATCTGGCCGCAGTTGCGCAGGACGATCTTCATCTGCTCCCGGTAGAAGGGAACATCCTTCTCCAGGGGGATGGGCCGGCCCTCCTGGGGGTGTTGGTATAAAATCCTTTCCACCGGCCTTCCTTCCCCCAGCGTTTCCTGCACGATGATCGGCACATCCTTGGGCGAAATCTGCTGGTAGAAAAAACCGTAGGGATCGATGGCCGCCACCGGGGCCCGGGCGCAGAACCCATGGCATCCGGTCTCGACGATGTCCACCTTCCCGGCCAAGCCGTTCCCTCCCACGCTCTGTTGGAAGGCATCCCGAACCTCGACCGCCCCAAAGGCCCGGCAGCCGGTCATGCAGATGCGGACTCGAAGGCGGTTGGGGTCTCTGGCTGCCTGGGTCCCTCTCTGCAGGCGTTGGAGTTCTTCGATGGAAGTGAGCTTTCCCATTTCTCAGGCCCCGTCCTTCTTTCCGTTGGGAGAGTATTTCTTCAAAGCGTCCACCGCTCTTTTGGGGGTGAGCTTGCCGTAATAGTCCTTATCGATCATGATCACCGGGGCCAGGAAGCAGGTTCCTACGCACGCCACCGTCTCCAGGGAAAAGCGAAGGTCTCCCGTGGTTCCTCCGGGCTCCACCTTCAGCTCCCGGCACAGGGAGTCCAGCACCCCTTTGGCCCCGCGTACATGGCAGGCGGTCCCCTGGCAGGATTTGATCACGTGTTTTCCCCGGGGAGTCAGGTAGAATTGGGCATAAAAAGTGATGACCCCGTAGATTTTGCTGAGGGGAACATTCAACGACCGACTGATGCGGCGCAAAATTTCTTCAGGCAAATATCCATATACGTTCTGGGCTTCCTGGAGAACCGGGATCAAAGCCCCCTTCTCCCCCCGGTAATGGGACAAGACTTCATCCAGTTTGGAAAGATCCAAGTTTTCTGGCATCCTTATCTCCTCCCCAGCATCGAGCGATTGCACGGAGGAACGGAACGGCCGTTCAACCCCGCCTTTCTTCGGCAAACGGTCTTTTTTCCAAAAATCAATGTCCTGAAGAATCAGGCAACCGAAGGGAAACGCAAGGGCGAGCCTTCCTTGCGCTTGAAATCCAACGTAACCCGCATTCAAACACATCCAAATTTGCCGCCCCTTTGATGGGGGAGGGTCAGGGTGGGGGTGAATCCAAAACCCATCCCCCTCCCTTTTATCCCCTCCCGCGAGGGGAGGAAATATTTATTGGGTCTTCTCCCAATCGAGGGGGTGCTTGAGGAAGATTTTGAGCTTCCCGGGTCTATTCCTGCCGGAAGAGAGTTGGCCGGGCCCAGGGCGGCATCCCGCCCGGGTCCGGA
>JACAEW010000104.1 GCA_013388675.1 Syntrophaceae bacterium | reverse complement strand
CACCAGTATTGCTATTTCCTTCTTCTCCTTGCGATTCCGATTAAGCCGATCAGCCCCGAGCCCAGGAGCCATACGGCGCCGGGGATGGGGACAACGGTGGCCTCCAGGGTCTTGATGTCGAACTTGATCCGCTCGTCGATATTCCCTGAAGTGTAACCGGTGAATCCCGCCTGAACCTTCCCGCTCAGCGTCCAATCGATCAAGGAAAGGTCCGTGTCTGCGACCAGCCACTGGGTCAACCCGGTGGGGCCTGCCGGCCACGCGGCATTCATGTTCACGAACGAACCCGATGTGCCGTGTCCCGTGAAGGCCAGGTCGGTGATCGAAATGTAAGCGCTGCTGACAGGGGGAGTCGAGGCATTCGCATGCGCATAAAGCTCAATGGCATTGAACGACCTCAACTGGCTGACCGGAGGATTCCCCTGATAAACGTAAGGGGCAGTCCACTGGACCGTGCTCGTCTGACCGGTCCTTGACAGGGTATAGGTGTATCCAATTCCTGTGCTATAGCTCACCGAGAAATCCCAAATCACATTGTTCAAATCCGTGTGGTTTCCCACATTGACATCCTGCACAATGGTCCCGTAAGTGACCTCGTTGGAAGTGCCGATCATCTGGTCCCAGTTCCTATTGCTCACCCGGTACCGCATGTGGTAGGCCACGGCCCCCGCCTGCACCGCGGCCGGGTCCGCGTTCAGGACAAGGTCGGCCAAAGATTCGGCCGGGAAAAGCCAGCCGAAAAGGCATAACCCCAGAATGGCAATAACGCCGGCTGGGGTTCGCAGTCGCAAGGGTTTCTTTCCTCTCATCATTCTTCACCGCCTTCTTCATCGAAAAGGGCAAGGGGCCCACGATGCGGGCCCCTTGCCGAGGTTACGAATCCTCCTTACGGCAGCCCTTACGGCTCGGGAGGCGTGCAGGTGGGGGTCGTGTAGTAGGGATACGTCCTATCGGAATCCTTCTTCACGATCATTTCGCAGGGCGGAGTCCACCATTCGGCCTTGGCGGTGGGCACATTGGTTTTTGACCAGTCAAAGAGCAGCTGGTCAATGACTTTGGCGCCGGTCCCGGCCGGGATATTGTCGTAGCAAGTCTGGTAAGACCAGAAGTTGTCGTAAAGGCCCTCGCGGATGTTATGCCGATACGGCTTGTACCCGTTGTACTTGATGGGTCCGTAAGTAAAGGTCAGGTTACCCTGGTCGGCATCGGCGTAGCCGATACGGCCATAACCGCCATGTCCGTCCGAACGGGCGACACCATCGCAGTTGTTTGCGGCAGTGCCGGCGCCGTTGATGCATTTCATCATGTCGGACGATCCATCGTTGAACCAGATCGTTGCGTCACCGCCGCATCCTTTGCTTTCAAATCCAGGGAGGTTTCCACCCCAGGCGGGATGCAATACGGCATTTACCAGGGTCGCGAGGGTTCCGGACCCGGAGTGGCGATGGCATACCTCCATCGGGAGGTTAACAAAGGATGGCCCGAGATCGCTCCAGTTCCACAACTGGCCCGTGAAGATCAGAATGGCCTCGAGACGGGAAAGGTCCTTAAGCTGGAGGCCGGGCGTGCAGGTCCCCCCCGGGCAGTGCGATGAATTGGTGCACTTCTCATCATCCCTCGTCCCGCCCACGCAGCGGCTCTGGGTCACAGCCGTGTTCGCGAAAAACCCGAAGGGGACGACAAAGGATTTATGGACCGAATATGTCCCCGGGATCGTGACCCCGCAAGGACCGGGGGTTTGATAGGAACCGCCCAGGGGGCCGTACTTCTGCCCCGCGGTGGCCTGGACCAGGCTGGAAGCTTCCACGTCGGAGCAGCCGTCGGTCACGGTTTTACAGGTCAAACCGCTGAGAATCCCGCCCGAACATGTGGTTTCGTTGGCCATCTGCCGCTGCCGCGGGTCCGCGCACCCGTCCGCCGCGCTGCCGGTGACTGCCTGAAGCCCCGCGCAGGAGTTTTTGGAGCTGAAGCGGACAATGATCTCGGTGCAGCTGGGGGCGCCGGCGGGGTTGCAGCCCGTGCCGGTCGCGACCCCGTTTTTCCCGGCGGTGTCGGAACATGTCCTTGAGGAATCAACACTGGCGCATTTGGCGCCCAGGGCGCTCGTGTCCAAAAGCCACTGTTGGGCCGCGGCTTTCCAGAAGGTGTACTGCGCCGAAGCGCCGAAGATGTTCAATTCGCACGTTGCGGCGTTAGCTATGCCGGAAATGCCCACCATCATCAGGGCGCCGGCGAATAATGCGGTCAGCTTTTTCATTTTTTTGTTCTCCTTTTTTGTTTTCCCCCGGTGGGGGTTGTTTCCTTGCGTTCTTCTGCCCGCCTTCGCGGGATTTCTCATTATGATGTTTCTATCCTGGACGGCTCAGGCGCTTTTCCGCCGCAGCCCGATCAGGCCCAGAAGCCCGGACGCGAGAAGCAGCACGGACGGAGGGATGGGAACAACGCCGCCGCCGCCCGGATTGATGGTCGTACTGCCGTCCTCATTGGTCCTGAGGGTGAGGGCTATGCCGGTCGGCGCACCAGCGGCGTTCGGACTGTCGTAGAAATACAAAGTCTGCATCGCGCCGCCGACCGGGGCAACCTCGGTCCCGGGGGGGTAAGCACCGCTCAGCACTCTACCAAAATTGGCCGCTATTCCCCTCGCGTCCATGAGCTCAAAATAGGCACTTGCATTCGCTTTATCACCTATTGCCTTTACGCCGCCCCCGTCAATGCTGTCATAATAGAGGCTCATTTGCGTGAAGGCGCCTGAAAATGAGGTAAACTGGCCTCTGTTAGTCATGTTCGCGGCCGTTCCGCTAAACCACGCATCCGACGAAGAGTTTATCTTCGCCGCGTAAGCCACCCGCAAATTGGCAAGGGCAGCCCCTGGGCCGAAGTCGGCAAGGCTGAAGGCCCCGGCGCTGATCGTATGGTTGCTGAGCCCGACGAGGGCGGAAACCGCTCCCAAGTCGGTGGCGACTTCCACATTGCCGTCCGCACGGTAAACGATCCTGAGCAAGTGCCCCTCTTCCCAGGCCGCCAGGGTCTGCCCGGCTAACCCGAAAACGAGGATGGCGGCCAATAACAATTCCACTAATTTTCTACCCATTCTTTCTATCTCCTTTCAGTTTTCCTGGAAATTCATGCGGCTGATTTTCTGATGCTTCTACGCCATCCCGGAAATTCCGGAAATGGCCCGTAAGTTTGATTACCCGGTTGCTTGCGGGTTTTGGCTTTTTCCCAGCCGACCATCGCCGAGGCGATGTTTTTTCTGAATGGTCAGTTTTTTTGCTCCAACGATTATTTTTCTGAGTCGCTGAATTGCTCTATCCATCACCTCCTTTCTCCTCCGGCTTTCGCATCTAACAAAAAAGCCCGAATCAAGCTGCGTGCTGCCTCTCGATTCGGGCTTCCTGGTTCCCCCCGCAGGGGGTGATCAGCAAAGGACCCGGCTTCCAATTTTAGATTGCGGATTTCGGATTGCGGATTTTAATAAGGACTCGTTACTGGTTCCTGTTTCCTGCTTTCTGGTTCCTGGTTCTAATTTCCTCGTTGCTCGTTGCTGCGTACGCGATTCTGGTTTCAGTTCTAAACTAAAGACAGCTTATCAAATGAATGTTGCGCGATTATGAAGGTCAGGTTAAGGTTAATTTAAAAAAAAACGGGTAATGGGTCATGGGTCATAGGTAATAGGTAATAGGTAATGGGTAATGGGTAATGGGTAATGGGTAATGCGCCTTGCGATTGGCTCATTTCATTATCTCTTCGAATTTTTCGATCCTTCCGATCCCGCCCTGGCTGAAATTGACCTTGATATAGCCCGTGAACTTCTCCTCGGTCAGCAGCCGGAAGACTTCCAGCAAACGAGCGATTTTTTCGTGTTTCTGGTTCTTGCTGTTGTAAGGCTCCGGATTTTTCAGTTGTCCGTTCATGTGGAAACCGGGTAGTTTTCTACTTATTTCTACTGGTTGCTGGTTAACGATAAAAGAATTGTTTCAAGCTCGGTTTCGAGCTCCAGGTTAAAAATGTTTTCCGGGGTAAATGATATCTGATTTTAATCCCCGATTGTTGCGCCATTATGAAAGGCGCGTGAAAAGTGCATGAAAAGGATGAAACAGGTTATCCCCCGACCCTATTTCGGCGAAGGCCGGATCAGGTCCGGGGCAGGCGCCGGGAACCGGCACAAAGACAGGATCCCTGTTTTCACCGGGAACCCTGGATTCCGGCTTCCGCTGGAATGACCAAATACCAAGAAGTTTCCTCTTTTTAAGATCGCCATATCCTTAATTTTGCGTATTTGCCCGCAAGGGGGTAAGAAATATGGGCAAGGAATTTTGTCATTCGGAGGCATGGGTTCGTTTCTTATAAGGATATTTCCCGTCATACCCCGGGCTCTTCCGCGATTCCTGACGGTTGAGCACCAGGCCGAGGATCTTTTCCCGGGGCAGGAGGGCCAGGGCCCGCCGGATGTCCTCCCGGGGAGTCCGGCCCGCCTCGACCACGAAGATGATGTAGTCGATCAGGGGGGCAAAGGCCAGGGCGTCTGCGCCGGAGAGGACCGGGGAAAGGTCGAAGATCAGGTAACGGTCCGGGTACCTGGCCTTCAATTCGGCCAGTAGCTCTTGCATGCGCGGGGAGCCGAGGAGCTCGCTGCTCTCCTGGACGGTTCTGCCGCCGGAAATGAGGGTCACTTTTTCCACCCCGGGCCAGACGATGATGTCCGACAGGGGCCGTCCGTCCAGGAGGTAGTCGGCCAGCCCCCGGTTAGGGGCAATGCCCAGCATTTCATGGACCGCCTGTTTCTTGAAGTCGCAGTCCACCAGAAGGACCGTCCGATTGAATTCCCGGGCGATGATGAAGCTCAGGTTGATGGCGGTGAGGGTCTTCCCTTCGCCGGGCAGGGCGCTGGTGACCATGATTGCGTTGCCCCCCGCCGGGGAAGCGACCTTGATGACCTGGCTCCGAAGGACCCGGTAAAAATCCATTTCCGCCGCGTCGGGAAAATAGGCCGCGCACCGGTTCTCCTCCAGGACCGCGGGGTCCAGGGGCAAATAGCGGGAAACGGTGTATTGGGGGGAAACCCATCCCAATTTCTCCTTGTCAGGGGGCTGGGGTTCCGGCTCGGCGTAAATCTCGGGCTCGACGGGCGCGGGGGTTCCCTTTTTTTTCTTAAATAATTTCAGCACAAGTCATCTCACGCAAAGGCGCCAGGTGCGCAAAGAATATTAAGTTTCGAGTCTCAGGTTTCAAGTTAACTTACAACCGCAGCCTTTTTATTCTTCCCCATTACCTTTAACCCATAACCTATGACCCATGACCTATTACCTATTACTTTGCACCCCCACCCTGACCCTCCCCCGTCAAGGGGGAGGGGATTTAATGGGGGTGGAGCGTATCCCGCCTACATCATCCGGTTATAGATACGGATGAGTTTTGCCCAGAGAATATCCAGGTCCATAATGAAGAAATGGAAGATCAGGGGGGCGGCCGTCAGGACCAGGAGCGTTGACCCGAGGGCGGCCCAGCGCTTTAACCGCCTGCGCCTCCGCTCTTTCTTCGTCAGGATGACGGGTATGCCGCCCAGGACCGGAAACTGGGCGGCAGCGGCCAACTCGTCCGCCGTGCGCACCGACTGGTCGGCGAATTCCCTGATCCCGGCGGTCCCGACCCCGGCCCCGATCCCCAGGACCAGGCCGATGAGCAGGATGGCCGGGATGTTCGGGCTTACCGGCTTTTCGGGAAACCGGGCCGGGTCGATGATGGTGAACCGCTCGCCCTTCTGCTCCTTCTCCAGGCCCTGGGAGACCCTGGCTTCCAGCACCTTCTTCATCAGGTCGTCGTACTTGGCCTGCAGATTCTGCCGCTCCAGCACGATCTCCCGAAAATTCTCCTCCACCGCCGGAGTGGCTTCGATCCGCTGCTGATAAACCCCCTTCTTCAGCGCGAGCTCTTCGAGATCCTTTTTAAGAGATTCGATCTCCCTCTGGGTGGCGGCGATCTGGGAGCCAAGGGTCACGATGGCGGATTTGTCGATCTTTTTGGCTTCTTTTTCCGGGGGCTTTTCTCCATCCGAGTCTTTCTCCGCGGCGTAAGAAGCCACCTTTTTCTCAAGCTCTTCGATTTCGATTTTGGTTTTGACCACGTCGGGATATTGATCCGTAAATTTGCTCTTCAATTGAATCAGCCTGGCCTTCATTTGGGCTAAGAGGGCCTTATCCGCTTCTTCGGTAGGGTCGGGCCTGGGGGAGGATGGGGTTGTCGCCTGGTTCGACAGCGCTTCGAATTGCTCTTTTTGCTCCTTGAGAAGCTCCATCTGCGTCTGAAGAAATTTCTCCCGCTCCCGGGCGGACCGCATCTCGCTTCTTACCCGCTCCATGTCCCTTTCAACCCGCTCGAGCGATTGAAGGTTGATGGGAAGATGTTCCGGCAGGGAGTTCATGTGCTGCGTTTTGAAGGGGGTGATCCTGTTTTCGATTTTTCCAAGCTGGCCTTTGATCTCTTTCAATTCATCTTCGAGGAACCGGGAGGTGCTGACCACCTGCTCCTTTCGAATCCGCAGGTTTTCCTCCAGGTACAGCGAGGCCAGGACGCTCGCCACCTCCTGGACCACCGCGGGGCGCTCCCCCCGGAAAGAGAGGGTGAAGGCGATGGTGGCCATCGACGCCCCCCCGGTGCGGCGGTCCACCACATTGCCGCTGATGGATTGGAACTTGATGTCTTTCTCCCTCATCCGGGCCACGATTTCTTCCATCGTCCGCTTTTTCCGCTGGTCGGCGTACAGGTTGAACCGGTTGATGATCTCCAGGAGCCTGGTGGTGCTCATGATCCGCTGGTTGATGGACTGGAGGCGGTGCTCGGCGAAGCTGGTCACGGTGGACATGACGAAATCCCGGGGGATGTCCTGATCCTCGATGAGAATCGTGCAGGTGGACTGGTAAAGCGGGTCCAGAGAAAAGGCTACGGCGGCGGAAACGGCGAAAACCAGGACCGCGGGGAGCACCAGGCTCCACGTGCGCCGCTTCACGACGGCGATTATGTCCCCAATATTTTTGGCGGCGGGTTCGGGCATAGACTCTGCCTTTCTTCACGAAAAATGCTTTCTTCGCTTCGCAATCCCCACCCCTATCCCTTCACACCCCAAACCTGTGTCATTATCCACAAATCGCCCCCACCCTGGCCCCCCCCCGTCAAGGGGGAGGGAGTCGGGTGGAAAGGCGAGGGAAAAGGATGGGGCTGGCTATCTCCAAAGATCGAGCAAGT
>JACAEW010000329.1 GCA_013388675.1 Syntrophaceae bacterium | reverse complement strand
ATCCCGCCCCGCCTTGTGCCAGTTTATGACCTGCGAGTAAATGGATTCCAATTTCTCGGTCTGGCTTTCAAAGGTGAACTCTCGCCTGACCCGTTCATACCCGGCTGCCCCCATTGATTCTATTTTGCCCGGATCGCTCAGCATTCTCAAGATCGCTCTGGCCAACGGCTCCGGACGGGCCGGCGGCACCAGATACCCGCTGACTCCCTCTTCCACGACTTCAGGTACCCCCCCAACGTTGGAGGCGACAACCGGCTTGGATGCGGCGAAAGCCTCCAGAACAACGTTCGGAAGGCCCTCGGAAAGAGAAGGCAACACCAGGAAATCCATGGCCGAAAAAATCCCCGCCAGGTCGTGACAGAATCCCAAAAAGCGGCATTGATCGAAAACCCCGAGCTCTTTGGCCAGCCGCACGATTTTCTCGCTCATTGGCCCGTCCCCGCAAAAAACAAAAAAAGGGTCCTTTCTCTCCCGAAGAACCCCGGGGATGGCCTCAACCAAGAATCGGTGGCCCTTTTCCGGGCTCAGCCGCCCGGCAGTCACGATGATCTTGCCATGGGGGGGGATATGGAGGGTGGATAGAAAGTTTCCCCGTTTCTCGAAAGAATTTTCGTTGCCCCGGTTCTTAACCGATATCGCGTTGTGGACCACCCAGAAGTTCGCAGGATGGATCCCATATTCTTTCAGCCGCTCGGTCTGGCCAACGGAAACGGCCACGATGCCGGAAACCCGCTTGAGGAATTGCCTTTCCAGCCAGTAATAAAAGGCCATTTTCCGGCTTTCTGCGGTGTATCCGCGGGAATAGGCCAGCACGGGAATCCGAAATTTTCTGCCCGCCCACCATCCCATGATACAGGATTTATAATGATGCGCGACCAGAAGGTCGATTCCCTCGCGGCGGATGATTCGGTTCAAATGGAATTGCGCCCGAACATCGAAAGGCCCGTACATGGGGATCGAATAATGGGTCAGTCCCTGATGGCCCGCCTTCTCCAATAGTTCGTTGGGCTCTCCCCATTCTTGAAAGGAACTCAACACGCCCCGAAATCGGTGGGAATTCAACCTCTTCAGATGCTCGAGGATTTGCTTTTCAGGCCCCCCCAAAAAATTGGTGGCAATCAAATGCAGCACCTTAAGGGGAGGGTCTCCCGGTTTTTGCTTTACCGGGGAGTCCGGATCCATATCTCGGTCCCGCGCCCGGTCAGGCTTTGCAAAGCAATCATGCATAGCTTGAAAACAACATAGGGGGTTCCGCATAGAAGTTTGATCCGGTGCCCGTTTACCCCGATTCGATAAACTCCTAAACCCAAGTAAGCCAGCATCGACCCCGCAAGAAACAGGGAGGCCCATAGCAGAGCGGTGGACCCTCTTCCTGGCATCAGCCAAAGGCCCACGATGGATAGCGCCAATGCAGCCCAAACGGAAGAAAAAACCAATGGCTTGCTGAGGATCAAGAACGTCCATCCGGCGTCGACCAAACGCCAGTTCCCGGCCCGAAATCCCTTCCAGATTAATTTCAGAGCATTTTTTTTCCCGAATCCTAGGTTCCCCTCCGCCCAGCGTTTCCTTTGGACATCCAATTGGGCCGCATAGGTCGGGAATTTGGATCGAACTTCGACCTCGGGAATAAATTGAATCGGGATTCGGTTTTGAATAAGGCAAGCGGAATACTCGACATCCTCGGTAACGGAACTGGCATGCCAGGGAAAGGAAACGAGAATTTCCCTCGCCAGGACGAAACCGGTGCCGCGGAGAAGGACGGCCAACCCCAAGCGCGACTTGGGGGCGTAAAAAAAGTCATTTTCTAATAGGTTTCCCACGGCAACTGCGTAGCTCATGGAGGAGTCATCGGGATTCGAGGCCACATTCCTCGCCTGCAAAGCAATCCCCCCCCGGTCGAGGTAGTGCCCAAACACCTTGAGGGCATGGGGTTTTATGAAGCAGTCGGCATCGAGAACCAAAATCGCATCAAAAACCTCGGAAGCCAGCTGGTTAAAACCCCAGGACAAGGCCTGCCCCTTACCTTGGTTCTTCAGGTCGGTGCGTTCAAGACACAGAGCGCCTCCCTCCCGCGCGATCCGGGCCGTATGATCGTTGCAATTATCCGCAATCACGACGACCTTGTAGAGGTCGGGGGGGTAATCCAACCCCTTCAGGTCAGCGATCGTTTTCGCCAGAACCCGCTCTTCGTTATGGGCCGGAATGAGGATCAAAAAAGTTCGGTGGTTGCTACTGGGGGAAGGGTTGGCCTGTTTTCTACCCGTAAGGCCGACGGCGGCAAGAATCCAATAATAGCTTAAAACCAGCGCTGTTCCGGCAACTAGAAGAACGCAAGTTCCCTGAATTAAAAAACCGACAATCGCCGTTAGGATCATCTGGAAGCCGGGCATATTGGCCGGTGTTTAACCCGAGGGGTCGGCTTTTGCCGGATCATGAGAATGGTCCAGATTTGACATCTTCACGGAAGAAGAATCCCGGCTCCTAAAATGATCCGGTGGAATTCGAAAAATGCCAAAATTGGGGCGGCAAGACGTCGGTTAACCCTGCCGATACCCTGTTTTGTCTTCGAGATACTCCCGGCAGCCCATGAAACGGCAGTCGCCGAGGAGCTCGATCATTCTTTTAAGCTTATCCTTCGTCTTCCAAAGATTCGTGTAGTGCTTAAACCGAGAGCGAAAGGAGGCCTGGTCCATTTTGGGTTGGCTGGGATCTACTTCCCAGGGGTGGAGGTAAAAGGCATAGGCCCCGCCGTCATGGAGAATGGAGCGGATCCCTCTTATGAATATCCAAAGCGGCATCAGCCGGAAATAGGCGCCCCCGGACCAAGGAAGGTGAAACTGCCCCATAGGGTGCTTGCCCAACCCCAGCGATCGATGAAAAACAGGCAAATTGCTGACCGGCAGTTCGAAAAAATCATCTCCCAACCTGTAAGCGATGCCCGCCTTGGGTCCACCGTTGAGATCGATTCTGCCGTAACGTCCGTGCAAAGAGAAGCTGTTGTAGCTGGAATCGTAGCGATAGCCGCTATCCCGAACCGCCGTCAGGACGCGTTTGTCAATGGAGAAGTTCGGTGCGCGGAAACCGGCGACTCGGTCGCCCGTAAGATCCTCCAACAAACGCTTGCTGTCCCTGAGGTCCTTCCGAAGCTCGGCCTCCGAAAGTCCGTTGCACATCCGGTGAGAATACCCGTGGCAGGCCACCTCATGGCCACGGGCAGCGATTTCCCGAACCAGCCCGGGCAGCCGTTCGGCGATCCAGCCAAGGGTGAAAAAAGTGCATCGCACTTTGTTTCCCCCTGAAGGCCGAAGAAGGGAGCGGAGGGAGGCACCCGGATCGGCAGCGGTGGGGGGGGAAGCCGAATCGCTTCCCAGCCTTTCCCCTGGTTTGGCTTCGCACTTCCGGGTTCCATCTTCCAGCCTAACATCGTCAAACAAGTCCAACAAGGCATGCGTATTGCGCTCGACCCGTAGTTCACGGAAATCCCAGGTGCAAAAGGGGATCCACGGCCTCAGGTTCTCCACCTGGAACCAATCTTCCACGTCGATGGTGAGCAAAATATTCATACCCGTATGAGATGGGGGCCCCAAGAACTCTTCAACCCCCTCGGTTCCATTCTTCTCTTCATCGAGGGAGTTCTTTTTCCTCTCTTGGAAGCGGACCAAAGGTTGGCGAGGAATCAAAAGGGGTTCTCCAGTATTTTCCCAGCGCTCATCCTCTAAAGGTTTTTATCTCCTTCGGTTCCCGGACTGAGGTATGGGGAAAATGCTGGATGAATTGGTGATCCAGCAACTGGGTCGAAAGAATTCCCACCAGGGCCATATTTTCTCTCTCGCTGAGTAAAAAACCTCCTTGGTTCCGGCTTTTTTCCACCAGCTTGGCAACCTTCGCGGGGTGAAAATATCCCGTCTGGAGCAGGGCCGATTTGGATAATAATTCCTCGACATAATTTCTCGCCTGTCCTGCCAGGAAACAGCGGCTGATGGGGGCCCGATAGGGTCTCTTAGGACGGTTGGCAATTTCCGCCGGGATCACCTCCCCAGCGGCCTTGCGGAGAATAAATTTCTCCTTCAGTCCGCGAAGGCGGAAGCGAGGAGGCACCCGGCAGGCGAATTCCACCACCCGGTGGTCCAGAAAGGGGAAACGGCCTTCGACGGCATGGGCCATGGCCATACGATCGCCTTGAGAGCATAAAAGGTAGTTGGACAGGAAGATGGAAATTTCTGTGTACTGAGCCCGGCTGAGAGGATCCCAGGCCAAAAAATCTGGTGGAAGGGTCTTGCGAAATCGCTCGACAAAACTGCCTTCGACGAGAAGCCTTTCCCTAACTTCCTGGCTGAAGAAGGTTTTAATCTGGGCTGTATTCTGCCACCGAATCATGTGGGAATAGGCGGGGGAATGAGTATCCACGAGACCCTTGCGGAAGAAATTCTGCAGGAAAGTCCGGGACCGGGGGCTGGTTTCACCGAAAATATCCCGGTATAGCCCCTGCAGGAGCCTCGGCCGAATCGTTGAATCGGGTTCCCGGGCCCAGAAGCGGCGGACCTTATCTTCCTTGAAGATGTCATACCCGCCAAAGATTTCATCCGATCCCTCTCCTGTCAGCACGACCTTATAGGCGTTTTCGTTCACCAGCTTGGACAGGAGGAAAAGGGGGGCCGGGGCCGTTCGCAGCAGGGGCATCTCCGTGTGCCAAACAACTTGGGGGAATACCTCTCCGATATCGCTTTCCCTGCACCAGATACTCCGGTGATCTGTCTTCAGGGATGCAACCGCCTGGTTTTGGTAGGAAGCCTCATCAAACCGCTCATCGGCAAAGCTCACCGAAAAGGTGCAAACCCGGTCATTGAAGTATTTTTTTACCAGAGAGGTAATGTACGTGCTGTCGAGGCCGCCGCTGAGATACGCGCCTACGGGAACATCCGCCCGGAGTCGGATGCGTGTTGCGTCATAAAGCAGGCTTCCCAGCTCCTCAGCCCAATCCTCCCATGGCCTTCTTCCATCTTCGGCTGCTGAAAACGAAATTTGCCAATAACGCCGGATAGAAATCCCTCCCCGGGAAAACACAGCATAGTGCCCGGGAAGCAGTTGGTGAATGCTTTCAAAAGGCGTATCTGCACCCAGGGGCGCCCAGCAGGTAAAAGTATCCCCGAGAGCCCGCCGGTTTAGACGCCGGGGAATAGTGGGGTCCGCAAATATGGCTTTCATTTCCGAACCGAATAAGATTCGCCCATCTTCTTGGTGATAAAAAAGGGGCCGGACCCCCAGGCGGTCCCGCCCCAGGAGCAGAGTTTCCTTTCTTCGGTCCCATAGGGCAAAGGCAAATTGGCCATTCAGCTCTTGCAGGAAGTCCGGCCCCTGTTCCTCGTAAAGGTGAACCAACGTTTCCGTGTCCGACCGGGTGTAAAAATGGTGCCCCCTCTCTTCCAACCCTTTGCGCAGCTCGGGGTAATTGAAAATCTCCCCGTTATAAACCACCCAAACGGATTTATCTTCATTATGGATGGGTTGATCCCCTCCCGGCAGATCGATGATCCTTAACCGCGCAGAGGCCAACCCCGATACGGAATCCACATAGACCCCCGAAGCATCAGGCCCCCGGTGGTGTATGAAGCCGATCATCCGCCGGAGAAGGTCTTCCCTTAACTCAGGGTTTCGAAAGTTGACGATGCCGGCAATACCGCACATTCAGCAGATTTGGGGGTTCAATTGCAGAAGAAACTATCTAATTTTCCAACCGGAGCCCATTGATTCCCATGGATATATCCAACGAAAAATAAGGCCAAGGGCGAATGACGACTCGTGATCAAGGGGTGGAAGTTTTTTCGCTTCAGAATCCACATTTTTTTGTTGTCCGCACCCTATCAGGCCAAATCCCAAGTTTAAACCTCTCGCTTCGGGATGGAAACCTTTCTTGCAATGGCCGTGAAACCTAAGGGAGGAAGGGATCTAGATAAGCTATCGCCCTGTCGGTTACATAATGTAACTCGCGATGCGAGATGATGCGGACCTGCGAGCATGAAGTGGGTCTTGCTTACCGGAAACAGGCTAGGCCTGTAAAAAAAATCCCTAACCGCCCATGAAAGATGTAATAAAAAGGGTATCTCCTATCCCCTGGTCAAAAAAACTTTTGAATTTCTTAAACGGAAATTTCTCTTCGAAAAATAGCTTCAAAATTCTTGTTTCTTCCCATGGAACAGATTCATAGGGAGGCGAAAAGTGATTTTAGCTCAATCCCCCACCCTTGTCTTCTTGCCTCGCGCAAAGGCAGCCCACCGCCATTTCGTTCTGGGTGGCAATCCCCCCCTTGCGGCGGAACTTGGCAAGCTTATCACGATCATGGCGTCTCCGATCGCCTCGGGCGTTTCCAACTCCCTCGCAACGGCCTTACTACCCGGTTTTTCACGGAAAAAAGTGGGTGAGGGGGAAGGTTTGAAAAATCTGGGAGCCAATCCTTTTGCGTTAAATCCCAAGCTTTTCTTTGACCTTTCCGATGAGTAAAGGATTGCCAGGCTGGGCTAAGCGATGGATCCCTTCCTCCCGCGAAAGAACTCCCATCCTCACCAGGCCGGCGATTTCAAAGGCATACGGATGGAATCCGTATTGCTCCTGGTGAACCTGGTTAGCAAAGGCGTTCATCAAGCAGTTAGTCGAATTGGGGTCCGTGTCCTGGGGAGATTCCCAACCCAGTTCCTTGATCCGCCCATAAATCTTTTCTTCATGGTAATCGAGGATCGCCAAAGGATGCAGGTTATAGGGTAAATGATCCGGGTGTTCGAAAATCGCATTCCCGAGAAAATAGGGCTTGATTTCATCCCCCAATTTCGCATGAAGAGGCTCAAAAAGGGCCTTCTGGGTGGCCCGGATGAATTCGGCATTGTTCTTCATGACGGCGGACTGAACTGGGGCCTGGCCCGGAGACCACCCGTAGCCAATAAAGGGGATCCCCTTCTCAAGAGTCATCTTCAGGGTGATAAATTTCACCAGGTTCATGCAAGAGTTGCAGATGGTGCTTGCCCTCTCGAGCGTCTTGGGAGAATAGAGGTTCCCTTGGACCGATAGGACGAATATTCTCTTCATCACCTCAAAGTTGGGTTTAAAGAGGATGTGATCGACTCCCAGCTTTTCGATCACCCGGGTGATATTGTTTATCGCATACGGAGAGACAAACCCATGGTCAAAGGTCAGGGCCAGAACCCGGAGGTGAAAATAATTTTTAAAAAGGTCCAGCGTATAGGTACTATCTTTTCCCCCGCTGTAGGCCATCAGGACGTCGTAGTCTCCCACCCCCCGGTGGGTGGCCAACAGCTTCTCCAACTTTCCCCGATACCGTTTCTTGAGTTCCTCCTGCTGCTCTTCTCCCCGGAAGGAACGGCAGTAGTTACAAACCCCTTGTTGGTCAAACTCAATGGTGGGAAAGGTATGGGGAAGAACGCACGTCCGGCAGATTTTCATGAGGACCACCTATAGGGGCAAAGGAACCCGTGAGCGAATGCCATGGCCTGCATTATCGGCTTCCTCCTTGCTTCAAGGTTAGTTTGTCAATTTTCCCGGAAGCATTCTTGGGCAATGACTCCCGGAACTCGAAATACTTGGGAACGGCAAAATCCTCCAGGTTTTTTTTGCAGTGGAGCATTAGCTCTTTCTCTCCCAGAGTATACCCCTGCTTGAGGACGATGAAAGCCTTAATGGCCTGCCCTAGGATCTCATCCGGGAGGGGAATCACGGCCGCTTCGGCCACCCCCTCCAAGGAATGGATGGCGTTCTCAACCTCCTTGGGGCTTACCCGCTCCCCCTTTGTCTTAATCATGTCATCCTTGCGCCCGACAAAATAGAGAAAGCCTTCCTCATCCATGCGGAAGAGGTCCCCCGTGTAGAGGACCTTTTCTCCCGGCAAAGGCCCGGGCCTCAGGACTCGATCCGTTGTCTCCGGGTCCTCCCAGTACCCTCTCATGACATTGGAGCCGCGCACCACGAGTTCGCCCACGACGCCAGGGCCAACCCTGCGGCCCTGTTCATCCGCAATCCACACCTCCTCATTCGGCATTCCTCTCCCCACGGAATCGGGCCTCCGGTCCAGCTCTTCGGGGGGCAGATAGGAAACCCTTTTGCATTCCGTCAGGCCGTACATTGAGTAAAGGGTGGCCTGGGGGAAGGCTTCCCGAATCTGGCGGATATGACTCACGGGAAGGGCCGCGGCGGTGTTGGTGAGATAGCGCAAGGCTTGGAGGTCAAAACTCCGGAGGTCCTTCATCTGCAGCAGGATGGCAAAGATCGTGGGAACCCCAGGAAATCCGGTCACCCTTTCCTGGACCATTTTTTTGATGACTTCGTACGGGTAGGTAAAAGACTTCTCCAAGACGATCGTTCCCCCGAATTTGAAGGCCATGAGAACCTGGTAAAGGCCGTAATCGAAGGAGAGGGGGAGACAACTGAGAAGGATATCCTCCGGTACGTTTTTTAGGTAGGTGGTGATCGAGGTCGCCGCAGAGATCATGTTGAGATGGGTCAGCATAACCCCTTTGGGATTGCCGGTGGACCCAGACGTATAGATGACCGTCGCCAAGTCCAGGTCTATATTCCGCGTGGGCGGCTTGTGCTTGGAAGTCGAAGATAGCCTCTCCATTTCGCCCCACGGAAGGACTTGGCAAGGAACTTCGGAGGAAAGGGGAGTCTCCGGTCCGACCGAAACAACCGATTTCAGGCTGGGAACGGAACGGAAGATCTCCGCGGCGGCTTTGAGCTTTCGGTCCTCGGAGATCATCATCCGAACCCGGCAGTTGTTCAAGATATAGCCGAGTTTGGCAGGCTTCAGGAGCGGGCTCAGCATCAGAAATACAGCGTCGGCCTTTAAAATCCCGAAGAGGGAGATCACCGACTCTACCGAATTGTCCAGAAAAACGGCTACCCGATCTCCTCTTTGAACTCCCTGGTCCCGCAGCAAATGAGCTACTTGGTTTGCCCTCTCATCAATCGCCCGGTACGTCCACCTCTCTTCTTTTTGAACCAAGGCCACTTTGTCGGGATAGTAATCCGCACTCTTCTCTAGGAATTCATGGAGCAACACGATGTCGAACCTCGGGGTTAGAAATCGATTTGATTTTCTTCCGAATAAACTCGGCTATGTTCTGAATGGAATCCAAGTTCTCGGGGGTCAATTCTTCATCTTCGACGGTGATTCCATACTTCTCCTCGATGAACGCAACCAGCTCCAAAACACCCGTGGAATCTATGACTCCCTTTTCCAATAAAGAGTCTCCATCCGTAACCTGACCCTCT
>JACAEW010000267.1 GCA_013388675.1 Syntrophaceae bacterium | reverse complement strand
CCCCGGGAAGAGCGGAATCTGCTGGAATTTTTCCTTTCGCCCGGCCCACTCCACTTGGATTCGATAACGCCGCAGCACTTCTTCTGCCTTCAGGCCGAGCTGCCGGGCATAGCCCTGCAAAAACCCGGGAATGAATTCCTGCCGGGGCAAAGCCCCGAAATCGTCCCTCTCGAGCGCTTCCAGGAACGTTACGTTGATTCGCGTGTTTTTGGATAATTCCTGCAGGGAAACGCTGCGGGATTCCCGCTCCCGCCTCAGGTATTGCCCCACGGTTTCTCTGTTCGGGCCGGCCATTTTCACGCGGAGGAGAAAGATTCTTAGGAAGCCCGGCTTCCTTCTCGATCCGGGCTCCTCATCTTATAGCACAGGACCCGGGCCGTGCCAAGAAAATCTTGACAAAAGCCGGTGATCTTGATATTCAAACAACTTGATATTCAGGGGGAGGCACTTTATGGCGATCGACCCGGTGATGGAAAAGCTGTTGAAGGAATTAGCGGAACGGAAGGCGAAAATCGAACTCGCCGGCGGAGCGGACAAGATCGAGAAGCAGCACCAACTGGGAAAGCTCACCGCCCGGGAGCGCATCCTGAAGCTTCTGGACCCCGGCAGTTATGTCGAAACGGACATGTTCGTCCACCACCGGTGTGATAATTTCGGAATGCTCAAAGTGGAAGCCCCCGATGACGGCGTCGTAACCGGCTACGGAACCGTCGACGGGCGGAAGGTTTTCATCTTCTCCCAGGACTTCACGGTTCTGGGGGGCTCTTTGGGGGAGGCCCACGCCTCCAAGATCGTCAAGATCATGGACCTGGCCGCCAAAGTGGGGGCGCCCCTGATTGGGATCAACGACTCGGGAGGAGGACGTATCCAGGAAGGGATCGACGCCCAATACGGCTACACCCGGATCTTCTACCGGAACTCCATCTACTCCGGGGTCATTCCCCAGCTATCGGCCATCCTGGGCCCCTGCGCGGGGGGCGCGGTTTACTCCCCGGCCATCACCGATTTTATCTTCATGGTCGCCGGCATCAGCCGCATGTTTTTGACCGGGCCGAATGTCATCAAGGAGGTTACGGGGGAGGAGATCAGCGACGAAGAACTGGGCGGGGCGAGGGTTCACAATTCCATCAGCGGCGTGGCCCATTTCTATTCCGAAAGCGAGGAGGACTGCTTCCGCCAGATTCGCCGCCTCTTGACCTTTGTGCCCAACAGCAACCGGGAAGACCCCCCCGTCCATTACTCGGGCGACCCGCTGAACCGGAAGAATGACCGGCTTCTCGAAATCGTCCCCGCGGACGGAAAGCGGCCCTACAACGTGGTCAAGGTAATCGAGGAGATCGTGGACGACCATGATTTCTTCGAGGTCATGCATATGTGGGCAAGGAACATCGTCATCGGCTTTGCCCGCATCCACGGCCACCCCATCGGAATCATCGCCAATAATCCCATGGCCCTGGCGGGAACCCTGGACATCAACGCCTCGGACAAGGCGGCCCGGTTCATCCGCTTCTGCGACTGTTTCAACATTCCCCTTCTGACCCTGGTGGATACGCCCGCCTTTCTTCCCGGGAAAGCCCAGGAGTTCGGGGGAATCATCCGCCATGGGGCTAAAATCCTCTTTGCCTACGCCGAGGCGACGGTTCCCAAAGTGACCCTGGTCTTGCGCAAGGGCTATGGGGGAGGATACGTGGCCATGTGCCACCGGGAATTGGGGGCGGATGCGGTTTTTGCATGGCCCATGGCCGAGATCGCCATGATGGGGGCCGAGGGGGCGGCCAACATTGTCTTCCGCCGGGAGATTGAAAAGGCCCCCGACCCGGAAAAAAAGCGCCAGGAAAAGATCCAGGAATACCGGGACCAGTTCTCCAACCCCTACGCCTCCGGACGGAGAGGTTATGTCGATTACATTATCCGGCCCGATGAAACCCGGGCCATGATCTGCCGGGCTTTTGAAATGCTCTGGACCAAGCAGGAGGAACGACCGAAGAAGAAGCATGGGTCGATCCCCCTCTAAAATCAGGTGCGGGGTCAAGGGATCGAGGTTTGGGGAAAGACAAATTTTTTAGGATTTCCTCCCCGAACCTCGCTTCCCGGACCTCGTCCCCGGTTTTAGGCATAGTACCGGTAGATCGCTTCGGCCACGCACGCCGGCTTGTCTTTCCCCTCCACCTCGAACTGAAGGCGAAAGGTCGTCTGAACGCCCCCCTGGATCCCTTCGATTTGGGAAAGAGCGGCCCGGACCCTTACTCGGGACGGAATCGGGACAGGGGCCGTAAAGCGAAGCTTGTTCAACCCGTAGTTGACCCCCATCTTTTTCTCCGCCACATCGAACACCTGCGACAGAAGGTACGGAGCCAGGCTCAGGGTGTAATAACCGTGGGCGATGGGGCCCCCGAAGGGCGATTCCCGCTTGGCCCGCTCCACGTCGACGTGGATCCATTGGTGATCCAGCGTGGCGTCGGCAAAAAGGTTGACGGCCTGCTGGGTCACCGGATGCCAATCGCTAATCCCCATCTCCTGCCCCACCATCTTTTTCAGCTCCTCCAGGTTTGGAATCATTCTTTTGGGCATCGGCTTCTCCTTCCTCTCCCCTTCCAACCGGCGCGAAGGCGGGTTTAAGGCCGGCCAGGGTCCAATGGTTTTTCCGTGCAAGGGCCACGCGGCGAGTCACGCCCGCATTTTCAAATAACGCGGATTCTCCGGGTTATTGACCACATCCGGGGGCAGCTGGCCCCGCAGGGCGCAGGCGACCCGCTCGGAAGCTCCCCGGGACATGCGGTACCTGGCCTCTTCGCTCAAACCGGCAATATGGGGAGTGGAGATGATTTTTGGGTGCGACCTAAGGAACGGGTCCTGGGGGGGCTCCTCTTCAAAGACATCGACCCCCGCCCCGGCCAGAACCCCCTCATCCAAAGCTTGGACCAACGCCCGGTCGTCCACAATCCCCCCGCGGGCGGTGTTGATCAGGAACGCCGATTTTTTCATCCGGCGAAGTTCGTTCCCGCCGACCATCTTCCGAGTCTCATCGGTAAGGGGAGTGTGGAGCGTCAAGAAATCGGCCCGTGAAATCGCTTCCTCCCGGGAAACCGGTTTCGCCCCGGCTTCCCGGAAGGCTCGTTCCGATAGGTAGGGGTCGCACGCCAGAACTTCCATTCCAAAGGCCGCTCCCAGCTTGCTCACCCGGCTCCCGATCCTCCCCAGGCCGATGATCGACAGGGTTTTTCCCCGCAAATCAAAACCCCAAAGCTCGGGGCGCCGCCATCCTCCCCTTCTCATCTCCTCCCAGGCATGGGGGATGCGACGGACCAAAGCAAGAATCAGCCCCAAGGTGAATTCGGCCACCGCATCGGCATTCACCCCGGGGATGTTGGTCACCAGGATTCCCATTTTGTCGGCGGCTTCCAGGTCGATGTTATTGTATCCCACCCCATGGGCGGCCACGATCACCAGGCGCGGGGCTTTTTGCATGAGGCCGGGGGAGACTTCCGTCAATCCCGGGATGAGCGCGTGAGCGGTCTCCATCTCCGTAAGGAACCGCTCATCGGCCCGGTCCGGCAGAAATTGCACCTCCAATCCCGCTTCCTCGAGAAGCTGAACCTTTTCCCTATAAAACGAATTCGTGGTAATGATGACTTTTTTTCCAAACTCACCCATGAAACAATTCCTTTCATTCCTTTTCCGGGCCGCCGTTCCGGCAATAACCTTACCGCCGGAAATTCGACCGCGGGGCCCGAACCAAAAAGGACCGACTCCTACGTATCGCAGCTCTGGGCAACCAGCCGGATGGTTTCCATCATGGGGCGGGGATTGGCGCGGCCCTTTCCGGCGATCTCAAAGGCGCTGCCATGGCCTACCGTGGCGATCACGAGGGGCGTGCCGATAATAAGGCCGACAATGGAATCGAAGGCGACCGTCTTAATCGGTATGTGCGACTGGTCGTGGTACATGGCCACGTAGGCATCGAAGGCCGGATTTTCCAAGAGCCCGACAAAAAGGCTGTCCGCCGGGTAGGGGCCGGAGACGAGGATCCCCTTTTGTTTGGCCATTTCGATGGCCGGGCCGATGATCGTTCCCTCTTCGGTCCCGAATAGCCCCTCCTCCCCGCAGTGGGGATTCAAGCCGGCCACGGCAATGCGGGGATGCGAAATTCCCAGCCTCTTCAGAGCGGTTTGAGCGGCTTCGATGGTGGCCAACACCAAGTCCTTGTTAAGGACCCGGCTGACGTCCTTCAGCGCCAAGTGCAAAGTCGCCCCCACGATTCGGATCCTCCCCGAAACCAGCATGTTAAATGCATAGGGGCTTCCCGTAAGCTGGGCGATGAGAGGCGGATAGCCGGCGAAAGGGACGCCGGCCAGGTTCACGGAATATTTATTGTGGGGGCCGGCCACGATCCCGGATATCTTTTTTTCCCGGGCCATTCGGACGGCCCTCTGGATGTCCTCGAAAACCGCTCTTCCTCCCGCGGCCGAGGGTTTTCCCATGACCATCGCTTCCGGATCGGCATTTTGGGTGTCGAGAATGGGAATGCTCTCCCCAGACCAATCCGCTTCACCCAACGACGAAAGGGGGCGAATCGGGAGGTCGATTTTTCCCGCGAGAAGGGCTTTTCGGGCCACCCGGACGTCGCCGATGATCAGAGGCCGGCACACTCCCCGAATTTCGGGGGAAACGCTGGCCTGGGCCGTAATCTCCGGGCCGATTCCCGCGGGGTCTCCCATCGTGATCCCCACCATCGGCTTCGCCCGGTTCAAATCTGCCCTCCTTTCTGCTCCTGTAAGGCTTTGCCCAGCTCGAATCCGCGCCGCAAGGCTGCTCTGCCGGTAGCCAGGGCCTTGGCGGACATCCGTCCGGACAAGGTCTCTTGCAGGGCTTCCAGACTCACCCAGCCGGTCACGGCGGCCATCGCTCCCAGCATGATCATGTTGGCGGCCACCCGGTCCTTCAGCTCGTCCTCTGCAATCCGGGTGGCCTCAATCTTCAGTACGGGGGGGGAATGGTCGGGGGTTTTGGGCACCAGGGTTTGATCCACCATTACCCGGGTCTTCCCCGCCCGCACCTCCGGCCAATATTTTTCCGCGGCCGCGGGGGACAGGGCCACAAACACATCCAAGGCCAGCGGCTTGGTGTAATCGATGGGCTCATCGCTTATGACCACATCGGAACGGCAGGCTCCTCCCCGGGCTTCGGGACCGTAGCTCTGGGATTGGGCCACTTCCAGATTCTCATGGACCCCGGCAGCTATCGCCAGGATTGTACCCAGGGTAACGACTCCCTGGCCCCCGAATCCGGCAATCCGCACTTCTCTCCTCATGGGTTTTCCTCGATTAGGGTGATGGCTAAATCCGGGCAGGTCATTTCGCAGAGGAAACAGACCGAGCATTTCTCCGGGGCCGCGACCGCAGGCATGGAGTAGCCGGAGCGGCTGCGCCGATCGCCTTGGGCGAATACCTTTCGCGGACATACCTCGACGCAGAGGTTGCAGCCTTTGCAGGTTTGAACGTCGATGAGGATTTCTCTAGCGGCTTTTTTCGGGGGGGAAGGTGTCATAGATCGCCTGGCTGAATTCTCTCTTTCCGGTGAGGTGGTGCAGTTTTCCCACGACGAATTTCCCGACCATTTCTTCGGGTGGTATCTCCTTTGCTTTTTCCCTGGCAACCGCCCTTTTCTTCAGGAGGTTCCAAAGCTCCCCCGCGTTAGATGTCCCTTCGATGTAGCGACCGGCCTGGGTGGGGCATTGGGCCATGACCTCGATAAAGGTGAATCCAGGGTGTTCGATCCCCTCTTTTATGGTTTTGAGCAGCTGGATAGGATGGGCAGCGGTCCAGCGCGCCACGAAGGTCGCCCCGGCGCAGCGGGCCAGCTCGCACACGTCGAAGGGAGGTTCCAGGTTTCCGTAGGGCGAGGTCTGGGTCCGGCCCTGGAGCGGGGTCGTGGGGGCGACCTGCCCTCCGGTCATCCCGTAAATCCCGTTGTTGATCATGATCACCGTTAGGTCGATGTTTCTCCGGGCGGCGTGAATGAAATGGTTTCCCCCGATGCCCACGCAATCCCCATCCCCGGTGAAGACGACGACCTTCCGACGGGGATCGGTCAGTTTCAACCCGCAGGCGAAGGGAAGGGCCCTTCCGTGGAGGACGTGAAGGACGTCCGATTGGAGATAGGTGGGAATCCAGCCGGAGCAACCGATTCCCCCCACGAGAGCCAGGTCCTGGAAGATTCCCAGATCATCCACCGCCCGCAGGAAAACGTTCAAAACTGTCCCATCTCCGCAGCCGGGGCAGAAGATCAGGGGAAGGGTTTTTTTTCGAAGGTACTTATCAGCCAGCGGATTCATAACGGGTATTCAATCATCATCGATCGATGCTCATGGGTCCTTTCCGATTCATCATCGATTGAAGGATTTCCGTGGGAGTATGGACTTCACCGCCTAACTTGGGCAGGGAGATCACTTCGGCCCTGCCGGCGACCACCCTTTCCACCTCCCGGAAGATCTTGCCCATGTTCATCTCCGGGACGATGATCCGTTCGGCCTGCCGGGCCACCCGGTCGATTATCTCGTTCGGGAAAGGCCAAAGTATCCGGAGCTTCAGGAATCCAGCCAGGATGCCCTGGGCCCGGGCATCCTTGACTGCGCGGAGGGCCGATCGGGCCGGACTCCCGAAGCTGACCAAGACGACATCCGCATCCCCGAGCATCCATTCCTCCACATCCACCAACGCTTCGGCATGGTCCGTTATCTTCCGGCATATCCTTTCCACCAGGGCTGCGGAGACCTCCGGAAGGTGCCCGGCCCGGCCCCCGAATTCGTCATGCAGTTGTCCGTCCACCAGGATTCCGTAGCCCTGGTTGAAAGCCGGCATCCCGTCGAGAAGCCCCTTGGCCGACGGCCGGAAGGGTACATAGTCCGCCGGATTGGCCGCGGGCTTTTCCCTCTCCACGACCTCTACCTTTTCCGGGATTCGCACTTTCTCCCGGGTGTGGCCCACGATTTCGTCGGTAAGGACGATGACCGGGTTGCGGTAGACTTCGGCCAAATTGAAGGCCTTCACCGTCAGGTCAAAGGCCTCCTGGGCGCTGGAAGGGACCAGGACGATCACTTCGTAATCCCCGTGAGACCCGTATTTGGCCTGCATCACATCCTGCTGGGAGGAAGAGGTGGGCTGTCCGGTTGCCGGGCCCCCTCTCATGACGTCGATGACCACGACCGGGGTGTCGGTCTCCGCCGCCCAGCCGATTCCTTCCTGCATGAGGGTAAAACCGGGGCCGGAGGTTGCGGTGCAGGTCTTTGCTCCCCCCCAGGCAGCCCCGAGAATGGCGCAGATGGAGGCGATCTCATCCTCCATCTGCAAGAAGACCCCCCGGTATCGGGGAAGAAGCCGGGACATGATTTCCGTGACTTCGGAAGCCGGAGTGATGGGGTAGCCCGCAAAGAACCGACAGCCGGCGGCGATGGCCCCCCGGGCGCAAGCTTCGTTTCCGTGAATGACCGAGATTTCCACTAAAAAAACTGCTCCTTCTGCGCACGAATCATCGGCCGCGAGGGAATGATGAAAAAGTAGCTTGACTATAACAAGGAAGCCCGGAAAATTCAATGCCGGACAAAGGCTTATGAATCGGTTTAGGAATCGGGAGGATCGAAAGGGATCGTTGGGGGATCGGCGACCGGAGGGGGAAGGTTCATGGAAGGTTCGAAGGTCAGCAGGGAGGCGTGGAAATCATCCCTCTCGGGTTTGGGAAGATTCGAGGGTTCTTTGATTTCTTGAATCCTTCTCCCCCCGATGAATCTCGTGGAAAAATACCGGGTGTTCAGGCTGTCCACCCTGATTCTGCGCTTGGTGGTGGAGGAGTGAATGAACTGATCATTGCCTATGTAAATCCCTACGTGAGCCGGACGCTTCGCCTGGGTCCTTTTGAAGAACACGAGATCCCCGATTCGAAGTGCGTCCCGGGCCACTTCCAAGCCCACCCCAAACTGCTCCCGGGCCGTCCGGGGAAGGTCAGTGCCTATTACTTGGAACACTTTTTGGACAAAGGCGGAACAATCGAGCCCGCTCTTCACATCGGTCCCGCCCCGGCGGTACTTCACCCCCAGGAAACTCTCCGCCGCCTTCACCAGGGGATTCAATGGCCTCTCTTCCGCCCGATCCGCCCCCGGCGAAAAGGGAATCTCCGGAGCCTGCTTTAGCGCCGGGGCCGATTCGCCATTCCCCTTCTCCCTTTGAATCTGCGCTTCTTCGGCGGCTTCTTCATCTGGCTTGAGCAGAAGGACCTGGCCGATTTTCAGCCTTGTTCCTTTTAGTTCATTGAGGTCCTGAAGCTCCTTCACCGTAAGGCCATACCGTCGGGCAATTCCGGAAAGGGTGTCCCCGCTTTTGACCGCGTGGGTTTCGGGAATGTCCTCCCCCCGCGACGGAAGGGACTGGTTTTTTTGCCGGGAGTGAAGGGGCGAAGCCCCAGTTGAAGGGCCGGGAATAGTTAAGGACTGGTCGATTTGCAGCTTCGTATCTTTAAGGTCATTGGCTTCTACGATTTTGGAAATGGAGACCTGATACCTATGAGCGATGGTGGATAATGACTCGCCCTTCATAACGACGTGGATCCTTTCCGCCCGTGCTTGGGGAATGATCAGGATGAAAAAAGCGGAGAAACAAAACCAAACAAATCGCCTCGGGAGAAAACGGGTCAGGCTCATATTCTCTTCTTAATCCAGCAGGGAATGGCAATTTTCAGGGGCTGCCCGATTATAAAAAAGAGCATTAATCTTTGCAACCCTTTTCCCCTCATTCATATTTCATTCAGCGGGGGATGGGAAGAACTGTGAGACTTCCTTCAGGACCATGCAAAAATTTTGCCTTGGGGGAAAAATACCCGGACCTTGGAACTCATCTACTGGATATGAAAATGCTTTTTTGAAATGGGCATCTTGATTGGTCATCGTCTCATTTTTCTTTTAAAAACCAGGGGGGGATCAATTTTGAACGGCCACGAGCAAAAGTTCGCATTTGCGGTAAAGGCCCTCCATAGACCAGGGGAAAAGGGAATCGTCTTCCCAAAGGATTTGGGAATTGTGGGGTCTGGCCTCGCCGGGCGGCGGGCGGCCATGGAAGTCGCCGGGAAAACGGGTCTAGCTTTGGTTAGCAAGGTTTACCCCACCCGATCCCACTCCGGAGCTTCCTGGGGGGGAATCGCCGCCGTTTTGGAAAATGTTGCGGCACCCCATGGAAGAGCGCTTCAGGCGATTCCCCGATCCTTCAAAAAAGAAAGTCCCCTGAGCAATTCCTCCCGTGTGGCCCGGTGGTGCGTTTCCACCACCCGAATCGTCTCCGGCTTCAGGTATTTTTTCAGCAGGGAGTAGTCCTCTTCCCCGGTTCCGGGAGCATAATGATCCTCATAGCCCCGGCATCCGTGAAGGTGGGCCCCGACAAGAATTTCGCCGAAATGATCCAGGAGAATTCCCCTGGGCAACAATCCCAAATTTTCCTGAGTGGTGGCATGCCCCATGTCATGCCAGTATCGAATGGAACTGCCGGAAAACTCCCGGAAAATGGCCTTGAACTCCTCGAAATTTGGAAAGTCCTGGATTTTGTACCGGTTCTCTATACCCCAGAAAATCCCCCCCTTCTCTCCTTCTTTGGCTAAAACCCCCAGGCTCTTCAGCGCAGCCTCCAAAAGGGGCTTTCCCAGTCGGGACCGGGTTGCCACCAGACCTGCAATCAAGTCCCTTCCTTCTTCGCTCTCGGTCTTTCCTTCGTCGTAAAGATCAATCAGCAATTCCATGGCCCCACCCATGGAAACTTTGCCCATGTGAAGGACGATGGCGCGAGCCCCGAATTTTTCGGCCCAGTTCATCGTCCCCAGAGCGTAACGAAGGGCTGATTTTCTCTCTTTTTCATCCGGTGACGACAAAGAAACAAACTCACCGTTGGCCATTCTCTTCGGAATCCATCCGGGCAGGGGGAGAATGTTATGCAGGCTGGTCACGGAGATTTGTCCCCCCTTGACGAAAGGCTCAATCTCTCTCAGCATGGGACGGGTCATCCGGTACTCCAGCTCCATCGCCCGCACCCCCAGGCTCAAAATTTCTTCTACAATTTGCCCCCCGCTATCCAAAATTTCCGACCGCCAAGCACTCGATATTCCCAGCATCCCGCACCTTTAAAAACACCCCAATCCGACTTTTTGTCCAAGAATTTGAATTTGATCTTCCCTTGGGGCAAAGATTCCCGTGTTGCCCAGCCTGACATTCTTCAACCCGGCGGCTTTGACCGCTTGGAAAGCTTCGATCATCTCCCCCAGAGTCGGGGAGCGATATTCCTTCATCTGATATTCCGGAAAGAAAGCCAGGATGGTAAAAGGAATTTCCCGGTCGACTCGGGCCAAGTGAGCGGCGATGGCCTCCAGTTGGTCCGTCTCCACCACGCCGGGGATGTAGAGGGAAAGGACCTCTACGGTAAAATCCCTTTTTTTCATCTCTTCCGGCAGCTTCAAAATCATTTCATTGCTGCATCCCGTTAGCCACCGATGGACATCCTCCCGAAAGGCCTTGATGTCCAGCCAATAGGCATCAACTCCCGCGCTTCGCAGCAAGTCCAAATGATTGGGGGTAAGGCCATATCCGTTGGTCTCGATCAATACCCAGAGACGGGTATGAGCCTTGATCCGCTCGGAGCACCGCGCATAGAAACCCGGTTGGCAGGTCAGGTCCCCCCCGGTGAAGCTGACGATGTTGCGAATCGGTCCGAACCCCTGGGGGCTGAGGACGATGGCGGAAGGTTCCAGAACTCCCGGACACAGGGAAGACCTCTTTCCGTAGAGGACGCAGGAGCCGCAGCACCGGCAGGTGTCGTGGGCGTGATAAGCAGTGGCCCGGGAACGCGGCTCATGCCAATTCACCTTTCGATCGTATGGAATGCATTCCCGCAGTATTTCTTGAGGGGTATACCACTCCCCCTCAGCCCGTTTGCTGAAATACCAGGAATGGCACTTGCGGCAGGAAAAATTACAGCCCGACTGATAGATGGAAAGGTAATTTTCCGGACGGGAGAGATGGAGGGCGGAAATCAGTCTTTCCCATTCGCCATTCGTCCTCCGCAGGGTGACCCGGCAGGCCGGGGCCTCCTTCGCCCCGGCCGAAACCGTGCAGCTCCCGGGAAAAAATCCCTGCTCCCGAAGAGTGCATGCCCAGGCTTCTCTTTCGTCTTCCACCATCCCATTATAGAAAGGGGGCGGAAAGGGTGTCAAGAAAATCGGCGAATCATATCCGTTTCAGGGTTTTCAACATACGGATCAACTGGCGGTTTCTTTCGTTGGCCAGTCCCCGGGTTTCTTTTTCCGAGTAGGAATAGATCCCCGGGCCGGTTTTTAATCCCCAGTGCCCCTGATCGACAAGGTCCTGAATGAATTGGGGAAGGGGTCCCAGAT
>JACAEW010000028.1 GCA_013388675.1 Syntrophaceae bacterium | reverse complement strand
CATAGGCGTACAAACAGGCGAGTACGCGGCCCTCCCCGGGGGTCACGTTGCTGCAGTATTTCTCCAGCTCCGCCTTGCACCCGTTGGCCACGGTTTCAATCAATCCCTGCTGGGCCATCTTATGCTCAGGTCAGCCGGCCTTGAAATGGGGCTGACACCTTATTCGATGTCTAAATTCTATGTATTTTAGGACAGCCGCGGTGAGGCAACCCCCTTTCCATTTTGGGGGGACCTTCTTGCCTTTTCGATGGTCTTAAAACCGGTTGATGGCGAAATGACGGCAAACAGAATCTCCGGGGTTTCAAGAGCCATCTCCACCAGCAGAAGTATTTTGCGGTAATCCTCCCCCAGGATAATTTGTTCCAGTGACTCCTCGTCCCTAAAGAACTCTTCCGGCACGATCAGGTTCTTCACCGCCACCCTATGGTAGATACGGAAGCTGATACAACCCGGCTCAGACCTGGCCCTTTCTCAAATGGAACGGGAGATTTCCAGCAACTCCCCGCGCATTTTTGGGGGGATCAGCATCCTGATTGTCGCGTGGATGATGGGTGTCCCCTCGGGCAAATTCTTCCGGGGGGAGATTTTATTCTTTGCCTGATCCTCCACGCAAATTGCATGCCAGCCGCAAAAGGAATGCCCTATGGGGGGTAAGTCATTTTAAACAAATGAATTTTTGGAACGGGAGGGATTAGGGTAAGAATAGGATAGGAGCCCATCTGCCAATATATGGGCAAAAGACCATTTTTTCGGTATCAGGGGGCAGGCGCGCTCGTTCTTGGAATCCACCCGCTCAGAGGATATATTTACGAACCTGGCCGAGAGGTCGGAAATCAGGTGCCCAAAATTCAGACGCTTATCGAAATTCGCCATTCCCCCGGCGAAGTGATTTTGCAGTTCTTCCATTGGCCTCTCCCTCTCATCTCCCTTTGCTGGCTAGCTGCCCACCAGCGCGGCGATTTTGCACATGGCCGTGGAGATGGGATAGCGGGAGAATGCGGACGCACCGACCCAGCGGAGCGACCCGGAGTTGGGAAACGAAGGCCTCGTTCCGGCAAGGGAGCCAAGGTAGGGTTTCATGAGGGCGTGAATGTGGGTAAAGAGGTGCTCCTGTTCGGGGAGGGAGGTCTTGATCCTGGTTTCTAGGCCGAAGTCTTCCCGAAGATATTTTTCGAGCAATTTTCCGGGGTCCTGGGAGTTCCCCCTTTTTCCCTGATTCTTTTCTACCGCCACGCTTGGAAACTGCCAGAGCCCGGAGAGAAGGCCCCTACCTTCCTTCCGGTGGAGCAGAAACTTTCCGTCCTTTTCCACCAGGGCAACGGCCCATATTTCTTCCCGGACCTTTCTGACCACCCGTTTCTTCTTCGGGATTTTACCTTTCGTGGCGCAAAACCTGAAGACCGGGCAGGCGGTACATCGGGGCGAGGAAGGGATGCAGACCATGGCTCCCAGATCCATCAGGGCTTGGTTGAAGTCAGCGGCTCTACGGGGTGGAATCCACCCCGCCAGGAATTCGTCCGCTTGCTTTTTGGCCGACATCCGGCTAAAGTCGCACTGTTCGGGAAAAAGCCGGCCAAGGACGCGCTTCGCGTTTCCGTCCAGGGCGGGCACCGGCTGGTGGAAGGCCAGGCTGGCCACGGCTCCGGCCGTATACGGCCCGAAACCCGGAAGAAGGAGAAGTTCTTCCTTCGTCCTGGGAATCTTGCCGCCCCACTCCCGGACGATGGCTTTTGCCGCTTCGTGGAGGTTTCTGGCCCGGGCATAGTAACCCAGGCCCGCCCAGGCCTTCAGAACCTCCTGCAGGGGGGCCTTGGCCAGGTCCCGAAGCGAGGGGAAGCGTTTCAGGAAGCGCTCATAGTAAGGGATGACCGTTTCCACCCGGGTCTGCTGGAGCATGAACTCCGACACCAGGATGCGGTAAGGGTTCCCATTCTTCCGCCAGGGAAGGCTTCGTTGATGGGTCTCATACCACCGGAGAAGGGCCCGCTGAAAAGCGGGCCTCTCCGGGAGCGAGGTTCTGGATGGCGCGGGCAAGGATCCTACGAGATTTTGGTGAACTTGGAAGCGGGCACTCCGCAGATGGGGCATTTGTCCGGGGCTTTTCCTTCCACCGTGTTGCCGCAGACGCTGCAGACGTAATAGTCCACCGCCTCGTTTTTCCCCAGTTTATCCAGGGCTTTTTGGTAAAGGGCCGCGTGGATCTTTTCCACCTGATTGGCATAATCGAAGCTAACTTCAGCGGGTTTCACGCCATCCGCCTTGGCCTTGGCGATGAATTCCGGGTACATGTTCTTGAACTCATGGGTTTCCCCGGCGATGGCCTCCTGAATGTTTTCCTTGGTGGACTTCACCCCGCCCAAAACCCGGAGATGGGCGTGAGCGTGGACGGTCTCCGCCTCGGCTGCTGCCCGGAAGAGCTTGGCCACCTGTTTATACCCTTCTTCCTCAGCCTTCTTGGCAAAGGCCAGATACCTGCGGTTGGCCTGAGATTCGCCGGCAAAAGCCTCTTTCAAACTCTTTTCCGTCTGAGAGCCTGGCAACGCCATTGCCTATCCTCCTCTGATGGATAAAATTTGAGGGGGGTAAGCACCCAACCCCCCTCCGTTTGAAATTGTATAGTCTGCCCCGGACCCGTTTTTGCGGGTTGGCCCCTTAAAATGGATCGATAAGGATCCAACTCCCCCGAAAAAAACGGTTACTTTTTCTCGGGCTGAATAGGGGGAACATCCGTGGTGATGGGGTCTACCCCCCTATCCGAATACCGGTACCGCTGAACTTCATTCCCTTTCAAGAAGACCTCCAGCTTCTGCTCTTTTTCAGGGTCCGTATGCCACCAGACCCGGCTCATCTCGCGGTAAAAATAGGTATACTTGGTTTCGCCGCTGGGAAGCTCCTCCTTTTGCTGGGGTTGGCCGTACATCTGGACGACCTTTTCCGCGCCGGTCCCGGGGGCCAGGAGGTTTTTATTCTGGGCAGAGTCGATTTTCTTGCCTTCGATAATCGGGGAGCAGCCGATTGCCAGTCCCAAGATCAAAAATAGAGCAATACCAAAGTACCTCATTTTTTATCTCCTTTCGTTTTTTTAAAAAATTGTTTATCTTAACTATTTTGCTCATTCGGGGCTTCGAAGGGAATAGGGTAAAACATGTATTTTAAGCTGAAAAGAACCCCATTTTAGATCGTAGGGAAAAGGGTAGGTACCCGGGATTACCCTTTATGCCCTTCCGCGGTCCGGTGGCTCGATCGAGGCAGTCTATTCGCCTCCATTCTTTCCCTTCTTGCCGCCCCCAACAAGACGACCCCATTAAAAAAACCTATCAGGGAATATTAAAAGAATCAAGAGAATTTTTGGCTTTCATTCATCCCATCGCGGATCCGGAAGCAAAGCGGAAATTGAGCTGGCCCAGGGCCACGAATTTAACCGCTGAATAAGGGAAAGGGTTCAACAAATTCGCGGTAACGGCTCGCCCACCAGCATGTCCATAAGGCGGGTGGAGCCTATGGGGATGCGCAAGACCACTTTTCCGGGGGGGGAATCCTTCACCTCCCCGATGATCGCCGCGTCCCGCCCGAGGGGGTGGCTTTTCATTTCTCGAAGGATCGTTTCGGCAGCCCCAGCCTCCACGATGGCGACCAGCTTTCCTTCGTTGGCCAGGTTCCAGGGTTCAAACCCCAGAAGCTCGCAGGCGCCCTTAACTTCTTCCCTTATTGGAATCCGGTTTTCCTCGACCCAGACTCCCACGCCCGACTGGCGGGCGATCTCGTTCAGCGTGCTGGACAGCCCTCCCCGGGTGGGATCCCGCAGACAGTGAATGTGGGGGGAGGCGGCGATCAATTTCTCGACGAGATGGTTCAGGGGGGCACAGTCGCTCACCAGGGCCGTGGAAAAATCCAGACCCTCCCGGGCGCTGAGGATGGCCACCCCGTGATCTCCCAAGGTACCGCTGACCAGCACCTTGTCCCCGGGCCGGGCGTTATGGCCCGAAATGTGGATTCCCGGCGGAACCCGGCCGATTCCGGCCGTGTTGATAAAAATTCCATCTGCCGCGCCCCGGTTGACCACTTTGGTATCGCCCGTGATGATGGCAACCCCGGCTTCATCGGCGGTCCTTTGCATGGACTCCACGATTCTTTTCAGGTCGGGTAGGGAGAATCCTTCCTCGATGATGAAGCCGACGCTGAGATAAAGAGGCTGGGCACCGCTCATGGAAAGATCGTTGACTGTCCCGCAGACCGCCAGCCTTCCGATATCCCCCCCAGGGAAGAAAACCGGGGTAACCACGTAGCTGTCGGTGGTGAACGCCCACCTTCCGCCATCTTCGGAAATCACCGCCGCATCGTCCAGGGGCTGGATAATGGGGTTATGGAAATTCCTGGCGAAGATCGAAGCCACGAGTTGATGGCCGAGTTCCCCTCCGCTGCCGTGGGCCAAAAGAATTCGGTCTTCCGATGGATTCATTTTCCCGTCCCGACTCATGAGCCGTACTTGTGGGCGGCGGCGCATGAGCCTTCGAACGAAACCATGCACGGGCCCACAGGATTCTCGGGGGTGCAGACTTTGGCGAACAAACCGCATTCCCGCGGCCGGATCACTCCTCGGAGGACCTCCCCGCAGCGGCATCCGGGGTTTTCCCGGGGCTGCATCCGGGGCAGGTCAAAGATGCGCGCGGCGTCCCACTCCCCCAGTTCCTCCCGAATCGCCAGGCCCGTTCCGGGAATCCATCCGATTCCCCGCCACTCCGCATCCGACGGTTGAAAGGCCCGGGCCATCATTTCTTGCGCTTTTCGGTTGCCTTCTGGGTCCACGCCGCGGCGGTATTGAATCGCCACCCGGGGGGTCCGATTCTTCACCTGCCGGACCAGCAGGAGCACGGATTGGAGAATATCCAGGGGTTCGAAACCCGAAATTACGCAGGGGATGGCATGATCCCTGGCCAGGAACTCATAAGGGCGGCTGCCGATGATTGCGCTCACATGGCCCGGCAGGAGGAATCCATTCAGCTTCACCTCCCCCAGGTCGAGGAGCGCCTTCAGCGCCCGGGGCACCGTTTTGTGGGCGGAAAAAACGAAGAAATTCTTGATCCCTTCCTTCTTGGCCTCCAGGACCGTGGCGGCGATCGTCGGAGCGGTGGTTTCGAACCCTACCCCCAAAAAGATGACCTTTTTTTCGCGTTCGCCGGCCGCTATTTTTATAGCGTCCAGCGGGGAGTACAATACCCGGATATCCCGGCCTCCGGCTCTCTCCCGGGCGAGGGAGGATTCGGACCCGGGAACCCGGACCATATCCCCGAAGGTGGTGATGACGGCCCCCGGCGTCTGGCAAAGCGAAATCATCAGGTCCAGGTCGCTTTGTGAGGTCACGCAAACCGGGCAGCCGGGCCCGGAGATGAGCTCGAGGGTCGGGGGCAGGACATTCCTCAGCCCATACCGGGCAATAGACATGGTGTGGGTCCCGCAAACCTCCATGAACCGCAGCGGTTCATCCGCCAGGCGGTGTATCTCCTCAATGATGGGCCGGGCCTTTTCCCCGTCCCGGTATTCGTCGATGTATTTCATAATGATATTATGCCCCCAGCGCGGCCCAACCGCGCTGGGATCTCTGGGATAAAGGCTTTCGGTCAGTCGATGAAATTGGCGATCACCGCCTGGCCCAGGGAGAGGCCGCCGTCGTTGCAGGGAACCTGGCGGTGAACGAGGACTTTGAACCCGGCCCCTTCCAGCCTCTCTTTCATCCTCTCCAGGAGAAGGCGGTTCTGGAAAACGCCCCCGCTCAGGGTAACTTTTTCCGGGCCTCCCTCTTGGCGGATCTTCTGGCAAAGAGTAACCCCGATCCGGACCAGGGTGTTATGAAATCTGCCCGAGATAAGGGAAGGGGAAATTCCCTCTTCCAGGTCCCGGAGGACCCCTTCGATCAGCGGCCGCAGTCGGATGATTTCCTGATCTCCAACGCACTCGAAGAAAAATTCATACGCTCCTTTTTCCTCCGAATCGGCGATCATTTCCAGCTCCATGGCCGCCTGCCCTTCGAAAGAGATCGACGGGCAGATACCCAGGAGGGCCGAAACCCCGTCGAAGAGCCGGCCGCAGGATGAGGTGAGGGGCGTGTTCATCCTTCGGTCGATCTGCTGGAGGATGATTCGGACCTTCTCCTCCCCCGGTCCGCTCGCCCGGGCCGCGCGGGCGAAAAGAGGAAGGGCCTGAAACACCCGCTCTTTTCCCAAAAGGCAATAGACATAGCTCAGCGCCATTCTCCAGGGATGGCGGATGGCGGCCTCTCCCCCGGGCACGGGGAGGTACTCGAAATGGGCTTTTCGCCGGAACGACCGAAAATCCCCCACCAGAAACTCCCCTCCCCAAAGGGCTCCGTCGGTTCCATAACCCAGGCCGTCGAAGGATAGGCCGATGGCCGGGCCTGCCTCGCCGTTTTCGGCCAGGCAGCCGGCCAGGTGAGCGAAGTGGTGCTGAATCCCAACTTTTTTCCCCGGCAGGCTTAGGGCGAATTTCGTGGAAAGGTATTCGGGATGGAGATCGTAGGCCACGACTTCCGGTTGAATCCGAAAGAGCTTCTGGTAAATCTCCACGGTCCGCTGAAAATGCTCCAGGGTCTCCAGGTTTTCCAGGTCCCCGATGTGCTGGCTCACGAAAGCATAGCCATCCCGGGTCAGGCAGAAGGTGTTTTTTAATTCGCCCCCGCAGGCCAGAACGGGACGGGTGGAAAAGGAAAGGCGGATGGGGAAAGGCGCGTATCCCCGGGCGCGGCGGAGCACGTAATTCTGCCCCCGGATCACCGTCGTGACGCTGTCGTCGTACTGCACGAAGATGCCCCGGTCGTGAAGGAGGAAGGCATCGGCAATTCCTTTCAGCCGGATGAGGGCCTCCTCGTTATCCTTGGAAATGGGCTCCTCACTCCGGTTCCCGCTGGTCATGACCAGGCACATTCCCGACTCTTTCATCAGCAGGTGATGCAGGGGAGTGTAGGGAAGCATGACTCCCAAGTATTTCTGTCCAGGGGCCACGGCCCGGGCAATGGAAGAATTCCTTTTCCAGGGGAGAAGGACAATAGGACTCTCCGGGGATTGGAGGAGTTTCTCCTCTTCCGGGTTTACCCGGCAATGTTCCCGCACGCAGGAGAGGTCCGGCAGCATGACCGCGAAGGGCTTGTCCGGCCGATGCTTCCTCTGGCGCAGCGCCTCGACAGCCGGCGGGGCTTGGGCATCACAGGCCAGGAGAAAACCGCCCAGGCCCTTGATGGCCAAGATTTTTCCTTCTTTCAGGACCCGGATGGCGAAGGCAATCGGGTCCGATGCGGGTATCGGTTTCCCCTCCGCATCGACGAGCTGGAGCTGGGGGCCGCAAACGGGGCAGGCATTGGGCTGGGCATGGAACCTGCGGTCTCCCGGGTCCTCGTATTCCCTGCGGCAATCCGGGCACATGCGGAATGGGGCCATGGTGGTCTTGGGCCGGTCGTAGGGGATATCCTCGATGATAGTAAAACGAGGGCCGCAGTTCGTGCAGTTGGTGAAAGGGTACCGGTGGCGGCGGTCCGAAGGGTTAAAAATCTCTTCCTGGCAGGCGGAGCAGGTTGCGATGTCGGGGGAAATCAGTTGATACTTCCCCTCCTCTTCCTGGCTTTCCCGGATTTCGAAACCTAGATATCCGGCGGGGGCCAGGTCCGAAAACTTCAAAGATTCGATCCGCGACCGGGGAGGGGCTTGAAGCGGAAGCTGTTCGGTAAACTGTTCAATCGTTTGCAGGGGACCTTCCACTTCGAGGTGGACCCCGGCCGATGAATTTTTAACCCAGCCCTGCAAGGAATACTTACGGGCAAGGCTGTAAACATAGGGCCGAAACCCCACTCCCTGGACAACCCCACTCAGCTCAAAGGAACGGCGCAACATTGAATTCTCTTGGGGGATTCTTTCCAAGATCGTCTCCTCTTCCTTGGCTTCGGGGAACGTGAAACGTCCCTTTCAAAGGTCCATGCCATGATACCCGTTTCTTCGCCGGGCCGTCAATGATCCATCCCTGCTTGTCTTTTGGGCGCCCGGCCGGGCGCCCCTCCATCGGAATCAGTCGGGCCTCGGGGATAAAAGACCTCCCCCCGGCCCCTGACGAGAATGGTTTCAAAAATACGTAGGGGGACTCTATGGATTATTGATCAACTTGAAAATATACTCCACCGCCGGCTTGACAAGGGCCTCCGTTTCCGGGGAAAGGTCGCGATGGAAGTCGAAGTCGTACCCGCGCAGGGACACCAGGTGCCCGGCGGGTTCATGATGGTAGAGGGCCTTGAGCAGTGCCAGAAAGGCCGCCGGGGTCAGGTGATGGGTGAAGGTCGAGGGGGCATAGGCGGGAGATACAGGCTGGCAGTGCAGCGCATCCACGTTCTCGTACACATGGGCGTCCACAAAAATAACTTGCTGGTAGCCGACCAAAATTTCCAGGAGCTCGGGAGTCAATTGCGAAAGAAAAACGGAATCGACCTTCGAGCCAAGTTCCTCCAGGCCGGTTTCGTCCTCGGGAAGGGGCTTTTGGCCCAGGCGCTGACGCAGGGCATTGACTACGAAAAAGGCCGCGCCATCGTCCGCGCGGTCGATATTGCCGAACCCGAGAATTAGGCTGCGGGGCATGCGAACCTCATCGATCCCGCCCGGGCGCAAAAAATAACCGGCGAATGAGCACCGGGGCCCATTCGCCGGCGGGGGGTAGTCCCTCGTTTTTTTCAAGACCGGGAAATGCGGTCCAGGACCGTGCCATCCGCATCCACCAGGGTAATCTCCAGGGGCATTTTGCCGATGGCATGGGTGGAGCAGGAGAGGCAGGGATCGTAGCAACGGATGGCCGCCTCCACCCGGTTCAGCATCCCTTCGGTGAGCTTGGTTCCGTCCACGAAGGCCTTGGCCACCAGTCCGGAGGCGGTATGCATAGCCCAGTTGTTGTTGCCGGTGGCCACGATGAGGTTGACCCGGGTCAAAAGCCCGTTTTCATCCGTGCTGTAATCGTGGAAGAGGGTCCCTCGGGGAGCCTCGATCACCCCCACTCCCTGACCCGGGACTCTCGTGGGGGGCGGGTAGGCACGAATGTCGTTGGAAAGGATGTCCGGATCATCCAGAAGCTGACCAATGCGCTCCAGGGAATAGACGATTTCGATCAATCGCGCATAGTGGTAGAAGAGAGAGCCTTCCACCGGCTTGCCCCCGTTGATCTGCCTGAAAAGCTTGAACTCCTCGTTGGCCAGGGGCGTGCCGATCTTATCCGCCACGTTCAAGCGTCCCAGGGGGCCGACCCGGTACATTCCTCCCGGCCAGCCGAGCTTGCGGTAGTAGGGAAATTTGAGGAAAGACCAGGGTTCCACATGCTCGGCTACATGGGAGAGATAATGCTCCGACTTGAACTGGGCTACGAATTTACCCTGGGCGTCCTTCACCCGGATCTCCCCGTCGTAGAGCTGGAGCCCGCCTTCCATGTCCACCAACCCCATGTAATTCGACGGGAATGTGGCGAAGGAAGCAGCCAGGTCCTTGTTGGCTTCCAACCAGCCCTTGCCGATGCCCACCGCCACTTTGGCGATTTCGACCATCGTCTTCAATTCACCGGCGACGGCATCCCGATCCTTCGAAGAAAGGGGGGCGTTGACCCCGCCCGGAACGGCGAAATTGGGATGGACCCGCTTTCCCCCCAGTCTCTCGATGATCTGCTGGCCGTAGCGGCGCAGGTTCACGGCCTTCAGCGCCAGCTGGGGGTCCGCCTTGATGATTCCGAACACATTCCGCTCGGCCGGATCGGCATCAAAGCCGAGCACGAGGTCGGGCGCCGCCAGGTGGAAGAAGTGCATTCCGTGGGATTGCACCATCTGGCCCATATGCATGAGTTCCCGCAGCAGCTTGGCCGGCCGGGTGGGTTCGGTCCGAGCGACCGCGTCGCAGGCCTTGGCTGCGGCCAAGTGGTGACTCACCGGGCAAATCCCGCAGATCCGCTGGGTGAGCTGGGTCATTTCGAAATAAGGACGGCCTTCGCTGAATTTTTCCAAGCCGCGGAATTCGTCCACATGGAAAAAGGATTTTTCCACCTTTCCTTGGTCATTCAGATGAATGGTAACTCTCCCGTGGCCTTCGATGCGGGTAATCGGTTCAATCGTTATCTTTTGAGCCGCCATAATCTTTCTCCTTTAATCGTACACGAAATGTTCTGGGGGCAGAACCACCGGGGTTCGCCCGGCGAGCAATTCCGACAAGGCGTAAAAAAAGGCGTCCGCCCGCGGCGGGCATCCCGGGATGAAGAGGTCCACTTTTACCACTTTATCCACGCCCACCACCGTTTCCAGCGGTTTTCCCAGCTCCGTCGAATCTGGAATCAAGCCTCCGACGGTGGTCTCGGTATCCAGGTAGGCCCGTTTTAAGGCTTCCCGGGTGCCCACGAGGTTGCGCATGGCCGGAACCCCGCCGAAGGTGGCGCAGTCGCCCACGGCAATCAGGATCTGGCAGCGCTCGCGCATCTGCTTGGCCACCTCCACGTTGTGAGTGTTACAAATGGCTCCCTCTAAAATCCCCACGGTTACCCCCTCTTTCGGGGGATGTTTCAGGTCCGTCACCGGGCTCGAGGTAAATTCCACCTTATCCAGCAGCTGGACGATGCGTTCATCGATGTCCAAAAAGGACATGTGGCATCCCGCGCATCCGGCCAGCCAGTCCGTCGCGATCTTGACTTTGGCCATCGTTGGTTCTCCTTTCACTTGAGTTCCTGGGCTGCGCGAGCTGAAATCTCGTCCAGCGAGGTCGCGATTTTCTTTCCCAGTTTATTCGCCAGCAGGGAGATGATTTCCAGGTCCGGCTTGGCCTCTCCCCGGGGTTCCAGCGCCCGGTTGATTTTCAGCAACCGGCCCTCCGTATTGGTCAAGCTGCCGGCCTGTTCCGACCAAATGGCCGCGGGCAGCACCACATCCGCCTGTTGGGTCAGGGAAGATTCATAGCCGGCCTGGACCACGATAAAGGCGTCCTTGGCCGCCTGCTTCAGAAGGTCCTCCCCGTCCCAGCGCTGCTCGCCCAGCATTAGATAGAGCACCTTGGCCGCCTGGGGCTGGAAGCCGTTCTGCAATCCGAAAGCCGCCGCCGCGCGGGTGTTGACTCCCGGTTCCAGAGCCACGAAGGCGGCCTTCGTTTGAAGCTTTCTCAGGGAGTTGGCTGCCTTTTCCGTGAGCCCCGGGCCGTACAGAACGACCGGACGGGTCGCCCGCTGGGCCGTGTCCACGGCCTTGTCGGCCTCGGCCATCTCCAGGCGCTGGTGAGCGAAGGGGGCGAGTCCGTTGTCCTTTCCGTCCACCACGATCAACCGCGATCCCTTGTCGACGGCCCCTTTCACCAGGTAAGAAGCGACCGGCTGGTCTTTGACCGGGTCCGCGCCGACCACCAGGATCAGGTCTCCCTTGGAAATGTCGGCCAGCGACCCTTGTGCTTTTTCGAACACTTTGGGGGCTCCCCCGTTCAGAAGGCCCAGGTTGGTCACCTTCATTTCCTGGCGGAACAACTGCTTGACCTGATATAAGGCCTCATTGGTAAGACGGCTGGAAGTCAGCACCCCGATGTCCTGGGCCCGGGCGCCGGACATGCGCTCGACCACGGCCTGCAGGGCTTCCTCCCAGCTTGCCGGGCCCAGCCCCCCTCTTCCCCGGATCAAGGGACGGGTCAACCTCTTGCGCTCGTCATTCAGGGGATCGAACCGGCCCTTCTTGCAGAGCCGTCCCCCGTTTACCGCCCCATCCCAGTCTCCGTCCACCCGGACCACCAAGTCGCCGCGGGTGAAGACCTTCGTGGAACACCCCAGGCTGCACTGGGTGCAAGTGCTCTGGACGTGATCCATCTTTTTATCCGGCCCCATGTAGGCGCTTCGCTTGTCGAAGATGGCCCCCGTGGGGCAGACTTGCGCGCATCCGCCGCAGGAAATGCAGGACGAATCCCCGAAGGGGACATTCGTATCCGCCTGCACCATGGATTCAATGCCTCGCCTCCGCATGTCCAAGGTGTGGTTGGCGGTGAGTTCGGCGCAGGAACGGATACACCGGCGGCACAGGACGCACCGGTTGTGCTCCAGCAGGAGATGCTGGTGGGTGGCGTCGATCGGGAAGGGCTTGTTGTAGGTGGGATATACCCAATGATCCAAGCCGTACCGGTAGCCTAGGTTCTGAAGTTCACAGTTGCCGCTCATCTCGCAGTACATGCAGAAGTGGTTTCTTTCGGAAAAGAGCATGTCCAGGATGAACTTGCGCGCCTCCACCAGGGGTGGCGTCTCGGTCTGGACTTCCATCCCCTCGGTCACGAGTGAGGTGCAGGCCGGTTGAAAGGCGGGCATCCCTTTCACTTCCACGAGACAGACCCGGCAAACACCGATGGGTGCCAACGCAGGGTGGTTGCACAGAGTGGGGATGTCGATTCCCGCATCCTGCGCCGCCCGAAGCACGGTGGTCCCGGCCGGTGCGCTGATCTTTCGGCCGTTGATGGTGATATTGACCTTCTCCATCTTGTATTTAGCCTCCTTTGCTAAGGTAAGATAACATATCCTTCTGGAAATGCAATGATCCCGGCCCGCCGTTCCCCGGGGCGTTTATCTCCGGGGGTTTCCATTTCTCAGGAAATCAGCGCGAAAATTCTCCACCGCGCTCTTCACCGGCATGATCAGGGACTGCCCAAGGGGGCACAGGGAAGTGGCTACCATGGCTTGGCTCACGGCAACCATGCGATCCAGGTCCGCTTCCGACCCCTTGCCCTGCTGGAAATGATTGGCCAGGTCCAGCACCTGATGGGTGCCTACCCGGCAGGGGGTGCATTGCCCGCAGGATTCGTGGGCGAAGAATTTCAGGATGGAAAGAAGCATGTCCGGGATCGAGGCGTCCTCATTCATGACCAGGACCGCCCCGGACCCGAGGACCGCTTTGTTGTCCTTCAGGCTCTCAAAGTCCATGCGCACGTCGAGAAAGGCTTCCGACAGGAAGACCCCGGCCGCACCCCCCAGGAGCGCGGCTTTGAACCGCTTTCCTCCCCGCACCCCGCCCCCGTAGGAAAAAATAATCTCCCGCAAGGGGGTCCCCATTTCCACCTCGATAAGCCCCGGCGTCTCCACGTGGCCTAGGATCGTAAAGACCTTGGTGCCCGGACATTTTTCGGTCCCGAACTTGCGGAACCAGTCGCTTCCGTGAAAGAGAATCTCGGGCACGTTGGCCAACGTTTCCACGTTGTTTACCAGGGTGGGTTTCTGCCAGAGTCCGTGGGTCACCGGGTAGGGAGGCTTGAGGCGCGGGTTGCCCCGTTTCCCCTCCAGGGATTCGATGAGCGCCGTCTCCTCGCCGCAGACATAGGCTCCGGCCCCCTTCTTGATTTCCAGATCGAAGGAAAAACCGGTTTCCAGGATGTTCTTTCCCAGGAGATTGGCCTCCCGGGCCTGATCGATGGCTTTCTGCATCCTGCGGATGGAAAGATCATATTCGCCCCGGATGTAGATGAATCCCTTCTGGCTGCCGATGGCGTACCCGGCGATTTGCATACCCTCGATAAGCTTGTGGGGGTCTCCCTCCAGAATCAGGCGGTCCTTGAAGGTTCCGGGCTCCCCCTCATCGGCGTTGCAGATCACGTATTTCTCCTCCCCCGGTGCTTTGCGGGTGAACTCCCACTTCAATCCCGTGGGGAAGCCGGCGCCGCCCCGCCCGCGAAGGCCGGATTTCTTCACCTCCTCGATGACCGCAGCAGGAGAGAGGGAGGAAGAAAGGATTTTTTCAAGCCCCCGGTACCCCCCGGAGGCCAACACCTCCTCCAGGTTTTCAGGGTCGATCTTCCAGGCCTTGTCCAGAACAATCCGCTTCTGCTCCCGGGCCAGGCCCAGCTGGTAAGGTTCCCGGACTCCGGGTTTGATGTCCAGGGTGAAGTGGTCCAGGGTTCGCACCACCCGCCCTTTGACCAGATGCTCCTCCACGAGGCGGGGGATGTCCTCGACCCGGACTCGGGTGTAACAAATCCGCTCCGGGAAGACGACCAGCATGACTCCCTGGCCTACCACTCCGAGGGTTCCCGTCTCCAGGACTTTGATCTCCTGGTCGAGTTTGCGGGCCTGCAACTGGCTCTCCAGGTGCCGTTTCACCTCGAAAACTCCCGCCTGGACCGTGTTCTGGTCCACCGGGATCAGGATATGCGTTCGAAAGATCGTCATGCGCCCCTCCTCTTCTCCTCCAGGATTTCCCGGATCCGCTGCGGGGTCAGGTTGCCGTAAACTTCGTCGTTGATCATCATGGCCGGGGCCACGCCGCAGACTCCCAGGCAGGAAGACATCTCCAGGGTGAACATTTTATCCCCGGTGGTCTCGCCGAACTGGATTCCAAGCAATTTCATCAGCTCCTGGGCGACGGTCGTCGACCCGAGAAGGTGGCAAGGGGGGGATTCGCACACCCGGATAATGTAATTCCCCCTCGGCGTCAGGCTGAACATGGTGTAGAAGGTGGCCACTCCCTGGACAAAACTGATGGGAAGCCGCAGGTAAACGGCGGCGGTTTGCAGGTCCTTTTCCGTCAGGTAGTGGTTTTGGTTGGCATCCTGAAGGTCGTGGAGGATGCTCAGGAGGTTCTCCGGCGAGGAGTCATACTTCTGGATGATTTCTTGAGAAGTCATGGTTCACCCCTTCATGAAATTAAACGGCTTCCGCGTGGCCGATTGCGGACTCTTCCCCGGCGGCCAACGCGGCCTGATTCCGGTCGCAGTGCATGCACCGCCGGGCTTCTTCCATCACCTCTTCGCGCAGGAGCCCCAGGTTCACTTCCAGGGCCAGGCTATGGATTCTCTTCTCCACCTCTTCCAGGCGCGGGCTCTTCCGGGGGATGTTTTTCAGGTAGGCCTCTTCATCGTAGGTTACCGCTACGGGCGTACGTTCCTTGGCGAAAAGTTTTCCCTGGTACCCGAAATACCGGTCGATCTCCACGGCCGCTTTTCTTCCCTGGGCCACGGACTCGATGATCGTCGAAGGATTGACCGAATCGCCGCCGGCGAAGACCCCCGGGAGATTGGTAGCCAGGGTGCGGGCATGGACTTCGATCTGTCCCCGTTTGTCCAGCTTGAGTTTCGCCCCGTTCAAGCCGCCGCTCAGCTTCTGGCCAAGGCAGAGGATGATCGTGTCCACGGGGATAGTGAACTCGCTGCCCGGAATGGCCACGGGTTTTCTCCGGCCCGATTCGTCGAACTCGCCCAACTCGGTCCGGATGCAGGTGAGGCCGGTGACCTTCCCGTTTTTCCCCTCAACCCTTACGGGGTTTACCAGAAAATCCATCTGGATTCGCTCCTGTTCGGCTTCCTCGATTTCCTCCGGCCAGGCGGGCATCTCGGCCCGGGTGCGGCGGTAGACGATCTGGACCGATTCGGCCCCCAGGCGCTTGGAGACCCGGGCGGCGTCCATGGCCGTGGACCCGCCGCCGATGACCACCACCCTTTGCCCAACATTCATCTTTTTCCCCAGGTTCACCTCGCGAAGGAAATCGATTCCCGAGAGGACGCCCTTGAGCTCGATCCCCGGGATGTTCAAGGGTTGCGGCGTCCAGGCCCCGGTTCCCAGGAATACGGCCTGGAATCCCTGCTTCTGCAGGTCCTCGATGGATTTCACCGGGCTGTTCAGACGGATCTCCACTCCGGCCCGCTCGATCACCCCGATCTCCGCCGCCAGTTTGTCTTTGGGCAGGCGGAAATCGGGGATGCCCAGCTTCATCATTCCCCCCGCCACGGGCATGGCCTCGAAGACCACGGGCTTGTACCCCAAGCGGGTCAGGTAAAATCCGCAGGCCAGCCCCGCTGGACCGGCTCCCACGATGGCCACCCGCTCCTTTTTGGGAGTCTTGGGGGGCAGGAACCCGATGTCCTGCTCCACCGCCCAGTCGGCGAAGAGCCTTTTGATCTCCCGGATGGCGATGGCCTCGTCGTACTTTCCCCGGGAGCATTTCTTCTCGCAGAAGGCCGGGCAGACCCGGGAGCAGGCGATGGGAAAGGGGTTGTTTTCCATGTGCCGCAGGTAGGCCTCCTGAAGGCGGCCTTCGGCCATGAAGGAGACATAGGAGGCGGCGTCCACGTTGGCCGGGCAGGCATTTTCGCAGGGGGCATAGAAGAGGGCTGCGCAGACCCCGGCCCGGCAGGACTTGTCCTGGATGTGCTCCAGGTACTCATGACGGAAATACTGGAGGGTGGAAATAACCGGGTTGGGCGCGGTCTGGCCCAGGCCGCATAAGGACGTGTTCTTGACCCAGTGGGCCAGCTTTTCCAGCTTCTCCAGGTCTTCCAGGGTGGCCCGGCCCAGGGTGATTTTTTCCAAAAGGTCGCGCATCTGCTTCAGGCCGACCCGGCAGGGCACGCACTGGCCGCAGGACTCCTCCATGGTGAAATCGAGGAAGTACATGGCCATGTTCACCATGCAGCTGTCTTCGTCGAGGACGATGATCCCGCCGGACCCCATGATCGACCCGATCTGCTTTAGCGACTCATAGTCGATGGCCGTGTTCAGGTATCGGGGCGGGATGCATCCGCCGGAAGGGCCGCCCGTCTGCACGGCCTTGAAAGCCTTGTCGTCGGGGATTCCGCCGCCGATGTCGAAGACCAGCTCTCCCAGGGTGGTGCCCATGGGCACCTCGACCAGTCCGGTATTGTTCACCTTTCCGGAGAGGGCGAAGACCTTGGTCCCCTTGCTGGTGGCCGTGCCGATGGAGGCGAACCACTCCCAGCCGTTGAGGAAGATATGGCGAATATTAGCCAGGGTTTCCACGTTGTTGATGATCGTGGGGGCTTGCCACAGCCCCTTGCTGGCGGGGAAGGGAGGCTTGGGGCGGGGAAGTCCCCGCTGGCCCTCGATGGAGGCAATGAGCGCAGTCTCCTCCCCGCAGACAAAGGCCCCGGCCCCCATGCGCAGTTCCACGTCGAATTCAAACCCGGTCTCGAAGATGTTCTTTCCCAGGAGTCCCATCCGGCGGGCTTGCTCGATGGCGATGTTCAGCCGGTCGATGGCCAGGGGGTACTCGGCGCGCACATAGATGTATCCCCGGTTCGCCCCGATGGCGTATCCGGCGATGCCCATTCCTTCCAGGACGGCGTGGGGGTCTCCTTCGCACACCGCCCGGTCCATGAAGGCCCCCGGGTCCCCCTCGTCGGCATTGCAGATGACGAACTTCTGGGGTGCCGGGTTGGCCCGGGCGAATTTCCACTTCAAGCCTGTGGGGAAGCCGGCGCCGCCCCGCCCCCGCAAGCCGGACTTGGTCAGGACGTCGATGACCTCTTCCGGCTTCAACGTGGTGAGGATCGTACCCAGGGCCTCGTACCCGCGCTGGGCGACGTATTCCTCAATGTTTTCCGGGTCGATCTTGCCGCAAAGGGCGAGCACGATCTTCTTCTGCTTCTCGAAGAAGGGAACCTGCTTCTGTTCCTCCACGATCTTGCGGGCCTCGGGGGTGGTCCACAGGAGGGACTGAACCGGCCGGCCCTTGAGGAAGTGCTCGGTGACGATTTGCCCGGCATGTTCTTCTTTCAGGTTGATGTAAAACGACCCGTCGGGGTAAACCACCATAACCGGCCCGAGCTGGCAGGGGCCCATGCATCCCGTTTCGATGACGTTAACCTCGTCGGTCAGGCCGTTGGCGTTGATTTCTTCGGTCAATCTATTCTTGAACTCCCGGCTGTGGGAGGAGATACAAGCTCCCCCCCCGCAGACGAGAATATCCAGTCTCGGTCTCATTTCCGTCCTCGCTGTTTATTTTTGGGTTTCGATCACGTAATCGGAAACCGGGTTTCCGTTGACCAGGTGTTCGGCTACGATCTTGCGGGCGATATCGGCGGACACGTCGCCGTAAACCACCGACGGCTTCCCTTCCATCGCCACGATGACGATGGGTTCCTTGGACGAGAGCCCCCGTTCCCCGGACTGGGTCACGATCACGTCCTTCAGCCCCCTCCTTTCGATCTCCTCCAGGAAGGTCTTCATGGTCTGCCGGGCGCCGGCGGCGATGCCGCTCGTTCCCATGCTGACGGCAACCTTTACCCGGGCCTTCCCGTCCCGCAGCAGCATATCCTTTTCTCTTTTTTCCCTGAGTTTTTTCAGGTCTTCGAGGTTCATTCTTTCCTCCTTTAATCGAATTATGCCGTATGGATGTTGCTCTTGATTTCCTGGATGATCTGATTGGCCTTGGTGGGATTCAGCCGCCCGTACACCTCGTTGTCGATCATCATGCAGGGAGCCAGGCCGCAGGCGCCGAAACAGCGTGCCGACGAAAGGGTGAAGAAGCGGTCCGCCGTGGTTCCCCCCATCTTGACAGCCAGGGATTTTTCCAGGGATTTGATGATTTCCGAAGCGCCCTTCACGTGGCAGGCGGTCCCCAAACATATGTTGATCAAGTGATCGCCCATGGGCTCGGTGCGGAAGAAGTTGTAGAAAGTGACGACTCCGTGCACTTTGGAAAGAGGCAGCCCAAGTTGTCGGGCCACGTATTTCTGCACCTCTTCGGGCAGGTAACCGAAAATTTTCTGCGCCCGGTGGAGCACCTGAATCAAGGGACCGGCGACCTGCCGGTTCGCATCGATGAACTCCTTCAGCTCCCGGTATCGGGTGCTTTCCGAGCTTTGAACCTGTTGGGTTTCCATGAAAACCTCCTGTGGATGTAAGACCCGCGCGCTGGGTCGGACCCGCCTGGAAGACTCCGGCTTTTTGGCGTCTTCGAATCGACCGCCGGAAAAGGTCCTCCCGGCCGACGACCCTCTTCCCGCAAGGAAGAGCCTAACTCCAAAGAAGGTAAAAAAAGCGGATTTCTCTTGCGGCGAAGAGCGCGAAAGAATCAGAACTGCCGAGGAAAAAATCTTCGCCAGGGCGGGATGATGGTTTGGTTCTTTTCAACAGCCAGATGCTTTGACGAATATCCCAAAAATGCCCGGTACGCCACCTCAAACATTCTTCTGGACCGGGCCCCGCGGGGAATCATCTCGCGGACCCAAACTGTACCTAACCATTTCAATCCGTTGGCTTTTCTTCCCTCGCCCCTTCTAAAAAGGCGATCTATTTATAACAAAAAGGGGGGTATTTTGTAAAGAAAAAATTGTTCGGTAGCGAACTTTTTTCGGCCCCTTCGGAAGGCGGGAAAAACCCTTTTCCGGCCCCCTCCGTCTTTCTTCCTTTGAACCTCATGAAGGTCGGGGAAAAACCAAAGTCACAACCCTTCTTCCCTCTTTTCCCTGCAAGGCCAGGCGCAGCTCCGCCAGAGTCGGTTCGGCCAGGAGAAAAATAGAACGGGCCCGGCCGATGTCCTCGGCTTGGTGGGCGTCGGAACAGAGAATCCGGGGGATGGCCGCCGTGGGGTCCCGGGAGTCTTTGGGCAAAGCGGCCTGGGTCTTTCGGCCCATCTCCAGGGCATCCGGCTCCAAGTCGATAGGGACGAATCCCAGCTGGCTGACCAGGCTGAGGGATTCTTTGTCGAAGTGCGCGGGAATGAAGATCCCTCCCCTCTCCCGGACCTGACTCCGGATTTCATTCAAGGAGAGGTCGGTGGAGTTGATCAGAAGCCGTTCCTCGAACTCCAGGATATTGCCTTCTTCATCCACCACCGGTTGGTCGCCGAAAAATTCCGGGTCGTTGGGAATCTCCGGGAGGTGCCGCCAAACCACCTCCGCCCAGGCGCTCAGGGAAGGCCAGTCGGAAAACAGGGTGAGGATGTGAATTTCTTCCCGGGACTGGACCTCCATGCCGGGGATGACCCTGAAACCGCGCTTTTCCGCCTGACCCATCACCGCGGGAATGTTTCGGGCTATGTTATGGTCGGTGACGGCGATGAAATCCAGCCTTTCTTCCAGGGCCCGTTCGATGATCTTCCGGGGGGAAAGGTCCAGGCTGGCGCAGGGTGAAAGGCAACTGTGGATGTGCAAATCGGCGTGATATTCCTTTAGCATCTCTCCCGAAACTCAAAAGGGGCGTGGATTTTCGCCTCCCGCCCCGCCGAACGCGCCCCATCCTAGCCGGAAAGACCAAGCCCGGCCATGACTCACATCAGGGCAAGGACCGATTGCCGGGCCAGATTCAGGTAATTAGCCGGGAAGATGCCCATCTGAAGGGTGAAGAAGACGGTGATCAAAAGCGCAATGACCATACCGGGAGAGAAGTCCAGGCCCCCGGACGGTTCCCTTTCGGGATTGCGCATGTACATCATCACCGTCACGCGCAGATAAAAATAGACCGAAAGGGCGCTGTTGAGAACCCCGATAATGGCCAACCCCACGTAACCCGCCTTGACCGCCGCGCTGAAGATGTAGAACTTTCCCACGAAGCCGGCGGTGGGAGGAATTCCCGCCAGGGAGAACATGAAGACCGCCATGGCCGCGGCCAGGAGGGGATAGCGGGAGGCCATCCCGCTGTAATCGGAGATGAGGATATTTTCCTCGCCCTTCCTCCCGTACAGGATCACCACCGCAAAGGCCCCCAGGTTCATGAAGGCATAGGCCAAAAGGTAGTACAGGATACTCGCCGTGCTGAGCTCGCTGGCGGCTACCATGGCGACGAGGATATAGCCGGCGTGGGCGATGCTGGAATAGGCCAGCATGCGCTTGATGTTCTTCTGGGCGATGGCCACGATGTTTCCCAGGGTCATGGTCAGGACGGCAAGGACCCACAGAACCCAGACCCAATCGGTCTGCAGGGAAGATAGGGAGTACAGGAAGACTCGCAGAAACGCGGCAAACCCGGCGGCTTTCGGCCCGACGGCCATGAAGGCGGTGACCGCCGTGGGGGCGCCCTCATACACGTCGGGGGTCCACATGTGGAAAGGCACGGAGGCCACCTTGAAACCGAACCCCACGATGAGGAGTCCCATGCCCAAGAGCAGGATGGGGTCGGTGAAAAGGTCCCCGCGGAGGAGAAAATCGAAGACCACCTTCAGGTTGGTGCTGCCGGTGGCGCCATACACCAGGGCGATTCCATAGAGCAGAAAGCCCGAGGAGAAGGCGCCCAGGAGAAAATATTTTAGGGAGGATTCGTTGGATTTCGGTTTCGTGCGGAAGAACCCGGCCAGGACATAGACGGCCAGGGAAAAGGTTTCCAAGCCCAGGAAAACGATGACCAGGTCGGCGGCCGAGGCCATGAACATCATGCCCACGGTGGCGAAGAGGACCAGGATGTAATATTCGCCGTGGTCGAACCCCTCGACCCGGAGGAAGCGGATGGACATGAGGATGGTGAGTCCGGCGGTGATCAGGAAGATGGCCTTGAGGAAGAGGGAATAGTTGTCCAGGATGACCATGCGGTTGAAACCATATTGGGGCTTTCCCCAAAGGCTGAAGCAAAGGAAGAGGGAAAAAATCACGCCCGCCAGGCCCAGGTAGGGAATCACCTTCCTGCCTTCCTTTTTCATGAAAACGGTGAGCAGCAGAAGAACCATGGCCGTCAGGGTGAGAATCAGCTCCGGTCCGATTACGTTCCAATGAATTTCGGGGATAGCCACCTTCATTTAATTCCTCCGGATGAAAAATCCGCTGTAAGGATTGATTTCGCGCTTGAAAATTTATATGCCTTTCGCTCTTTGAACCGGCCTTTTCCAATCCCCCCTCCGCCCCCCTTTTTCAAAGGGGGGAAGGGGGGGATTTCTGCAGATCCTTGCAAAAAAACGAAAATGTTTAGGAGCAGGTTGTCTTTTTTCAAAAAGCGAATGGATTAGCGAATCTATTTATTTTCCGCCCAGTTTCTCCGCCTGGGCCAACTTCACCTTCCCCCCTTCCTCCATCTGAACCCCCGCCTGGTACTTCTGCTGAACTTGAACCAGGTACGCCTTGACCGTAGGTTCCATCCGGCTGAGGAAGGTCTGGGGATAGACCCCGATCCAGAAGATGAAGAGAGTGACGCAAGAGAGAACGAAAACCTCCCGCCCCGACAGGTCCCTTAAGTCCCGGTTCTCCGGTTTGCTCAACTCGCCGAACATAACCCGTTGGAACATCCAGAGCATATAGGCCGCGGCGAGGATGACCCCTGTGGCGGCGATGACGGCGTAGAGACGGTTCGCCTTGAAGGTTCCCACCAGGATCAAAAACTCGCCCACAAACCCGTTCAAGCCCGGGAGCCCGATGGAGGAGAGGGTTACGACCATGAAGAAGGCCGCAAAGATGGGCATCTGTTTCCAGAGGCCGCCGAAGTCCTCGATCATGCGGGTGTGCCGGCGCTCGTAGATCATCCCCACCAGGAGGAAGAGGGCCCCGGTGGAGAACCCGTGGTTGAGCATCTGCAGGATTCCGCCTTCGATCCCCTGCACGTTGAAGGCAAAAAGGCCGAGCATGACGAAGCCCAGGTGGGAAACCGAGGAAAAGGCAATCAGCCGTTTCAAATCCTTCTGCACGAGGCAGACCAGAGCCCCGTAGACGATCCCGATGAGAGCCAGGACCGATACCAGGGGAATCAGCTGGAAGGAGGCCTGGGGAAAGAGGGGGATGCTGAAGCGCAGGAAGCCGTAGGTGCCCATCTTCAGGAGGACCGCCGCCAGGAGCACCGACCCCACCGTGGGAGCCTCGGTGTGCGCGTCGGGCAACCAGGTGTGGAAGGGAAACATGGGAACTTTGATCGCAAAAGCCAGGCCGAAGGCCAGGAAAAGCCAGACCTGAATATCCCGCGCCACCTGAAGGTTGTAAAGCTGGAGGAGGTCAAAGGTGTACTTTCCGGTTACCGCCCCGTTGTGGAAATAAAGGACCAGAATGGCCACCAGCATGAGGACGCTTCCCACCATGGTGTAGATGAAGAACTTGACCGCGGCATAGATGCGGCGCTTGGGATTGCCCCAGACCCCGATGAGGAGGTACATGGGGATGAGCATGACTTCCCAGAACACGTAAAAGAGGAAGAGGTCCAGGGAGACGAAGACCCCGATCATTCCCGTCTCCAGGAAAAGGAGGCAGATCATGAACTCCTTTACCTTATCCTGAATGTCGTTCCAGCAGGCCAATACCGAAACGAAGGTGAGGAAGGTGGTGAGCAGGACGAGAAACAGGCTGATTCCGTCGATCCCCAAGAAGTAGGTAATCCCGTACTCTGGGATCCAGGGCACCTTCTCCACGAACTGCATGGCCGCCGTGTCCAGGCGGAAGCTGAAGAATAGGGGAAGGGAGAACAGAAACTCCAGGAGGGCCACCCCCAGGGTGACCCGGCGGAGCGTCTCTTTCTTCTCCTTGTCCAGGAAAAGAAGGATCACAACTCCCGCCATGGGAAAGAAGGTGATGAGGGTCAGAAGAGGAACTCCTGCCAGGCTGCTCATGAAAACGGCTCCTTCCAGAAGAGCGATCCGCGGTCAGCTTTCCGGAGGGGCGACTTATGAATCGCTCCTCCGCGGATCGCTGACGGCTAAACGCTAATTACTGTTGACCAATAGATAACCGACCAGGAACACCACCCCCACCAGGATGGAGAGGGCGTATCCCTGGATGTTTCCCGTCTGCAACCGCTTGAAAACCTCGCTGCCGCCCCGGGCCACGGCGGCCACGCCGTTAACCGTGCCATCCACCAGGACATCGTCGATGATCCTCCACAGGAAAACGGAAAATCGAACCAGGGGACCCACGAAGACCCAGTCGTAAATCTCGTCCACCCAGTATTTGTTGGCGATCAGGGAGTAAGGCTTGGGGTATCGAGCGGCCATCTGGTCGGGCAGCTTGGGATTCTTGATATACATCCGGTAGGCCAGAAGGATTCCCAACCCGGCAATGGCCATGGAGACCAGCATCATGGCCACTTCGAAGCCGACCGCATGGTGGGCCGCCCCGGCATGGGCGCCCGGGGCGAAGACCGGGGCGAGGAATTCGTTGAACCGGTTCCACCCTTCCACGATGGGGAAGCCGATGAAACCCCCCACCATGGAAAGGAGGGCCAGGATCATCAGGGGTACGGTCATCATCCCCGGGGATTCGTGGAGGTGATGGGCCACATGGGGGTCCACGCGGGAGGAGCCGTGAAAAGTCATGAACACGGCCCGGAACATGTAGGTGGCGGTCATAAAGGCTGCCACCGCCCCGATGAGCCAGAAGACCACCCCCCCGTCGGTCAAAGCTTTCCAGAGGATCTCATCCTTGGAGAAGAACCCGGCGAAGGGGAAGATCCCGGCAATGGCCAGAGTGCCGATGAGGAACGTCCAGTAGGTTCGGGGCATGTGGGGTTTCAAGGCGCCCATCCGGCGCATGTCGAGTTCCCCGGCCATGGCGTGCATCACGCTGCCCGCTCCCAGGAAAAGGAGGGCTTTGAAGAAGGCATGGGTCATGAGGTGGAAGATCCCGGCGGCAAAGGCCCCCACTCCGCAGGCCAGGAACATGTAGCCGAGCTGACTGATGGTGGAGTAGGCCAAGACCCTTTTGATATCGTTCTGGGCCAGGCCGATGGAGGCGGCAAAAATGGCCGTGGCTGCCCCAATGATGGCCACGATCAGGATCGAGGTAGGGGCCAGGAGGAAGAGAACATTGCACCGCGCCACCATGTAAACTCCGGCGGTCACCATGGTGGCGGCGTGGATCAGGGCGCTGACCGGCGTTGGGCCTTCCATGGCGTCGGGAAGCCAGGTGTAGAGGGGGATCTGGGCCGACTTCCCGGTGGCCCCCATGAAGAGGAGGAGGGTGATCAGGGTGACCAGCGCGCCCCCCACCTCCAGTTTTCCTGGGGCCGCGGCAAAGACCTTGGTGAAATCGACGGTCCCGAAGGTCACAAAGATGAGGAAAATGGCCAGAAGAAAACCGAAGTCCCCGATCCGGTTGACGATGAAGGCCTTCTTGCCGGCATCGGAGGCCGATTTCTTCTCGTACCAGAACCCGATGAGGAAGTAGGAACAGAGCCCCACCCCTTCCCAACCCACGAACAGGAGGAGGAAGTTGTTGGCCGCCACCAGAATCAGCATGAAGAAAACGAAGAGATTCAGGTAGGTGAAGTAACGGGGGAAGTCGGGATCGTCGTGCATGTAGCCCACGGAATAGACATGGATGATGAAGGAGACGCCCGAGACCACGAGCATCATGACCAGGGACAGGGGGTCGACCAGGAAACCGATGTTCGCCTGGAACTCGCCGGAGAGGATCCAGGGATAGATGATTTTTTCCACGGAGCGGCTGGCCGCAGGGATCTTCAGCATCGCCGCGAAGATGAAAAGGGAGAAGAGAAAGGAAAGCCCGATGGCCGCGCAGGCAATGAAGCCCACCGCGTTCTTGGACATCCTCCTCCCGAAAAAGAGGTTGATGGCGAACCCGATGGCCGGGAACAAAGGGATCCAACCCACATAGTCAATCATCCTAGGTTCTCCTTAAAATCAGTTCCGAGATCCGGGTTTCGGGTTTCAGGTTAAGAACCCAGAAAAGGGAACTTGCAACCCGAAACTCGCAACTTGAAACTTTTCGTTTACCATTTCATCAAGCTCATCTCGTCGGCATTCACCGTCTTCTGGGTGCGGTACATAGCCATGATGATGGCCAGGCCCACCGCGGCCTCGGCCGCGGCCACGGACATGACGAAGACCACGATGACCTGGCCGTCCATGGAATGGAGAAACCGCGAGAAGGCGACGAAGGCCAGGTTGGCCGCGTTGAGCATGAGCTCGATGGACATGAAGATCACGATGGTGTTGCGCCGCAGGAGGAAACCCACCACCCCGATGCTGAAGAGGATCGCGCTGAGAATCAAATAACTGGAAAGAGAGACCATTTCCGCTCCTTCTCTATAGTTCGCGTTTGGCCAGGACGATCGCCCCGATGATGGCCACCAGGAGCAGCACCGAGGTGATCTCGAAGGGAAGCAAAAAATCGGTAAAGAGAAGCTGGGCCACCACCTGGGTGTTGCCCAGCCCGGCGACTTTTTCCGGGGTAAACGTTCCCTGGGTCCCTTCCAGGATGACCTGCCGAAAGATGGTTCCGATTTGAAACAGAAGGACCAGGCCGAAGATCACCCCCACGAATTTGAGCAACCGGTGGCGGGCGATGGAGATCTTTTCCTTGGGCAGGTTCAAGAGCATGATCACGAAGAGGAAAAGGACCATGATGGCCCCGGCGTAAACGATGACCTGGACGGCGGCGATAAATTCCGCGTGGAGCAGGAGGTAAATCCCCGCCAGGGAAAAGAAGGTCAGGATGAGAAAGATGGCGCTGGTTACGGGGTTTCGCTGGACGATGACCAGCACGGCGGTCCCCACGGCGAACAGGGCTAAAAGGACGAAGAGGACAGTTTCCAGCATGAGTACGGGCCTCCCTATTTCGGGTCGTAAGCGTGAATGAGCTGGTCCCGGTTGTATATCAGGTCTTTCCGGGTGTAGTTGGCGATTTCATAGTTTTCCCGAAGGAGAATCGCGCCGTAGGGACAGGCTTCCTGGCAGAAACCGCAGAAGATGCACCGCCCCAGGTCGATCTCGTAAACCTTGGGGAACCGTTTGTGGGTGGGGCCTTCGCCCGGCTCCACCCGGATGCAGTTGGCCGGGCAAACGGCAGCGCAGAGCTCGCAGGCCACGCAGAGGATCTTCCCCTCCGGGTCCCGGGCCAGTTCGTGCAGCCCCCGGAAGCGGGGGAACATGACCATCTTCTGCTCCGGGTATTGGATGGTGATGGGACGGGTAAAAAAAGTCCGGAAGGTTAATTTCAACCCTTTCAGCAACGGAAGTATCATAGAAATCCTCGCAAAGGTTTCTTCCCCCCTATTTGGAGAAGAGGATCAGGCCCACGGCGGTGAGCAGGATATTCAGCAGGGAGAGGGGAAAGAGAACTTTCCATCCGAATTTCATCAACTGGTCGTACCGGAAACGGGGAAAGGTGGCCCGAATCCAGATAAAGAAAAAGATGAAAGCGAAAACCTTGATTAAAAACCAGAGGATCGGCGGCAGGAGGGGTCCCTGCCATCCTCCGAAGAAAAGGGAAACGGCCAGGGAACTCACCACCAGGATGTGGGCATACTCGCCCAGGTAATACAGGCCGAACTTCATGGAGCTGTACTCGGTCTGGTAGCCGGCCACGAGCTCGTTTTCGCATTCGGTCAGGTCGAAGGGGGTCCGGCTGCATTCAGCCACGGCGGAGATGAGAAAGATGATGAACCCCAGGGGTTGGTAGAGGACGAACCATACGCTGGACTGGGCTTCCACGATCTGGGTGAGCGAGAGGGACCCGACGATCATCAGCACTCCCACGATGGAGAGGCCGAGGGAGAGTTCGTAGCTGATCATCTGGGCCGAAGACCGGATGGAGCCCAGGAGGGAATATTTATTGTTCGAGGCCCACCCTCCCATGACCACCCCGTACACCCCCAGGGAGGAGACGGCGAAGAGGTAAAGAATCCCCACGTTCACATCGGCCACGACCAAGTCGATGGTATGGCCCAAAATTTTGACGCTGTCCCCGAAGGGGATGACGGCGAAACTCACCAGGGCGGTGATGACGATGACCGCCGGGGCCAGCATGTAAATGATCCGGTTGGCGAAGGGAACGATGATGTCTTCCTTGAAAAAAAGCTTGATCCCGTCGGCCACGGGTTGAAACAGGCCGAAGGGCCCGACGCGGTTGGGACCGAAACGGACCTGCATGTGGCCCAGGACCTTTCTTTCCATGAGGGTCATGTAGGCGACCACCAGGAGCATGGCCCCGAAGACGATCAGAACCTTCACCGCCGAAATCAGAAAAATGGTCAGCATACCCTTTCCTCTTTCCCCCGGAGGGGGTTACCTTTTTTCCAGTTGGACGCGGGTGGTCTTCAAGTCCCATCCGGTGAGCCGGTTTCCGCCGTTCTCCGCGAAATGGCCGGGGACGAAAAGGACTCCGGGCGACGTCTTGGGGGAGATGGAAACTTTCACCCGGATTCTCCCCCGCGGAGATTCCAGAGTCACCGTCTCCCCTTCCTTCAAGACAAGATTCTTTGCATCGCTGGGATGGACCAGGACGAAGCCGTCTCCCTGCAGCCGGGACAGCCCCGGGCTCAGCAGGGAAAGAGAGCCGGAGTGGAAGAGGGTCGGCCCCACGGCCAGGGCGAAGGAGGAATCGGCTTCCTTCCCTCCTTCTTCGTGATATTCGGAAAAAATCAGCCGGGCTTTCCCCACGGGAAATTCTTTCTCGTAGAGTATGGGGGTTCCCGGATGCTCGGCAGTAAGACAGGGCCACTGAATTCCTGCCGGAAGGTCCGGGGAATCGAGACGGGCGAGGGAGATTCCTCCGTACAGCTTCACCAGGCTTCGCACCTCATCGTTAACCTCTCGGACCGAAGTTGGCCCAAGGGAAGTTCCCATCGCCAGAGCCAGGTCCTGGAAAATGGCAAGGTCGGGCAGGGCTTCTTCCAGGGGTGGAAGAGCCGGGCGGACCCTTTGAACTCGGCGGTCCGAATTGGTAAAGGTTCCTTCCTTTTCCGCAAAGGTCACCGCGGGAAAAACCACGTGGGCCAATAAGGCGGTCTCGCTTAAAAAGCAGTCCTGAACGACCAGAAAATCCAGGGAGGACAGGGCTTTTTGGGTCCGCTCCGAGTCCGGATAGGTCACCGCGGGATTTTCGCCGGCCACATAGAGACCTCTGACTTTTCCTTCTTCAATCCCCTGCAGGATCTCCAGGGCTCCCTTGCCCGGTTGGTCGGGTATGGTTAGGCCCCAGGCCCTCTCGAACCGGGAACGCTCGGAGGCATCATGCAAATCGGCATAGCCCGGGAGCAACCGGGGGGTCACGCCCATGTCCAGGGCGCCTTGAGAGTTGTTCTTTTCTCCCAGGACGAAAATCCCGCAACTCTCCCTGCCGATTTTTCCGGTGAGAAGGGCCAGGTTGACGGCGGCCTGGGCAATGGCCGGGTCCTCTTGCCCTGAATTCTGTCCCGTGGAGATCAGGATGACCCCGGTCTTGGCCTTGGCATACTGGCGGGCCGCCTCCGCCAAGGAGTCGGCTGCTACCCCGGTTAGAGCCTCAATCTTCCCGGGGGGAATAGATTCCAGGCTGTTTTTCAGGGCCTCCAGTCCTTGGGTGCGGGATTGCAGGAACTCTTCCTGCGCCAGGCCTTCTTTCAGGATCACGGCCGCCATCCCATTGACCAGGGCGGCCTCGCTTCCCGGTTTCACCCTCAGGGTCAGAGTGGAGAATTTTTTCAGGTAAATGTCGCGGCTGTTCACGACGATGACTTTCGCCTTCCGGCGCTTCGCCGCCAGGACTACCTCGGACTTAACCACCGGATGGGTTTCCGAAAGGTCGGACCGCAGGACCAGGATGACATCGGCCTGGCGGACCTCGTTGATCGAGTTGGTGGAAGCGGCATGCCCCAGGGAATTTTTCAGGGCCAAATGAGCGGTGTAACTATAACCGCCCGCATGATCGATATGGTTCGTCCCCAGCACCCCCCGGCAGAATTTCTGGAAGAGGTAGAGCTCTTCGTTGGTGAGCCGGGGGGAGGCAAGGCCGGCGAGGGCCGATCCCCCCCTTTCGCCCTGGATCTCCTTCAGCCGGCGGGCGGCAAAAACCAGGGCTTCCTCCCAGGTGGCCTTGATGAGCTCTCCGTTTTTGCGGATCAAGGGCGAGGTCAGCCTCTTCGGGCTATGAATGTACTCCCAGCCAAACCGCCCCTTTACGCAAAGATTTCCCTGGTTCAAGCCCCGGTCCTCATCGGCCCTTACGCGCAGGACCCGGTCGTTTTTCGCTCCCAGAAGCAGGGTGCAGCCCACGCCGCAATAAGCGCAAACCGTCGAGGTCTCCTTCAGGTCCCAGACCCGGGCCTTGTGGAGGAAGATCCGGTCGTTCAGGGCGCCCACGGGGCAGACGGAGACGCATTGACCGCAGAACTCACAGTTCAGCGGCCGGTCGAGGTCGGTGGTAATCCGGGTCTTCATCCCCCGGTTGACGAAGGAAAGCTCGCTGGCCCCCACCACTTCGTCGCAGATCCGCACGCACATGCCGCACAGAATGCACCGGTTCGGGTGCCGCTCGATAAACGGGGAGACATGATCGACCGGTAGGTTGGCCTTCTCTCCTTTGAAAGGATTCTCTGCGACCCCATACTCGTAGACCAGGTTCTGCAAATCGCACCACCCGCCGGCATCGCAGACCGGGCAATCCAGGGGGTGGGAGATGAGGATAAGCTGGAGCTGGATTTTGCGGGCCTTGATGATCTCCGGGGTATGGGTTAGGATGTCCATCCCGTTGCGCACGGGGTTGAAACAGGCCATCATAAAACCCCGCCGGCCCTTTTGCTGCACCACGCACATCCGGCAGGCGCCGAAGGGGATGAGCCTCTTGTTGTTGCAAAGGGTGGGAATCTTGATCCCCGCTTGGGCCGCGGCCTCCACGATCATCGTCCCCGGGGGGACGGACACCTGGACTCCGTCAATGGTCAGCGTTACCTTCTTTTCTTCTTTCGCCATTCCTGACTCACTTTAAATTTTTTTCACCACCGAAACACAGGGCGGCAGAACCGCAACCCATAGAATTCACCCCCCCCCATCCCTCCCCCTCGAGGGGGAGGGTTAGGGTGGGGGGGTTGCTTTCCGAAATTTCAAGATCTTGCGAAAAAGTATTACAGTGGGCACAGAGATCATCCCCAAAAAATCAAATTTTTCCAGACCCCAAAAGTTTTTCCCCGTGTTCTCTCTGTCTCCGCGGCAAATCGGTTATTCAATCGCCCAGAACTTACAGGCCCGAATGCAGGACTTGCACTTGGTGCACAGGTCCGGGTTGATCTTGGCCGGCTGCTTCCTCTCCCAGGTGATCGCCCCCACGGGGCAGGCCTTCTTGCAGAGACCGCACATTTTGCACTTCTCTTCGTTCACCCGAAAACGGATCAGGGACCTGCAGACCAGGGAGCGGCAGCGCTTCTCCCGAATGTGCTCGTCGTACTCGTGACGGAAATGGCGGAGGGTGGAGAGGACCGGGTTGGCGGCCGACTGACCTAGGCCGCAATGGGACATCTTTCGGATATGCTGTCCCAGTTCCTCCAGGAATTCCACATCCCCTTCCTGTCCCTTCCCTTCCACGATGTCCTCAAGCTTCCGGAGCATCACCATAAGGCCGGTCCGGCAGGGCACGCACTTGCCGCAGGATTCATCCACGCAGAAGTCGGTGAAGAACCTGGCCGAGTCCACCATGCAGGTCGCCTCGTCGCAAATGACGATCCCCCCCGACCCCATGATGGCCCCCGTGGCCTCCAGGGACTCATAATCGACCGGGGTGTCCAGCAGGCTTTCCGGGACAAACCCGCCCGAGGGTCCTCCCAGTTGGGCCGCCTTGAATTTGTTGCCCCCCTTGATCCCGTCGCCGATGTCGAAGACGATGGAGCGGAGGCTGATTCCCATGGGGACTTCCACCAGCCCGATGTTGTTCACGCACCCGGCCAGGGAGAAGACCTTCGTCCCTTTGCTTTTCTCCGTGCCCAGGCTGTTGAACCACTTGGCCCCGTGAAGCATGATCTGGGGGATGTTGGCGAAGGTCTCCACATTATTTAAAACCGTAGGCTGGCCCCAGAGCCCGGCTTCGGCCGAGCGGGGCGGTTTGGCCCGGGGCATTCCCCTCTTTCCTTCCAGGGAAAACATGAGGGCCGTGGATTCGCCGCAGACAAAAGCCCCGGCGCCGGGATAGACAAAGGCGTCGAAATCAAAACCGGTTCCAAAGATGTCCTTCCCCAAGAGCCCGTAGTTCCGGGCCTGTTCGATGGCCAGGTTCACCCGTTTGATGGCCAGGGGATACTCGGCGCGGACATAGAGATACCCTTCGTGAGAATCTACGGCCCTACCGCAGATGGCCATGCCCTCCAAAACTGCATGGGGATCGGCCTCCAGGACCGAACGATCCATGAACGCCCCGGGGTCCCCTTCGTCCCCGTTACAGATTACATATTTGGGGAAGCGGCTGTATTTCCGGCATTCTTCCCACTTTTCGCCCGTGGGAAACCCCGCTCCCCCTCGCCCCCGCAGGCCCGATTCTTTGACCTCGGCAATGATCTGCTCGGGGGTCATCTGGGTCAGGGCCTTATGCAAAGCCACATATCCGTCCTTGGCGATGTATTCGTCGATGGATTCAGGATCGATCAGCCCGCGGTTGCGCAGAACTCGAAGAACCTGGAGGCCGAAGAAGGGAATGTCCTTCATCCGGGGAATGGCTTCCTTCTTGACCGGTTCCTTGTAAAAGAGCTTGGGAACGGGCCGGCCTTTCATAATATGTTCTTCCACAACCAGGGGCATGTCATCGGGAGTCACATGGCCATAGAAAATCCCTTCCGGGTAAACCACCATAATCGGGCCCTCGGCGCAGAACCCGTTGCAGCCGGTGATGACCACTCTGACTTCCTGATCCAGCCCGCGGTCCTTGAGCTCCTTTTCCAGCCGCGCTCGCACCTTGAAAGCCCCGCAGGAGACGCAGGCCGTTCCGGCGCACATCAATATATGGGAACGAAAAACTCTGGCTGCCATGCACCAACCTCCCTAAAACCTAAAAACAGTGCCTTAAATGCCCTCAAGTGCCTTAAGTGCCTCAAGTTGCCAGGACTTATGTTGCCCGTTTCCGGTTCCCCGTTGCCGGTTAAAGACCAGGTCTGTTCAACTGGCAACCGGAAACTAGCAACCGGAAACGGTCTCTATTCCGCAATCCGAATTCTCAAAATGTCGTTTCACTCCCGATGGCCAGGGCGTATTTTTCCACGATCTTGCCCCCCAGCACATGCTCGGAGAAAATCTGGCGCATCTTATCCGGAGTCAGGTCCACGTACTTTACCGGGGGTTCCCCCATCCGCTCCACGGTAATCATGGGCTCGCGGTTGCAGAGCCCGGCGCACCCCGAGGTTACCACCACCACGTCTTTGGTGTCTCTTTTTTGAATCTCGTCCAGAACCGCGGTCATGATCCCCCGGGCCCCGGCCGCCAGCCCGCAGGTGCCCATGTGGATGTTCACCCTGGCCCGGTAACCCCCTTCCCGGAGAGTCACCGCAGCCTGTACCGACTCCTTTATTTTTTTTAAGTCCTCGATGGATAGCTTGGCCATTCCTTTCGCCCTCCCCTAAAAACCGTTCAATCTTCCCATGAGTTTAGCTTTTTGAAATGGCCCTCTTAAATCCCCCCTCCGCCCCCCTTTTGCAAAGGGGGGAACGGGGGGATTTCCGCAGATGGCTTGCTCAAAAGAGAGCTGTTGAGAAATAGGGCGCCTTTTTTCAAAAAGCTAAAGTCTCACCGATCTTCCTTCTTAACCTCTATCGCTTGGCCCCGGCCCGGGCGCCGGATTCCTCCTTTGCTAAAACGCTCCCAATTCTTCCAACCCGGACTGGATGAGAGTCCGCAGGGCCGACACGACTGCGGGGGCATTCAGAGGAATATTTCCCAAGTCCGCCTTGATCTCCCGGGTATCCAGGGAAAACATCTTGTGGTCCTTCCGGTGCTCATAAAAGAGTTCCACTTCGGGGTGCCCGGTTATCAGGGTGATCAGCGTGTCCCGGATATTCCCCAGAGGCTTCCGGTCGATGTGACTGTGCTGAAAGATGGCCCTCACCTTCGTCCCTTTTCCCGGACAGGACTGAATCTGCATGTCCCCGTTGCTCATCCGGCAGGCCTCGGACAGGAGCGGGAGCCCCAGGCCCACCCGCCGTACCGTCTTGGTGGTAAAGAAGGGGTCCAAGGCCCTCTGCAACCTTTCTTCGTCCATCCCGCAGCCGTCATCGACGATCTCGATGAGCATCCGGTCCGCGGCCATATCCTCTTCGACTCGAATCTCCACCCGCCCCGCCCCTGCGGCCAGGGAGTTTTCCACGATATCCAAAATATGTAAGGACAAATCTTGCACGGGCGAAAGGGATCATCTTCGGCCGGTGATTCCCATTTGATACAGTTGTCCCACTACCTCGAAGGCCGGCAGGTCGGTCAGCAGGATGGGGACTTGTTCCTCCTCCGCTTTGGTCAAGGTCTGCTTTTCGGGCTGCCTCCCCCCGATGAGAATGATTCCGGCCAACTCCTTCAGCGTCGCCACGGCGATGATGTTCGGGTGTATCTGAAGGGTGACCCAGATATCTCCCGGCTTGGCATTGGCCATCACATCGCTCAAAAGATCGCTCACGTAGCCCTGAGCGACCTCCCGGGAGAGCCCCGACAGGCCCGCTACGGGCTTTAATCCCAGTTTCTCGGCAGCCTCCCGCAGGGTCATGCCCCGGCCCTCCTGCCGTTTAGCGGTCGATTTCGGCCAGGACGATGTCGATCTACCCGATGACCGCCACCACGTCCGCGATAAGCCGCCCCTGGACCATCACCGGCAGCGCGCTCAGGTTGATGAACGAGGGCGGCCGGACCCGGAAGCGCCAGGGCTTGTTCGTCCCGTCGCTAACCAGGTAAAAACCCAGCTCCCCTTTGGGGGATTCGATGCTGGCATACACTTCTCCCGCGGGTGCGGGGAACCCAGCGCTGGCCAGGTGGAAATGATGGATAAGGGACTCGATGCTTTCCTGCACCCGCTCCTTGGGCGGATAGACCACCTTCGGGTCCTGGGCGGTCACCGCACCCCCGGGCATCTTGTCCAGAACCTGGCGGACGATTTCGTTGGACTGGCGCATCTCCATCATCCGCACCATGTACCGGTCGTAAACATCCCCGTTTTTCCCGGTGGGGACGATGAATTCGTATTTTTCATACCCGCTGTAGGGCATGGCCTTGCGCAGGTCCCAGTTCCCGTTGGAAGCTCGCAGGTTCGGGCCGGTCAGCCCCCAGTTAATGGCCTCTTCCGTCGATATGACTCCCACCCCCTGGGTCCGATTCATCCAAATCTTGTTTTGGGTCAGGAGGGTTTCGTATTCGTCCACGTGGGCGTTGAAGGTTTGGGTGAATTCCCGGCATTTCGCTTCAAAGCCCTCCGGAAGGTCCTGGGCCAGGCCCCCGACCCGGAAGTAGGATGGGGTCAGCCGGGAGCCGCAGACCCTCTCGAAGAGGAAGAGGATTTCGTCCCGCTCCCGCAGGGCATAGAACAGTGGGGTCATGGCCCCGATGTCGTGAGCGTGGGTGCCCAGCCAGAGAAGGTGGCTGGAAATCCTTTGCAACTCGCTGAGCAAAACCCGGATGGCCTGGGCCCGGGGGGGGACCTCCAATCCCAGGAGCTTTTCCACGGCCAGCACATAGGCCAGGTTGTTGGACATGCCGGCCACGTAATCCAGACGGTCGGTGAGGGGAATGCATTGATGGTAGGTTTTGCTCTCGGCCAATTTCTCCAGGCCCCGGTGCAGGAAACCGATATCCGGGGTGGCTTTGACCACCACCTCGCCGTCGAGCTCCAGGATCACCCGCAGGACGCCGTGCGTGCTGGGGTGCTGGGGGCCCATATTCAGGATCATGGTGTTGTTATCGCCCATCTCCATCTTTCTCCATCTTCCGGGAGGTTCCTTAGCCCCGGAGCGGGTAATCTTTGCGCAGGGGGTGCCCCTGCCAATCCGGCGTCAGCAGGATTCGCCGAAGGTCCGGGTGGCCGGGAAAATGGATTCCAAACATGTCGAAGGCCTCCCGCTCCAGCCAGTCCGCCGCTTTCCATACCGGGAAGACGGAGGGGACCTTCGGATTTTTTCCCGGAAGAGAGACCTTCAAACGGAGCCGCAAGCGGGTTTGAGTGGAACAGAGGTGATAGACTACTTGGAACCGGGGCTCGCGGGGAAGGTGATCCACTCCGCAGAGATCGATCAGAAAGTCAAAGGCCATTTCCGGGTCGTCATGGAGGAAGCGGCACAGCGGCAGAAGGTCCTCCGAACGGACCTCCAGGGTCGTTTCCTCCCGGAAGGTCGAGACCCCCAGGACCGATTCGGGAAATTTCTGCTTGATCCGGTCCACAACGGTCGCTAGGTCCATAATTCTTTACCTTTCCAGCAGCTTTTCCCTGCCGATCTTCTCATGGAGCTTAATAATCCCATAGATGAGGGCTTCGGGCCGGGGGGGGCACCCGGGGATGTAAACGTCCACGGGGAGGTATTGATCGATCCCCTGAACCGTGGAGTAGGTATCGAAGACCCCTCCCGTCGAAGCGCAGGCTCCCATGGCGATGACCCATTTGGGTTCGGCCATCTGCTCGTAGATCCGCAGCACCGCCGGCAGCATCTTTTTGGTTACCGTCCCGGCCACGATCATGAGGTCCGCCTGGCGGGGCGAGGGGCGGAAAACTTCCATGCCGAAACGGGCCATGTCGTACCGGGCCGATGCCGCCACGATCATCTCCAAGGCGCAGCAGGCGAGGCCGAACCCGGCAGGCCATAAGGATGACCGTCGGGCCCAGTTGACCAGCTTCTCCAAGGAGGTGGTTAAGACATTATTGCCCAGTTGAGTTTCTATTCCCATTCCAGGGCTCCTTTTTTCCAGACGTAGATGAACCCGACGAGCAGGATGGCGATGAAAACGGCCATTTCCACCAGACCGAAGACCTTCAGGTCGCGGAAGATCACCGCCCAGGGGTAGATGAAAATGGCTTCGATGTCGAAGACGATGAAGAGCATGGCGATGACGTAAAACTTTACCGAGAAGGGATTGCGGGCCTGGCCGATGGGGTCCATTCCGCACTCGTAGGGAAGCATCTTTTGGGGGGTGACCTTTCGCTTGCCGATGACGGCGGAGGCGACGATCGTGAACAGGGCGAAGCCCACGGCCACGACAAAAAAGATAAAGATGGGAAGATAGTCAATCAGCATGGATTCGTTTCCCTTCGTCAGAAAATTTTACCGAGGAAACCGAATAAACCAAAAAGGACCGGGGAGAATGAAATCGAATTCCCTCACGTTCCTCATTCGAAAATATCTAGAATAATTTTTTTGAAAAGGCAACCACAAAATTGGTAGAGAGCGAATTCGGCCCAAGGAAATAACAAAAGAGCGGGCCTTCTGTCAAGTCTTTTTTTGTGATTTTTTTCCAGAGGAAATCATAGCTTGATCGTCCTTTTTCGTCTATATTGAAAAAGCGTTATTTTGGACAAGGGACCGAGGACGGTCGATGAAGAAAGAGAATCTCTCTCCGCGGGATAAAAAGCTGCTGGGGAAAATCCAGGGGGACCTGCCGCTCTGCCCTACTCCCTTCGCTCAGGTTGCTTCCAAGGTGGGGTGGAAGGAAGAGGACCTTCTCCGCCGGATACGGGGGTTTGTCCGCAGAGGGATGATCCGGAGGTTTGGGGCGATTCTGCGTCATCAAAAAGCCGGATACCAGGGAAACGCCATGGTGGTGTGGAAAGTGCCCGAGGAGCGGATATCCCCTGTCAGCCAGGCCATGATCTCTTCCTCACCGGTAAGCCATTGTTACCTCCGCCCGCCGTTTCCCGAATGGCCCTTCAACCTTTACACGATGATTCACGGGAAAGGCGAGAAAGATTGCCGCCACATCGCTCGGGAGTTGTCGAAAAAGACGGGAATCAAGGATTACCGGCTTCTTTTCTCCAGGAGGGAGCATAAAAAATCTAGCATGGCCTATTTCTGAAACCGGGCGCAGGGGCGCCAATAACGAAAGGTCAGCCTACGGGATTCTGATGGACGCCTGAAAAGTTGGAAGGTCCATTACTGCTTCACCTTTGACCTGGCCTGGGATGATGGAACTGCTTGATTTAAATGAATTCCTTTTCTGAGAAATGGAAATAAGCGCCTTATCACCGGATGCGCAAATTTCAAAAAATTCCTTGACATTTTTTGCGGGATTATGCTACTAAACGCTTGAATGAATATTCATTCATTAGATTAAGGAGAGAGGCCCCGATAAGTTTGGGTCGGGTTTGGAAACCTGTAATTATAATGAAAAAAACAGGCTGGAAACCTAGGCCTAATGCAGGAAGATAAAAGGAGATTCTACCGGCAGTTTGCCCGTTTCAGCACCATTGGCCTGGAGATGGGTCTCTCCGTGGCCATCGGATTGGCAATCGGCTATTATTTGGATCGATTTTTCCAGACCAAACCATGGCTCACGATGGTATTCTTGCTGCTGGGTGTCGCTGCAGGTTTCCGCAGGCTCTCCTCCTTGGCGAAAGAGATTGACAAAAGAGAACCAAAAAAGTAATCTCCCCCTGTTATCGGGCCACGGGGAAATCCAGAAGCTGATCTCCATCGAGAAGCGCTGCGTTCAGATTTTAGTGGTCTTGCTTCTGGCCAGTTTCTGGTTTCAAAGCTGGGCCGTGTCCCTGGGATTAGTCTTGGGCGGGGCAATTGCCCTGCTCAATTTTCGCTGGCTCTGGAGCATTTTGCGCCGATATTTGAAGAGCAAAAAGAAGTACTCCCTTTTTCAGCTAATCGGAAAGTTCTTTCTCTTGGCGCTGGCCATCTTCCTGGCCATCCGCTTCGTTCGGGTGAACCCGGTGGCTTTGGTCATCGGGGTCTCCACGGTGGTTTTCGGCATCGTTTTTGAAATGGTCCGACAAAACCTTTTGCGCAATAGAAAAGGAGTTTGGTAATGGCCGGACACGCGCCCTTTACCTGGTTCCACTACATTCCGGGGATCGGGAGCCTGCCCCACCAGGTTTCCATGGCCCTTTTTGTGCTGGGGCTGTTGTGCGTCTTGGCTTATATGGGATTCAGAAAGGTCGCCTCCGGACCGGCAGTGGAAGCCTTAGTCCCCTCCGACCGTTTAACCATCCGCAATATCTTCGAGCTCTTCACCGAAATGGTGCTCAAATTCCTGGATGATATTATCGGACACCGGGGGCGTGAATTCCTCCCCCTCATCGGGACGCTGGGTTTCTTCATCTTTTTTTCCAACCTCCTGGGACTGGTTCCGGGATTTTTGCCCCCTACGGACAATTTGAATACAACGGTGGCTTGTGCCCTCGTGGTTTTTTTCGCCACCCATTACTACGGAGTAAAGACCCACGGCATTAAATACCTCAAACATTTCCTGGGCCCGGTTCTCTGGCTTTCCTGGTTAATGCTCCCCATCGAAATCATCAGTCATCTGGCCCGGGTTCTTTCTCTCTCCATGCGTCTTTTTGGGAATATCATGGCGGACCATATGCTTCTCTCCATGACCCTTGCGGCTCCTTTGATCCTGCCGCTGTTCCTTTCTCCCCTGTCCCTTTTTCTGGGGGTGTTCGTCTCCCTCATTCAGACCTTTATCTTCGTGCTCCTCTCTATGATCTACATTTCCCTGGCGGTGGAGGAGTCTGAACATTAGGCATACGGCATGACTATTTCGGCATTGATTTCCCCCCTTCCCACTTCCCCGGAGGGAAAAGATGGAAAGAGGGGAACTTCGGATCATGGATAACCTTTCAGCTTGTATTGATTTCAAACCAACGGGAGGTATGCAAGAATGAGAAGAAAAGCGATGGGGATTTTGGCCATGACTTTGGTTTTGAGCCTAACCTTTACAACCTTGGCCTTGGCCGCGGAAGAAGCCTTGGGCCAGGAAGCCAAGAAATTCATCGGCCTGGCCTGCGGGCTGGCTATTGCCATCGCCGCCCTGGGAGGGGGCCTGGGACAGGGCATCGCCATCTCCAAAGGCCTGGAGGGGATCGCCCGGAACCCGGAAGCCCAGCCCAAGATCTTCATCCCCATGATCGTCGGATTGGCCTTGATCGAATCCCTGGTCATTTACGCCCTGGTTATTTCCATTATGCTGTATGTCAAACTCTAAGCCGGGTTCGGCCCCTCCCCAGCGGAATCATCGAGGCTTCATCGTGGTCTTGCGAATGGAACTCCTGGGGAGGCGGACCTGTTCGGGGCAAAACGATTTAAAAGAAGGTTCCAGCTCTTCTTGGAAATCAGGAGGAGGCTAACCGCCAGTTCGGTCCATGGAGAAAAACCGGGAAGTCCCCCTCGTCGGGAAGCTCCAATCCCGGAGTGAAGGAAAAGACCCAACAGACCGAAGGGAGTGGATCGATGGACGCCGTCGTCCTATACAATATTTTTCCCCAGGAAGCCTTCGGGGCGCTCATCGCCGTATATTTCTACCTGACCGGATTGAGCGCTGGCTCCTTCGTCCTTTCCACCATGGCCTTCGTCTTCGGCATGGAGAAGTTCAAGCCCATCGGGAAGATCGGAGTGATTCTGGCGACCCTGTTCCTGGTCATGGCCCCGCTGGCCCTGCTGGTTCACGTGGGCCAGCCTTTCAAGTCCTGGCACCTTTTCGTTCATCTAAACCTCACTTCCCCGATCACCTGGGGGTCTTTCCTCCTGACCCTCTACCCGATCAACTGCATTATCTACGGCTACTTCATGTTCAAGGGCAACCAGCGCCTGACCCGGCTCTTCGGAACCATCGGGATTCCCCTGGCCATCTTCGTCCATGGCTACACGGGGTTCATCCTTGCCCTGGGGAAAGCGCGGGCCCTCTGGAACACGGCCTTGATGCCCTTCCTGTTCCTGATCTCGGCCATGGTCTCGGGGATCGCCCTGATGATCCTCATTTCCATCGTCAAAGACAAATTCTTTTCCAGGGAAAAAGCGGTCAATCGGGATTTGGTGTTCGGGCTGGGAAAAATGCTGGCGGCCATGATCCTCATCGACCTGTTCCTGGTGCTCAGCGACATCCTGGTCCTTCTGGTTTCCCATGCAGAAGCCCAGGAAGTGGCCCATCTCCTCCTGACCGGAAAGTTCAGCTTCCATTTCCTTTGGATTGAGAACGTGCTGGGAAAGATCATTCCGGCCACGATCCTTCTTTTTCCGCGCCTGCGCAACCTAACGACCATCACCATCGCCTCCATTCTGGTCGTGGTGGGGATCTTTTTCATGCGCTACGTGGTGGTGCTGGGCGGGGAATTCCTGCCCCTGGTCTGAGGTGTAAGGAGCATTCCAAAATGAAATTGACCCGACGCGTTTTTCTGAAGATTGGATTCACCAGCGCCGCGGTGGCCGGATGGGGAGGGTCGCTCACCGGCTGCTTCAGCCCTCCCGGGGAAGTGCCCCGGAAGGTGATTCGAACCGCGGGGAGAGCCGCGAGCGTCCCCAGCACCTGCCTCCTGTGCCCGGCCGGATGCGGGATCATCGGAGAGGTCCTGGACGGACGCCTGGAAAAGATTGTGGGCAACCCCAAACATCCCAACAACCGGGGCAAACTCTGCGCGCGGGGTCATGCGGGAGTCAACGTCCTGTATGACCCCGACCGCCTCCTGCAACCCCTGAAGCGCTCCGGGGGGAGGGGAGAGGGGAAATGGACCCGTATTTCCTGGGACCAGGCCCTGGAGGAGCTGGCCAAGAGATTCGCTGACCTGCGCAAGAGCGGCCGGAGTGAGGGACTTTGGGTGGAGATGGGCATGCCGGGTTCGCAGGACCTGATGGCCCTGGAATTCCTGAAAGCCTTCGGATCCCCCCAAGTGTTCCCCGAGGCCGACGGGTTGGGGGTAAACGAACGGTTCGCCCACTTGGCCACCTGGGGAGCCGAATCCCCGGTCTGCGACGTGGCCCGGTCCCGATATATCCTGATCTTCGGGGCCAACCCTTACGAGAATGATGAACTGTACATTTCGCTGGCTCAGAGGATCATCGAGGGAAAGTTGGTCAGCGCCGCCAAGCTGGTTACTTTCGACGTGCGCAACTCCAACACTGCGGGCCGGAGTAATGATTGGATTCCCCTCAAACCGGGGACCGATGGCATCGTGGCCCTGGCCCTGGCCCAGCATATCCTCCAGGAGGGAAGCCACGACCCGGCGTTTCTCTCCCGCTGGACCAATGTTCCCATCCCCAAGTTGATCGAACACCTCGCCCCCTACACTCCCGAACAGGCGGAAAAGATCAGCGGGGTCAGAGCAGCGGACATCCGGCGCGTGGCCATGGAATTTGCCCATGCCAAGCCTGCGGTGGCCTTGGCCGGCCGCGGAGTCAGCGGGCACGTGAACGGGGTCCAGAACGAGCGCTGCATCGCCCTTTTGAACGCCGTGGTGGGAAGCATCGACATCCCGGGGGGATGCTGCCTTCCCCGCAAAATAGACCTCGGAGCGCCGGGGTTAAAAAGCCCCTATGCATCTTCCTTCCAGGCCCTCACGGCTCTCAAGGAAGGCAAGGCCTCTCCGGATATCTATTGGTGCTACCTGGCCAATCCGGCTTACGCCACCCCCCACACGGCCGAGGTAACCAGGCTTCTGAAGGATGAAAAAAAGATACCTTTCCTGGTCGTGGCCGATACGCATCTGACCGAGACCGGGGCGCTGGCCGATCTTCTCCTTCCCATGACCACCTACCTGGAAAGCTGGAACCTGGAATCGCGGCCGTCCATGGGACTGGTGCCTTTCGTCAGCATCCGACAGCCCATCGTTGCTCCCCTCGGAAGGTCCATGTCCCTGGGGGATGCCCTGGCAGGATTGGCCAAGCGCCTGGGCGAAGACCTGCAGAAGGCCTTCCCCTTCGCGAACGGGGAGGAATTCATGGAAAAAGCGGCCGCCCGGGCCGGCGGACTGGTCAGGGGGGGAGGGCTGGAGGCCTTGAAGAAAGACGGAGTGTGGTTCGATCCCGCAGCCAAGCCGGAGTACCGCATTTATGAAAAGAAGGGCTTCTCCACCCCGTCGGGAAAGTTTGAGGTTTCTTCCCTCAAGGTGCAGGAAAAGGGGCAACCGGCTTTGCCATCCTACGTTCCCATTCAGGCTCATCAGGAATTGAAAGAAAAGGAATTCATCTTGGCCGTTTACCAGCCCGGGGTTATGACCCGGCGCCTGGCCAACTCCAAGTGGTTGGCGGAAATTCTCCATGCCAGTCCCTTGGGAATCAACCTCCGAACCGCCCAGTCCCTGGGGCTGAAGAATGGGGACCGGGTGAAGATAAACTCTTCGGCAGGGTCCCTGACGGTCCCCGTCCGCCTGACCCATGGACTCCATCCGAAGGTCGTAGCCCTTCCCGAAGGTCTGGGGCACTGGGAATTGGGCAAGATTGCGCGAGCGAAGAAATACCGGAGCAACGACTTTGACACGAATGAGCTGTGGTGGGAGCAGGAAGGCAACGGGGCCCATACCAATACGGTCGTTCCGGCCCAATTCGACCCGGCTGGCGGAGGAGCAGCCTGGAACGACGCGGTGGTCACCATAGAAAAAATCTAGCCGATTTCCTTTCACCCTACCCTCTCCCGCGAAGCGAGAGAATGAACCAGTCGGAATAGAAAAAAATCCCCTCCCCCTCGATCGGGGGGGAGGGACAGGGTGGGAGGGGATCGGGGATGTTTCTCACTTTCCTCCGCGCAAGGAGAAACGATAGGTAGTTCATTTCGACTTCGAGGGCCGGCCATGAAAATTCCAGCTTTACCGAAACTATCCAAGGGCACCTGGGCGTTGATCGTCGCGGTCCTGGTGATCCTGGCGGCTGTTCCGGGCCTGGGCCTGATTCATTTCACCACCAGCCATTCCTTTTTCTGCCTGAGCTGCCACAAGAATCAAGAGCCTACGGATATGTGGCTGCCCTCGCGGGTTCATCTGGCGTCGACGGGTTGTGTGGATTGCCACACCTCCAGAGGAGGCATTGTCCTGACCCATGTTTTTTCCGCCAGCGACGATCTTATGAACCAGAGGTGCGTGAGCTGCCATCCGTCCATCCCCGGCATGGAGCAGAAGGGCCTGGATCAGGTGAAGATCGTAAAGGTTTCCCATAAAAAGCATGCGGAAAAGAATGTGCTTTGCATCGATTGCCACCGGAATGTGGCCCACGACAAAGGCACTCCCCGGACCAACCGGCCCACCATGGAAACCTGTTATCATTGCCACCAGGCCCATCCCCGGACCCAGGCCTGCGACAAGTGCCATCCAATTAACCTGGTGTACACCAAGAAATAGGCTCAGCGTAGGTTCCAAAGGGGGCGATTCGTCGAATCGCCCCCTTCTTGAACTTCCCTTTCCTTGATTTGCATCCTCCCCACCATTCTGCTATTATCCGGATAAAAAACGGTCGTGGTCACAATTCCAACCTAATCCTTGCAATCACGCTTCCCTCGAGGTCTTTCATGCGCTCCATTTTTATCGGGTCAACGGGGAGTGGGCCTGGCCAGACCCTGGCCACCTGGGCCTTGGCCGTTCGATTGAAGGCCAAAGGCCTGAAGGTCGGTTTTTTTAAGCCTTACGGCCTCCTCCTGGAGCCCTCTGCCTCCCCTTCCGAAAGTCCCTGCGACCCCGATGTTCTTCTATTCAAGCAGGTCCTGGGAATTCCCGAGCCGGACGAAACCCTTTGCCCCATTTCTCTCCCGGCGAACCAGGAATCCGCCGGGAATCAGGGCGAAGAGCTCATGAATAAAATCCAGAAGGCCTTCCAGGAAGTTTCCCGGGATAAGGACGTGGTTCTTATCATGGGCGGAAAGGAAATTTTCTTCGGAGAAGGAGGCCCCGGCCTTTCGGACGGCGAATTGGTCAAGTCCTTTGACTCCTTTGTTCTCCTGGTGGACCGCTACCAACGGGACAACCTGACTTTTTATTCCGTTCTTTCGCTGAATTCCTTCCTCGACGGGCGGGTGAGATCGACCATTCTGAACCACGTGTCTCCGAACAAGATGGATCATGTCAGAAACAAAGTGGTTTCTTTCCTGCGGCAGAAAGGCGTCAAGTCGGTCGTGGCCCTTCCCGAAGACCCCATTCTCGCTGCCTTTACCGTTTCCGCTATAGCCGAGATCGCCGGGGGAGAAATTCTCTGCTGCCAAGAGGGGCAAGCGAATCTGGTGCAGACCTCAACCATCGGGGCCAAGCAGCTGGAAGGACCCTTATCCATCTTTAAACAAGTTTACAACAAGGTGATTCTGATGGGTTTGAACCCCGGTGATCAATCCGTGGCCGGGATCCTTTTGACCGGGGGCAGAAGCCCCAGCGAAGTGATTATCAAGGTCGCCCGGGAACGCGGGATTCCCCTGATTTTAACCCGGGCGGACACTTTTCAGGTGATGGAGCGTTTGGAAAAGGCCAAACCGGCCTTGACCCCGAAAGACGAATTCAAAGTCCATCGTTTCCTTCAATTAATCGATGAGCTGAACGGCGGGAGCCGTTGGGTAGAAGACCTGCTTTGAATGCGGGATACGGAATGCGGTTTCCGGTTTGGACCACAAACGGGGAACCGGAAACGGGCAACCTCTTATTTTAGTCACTCGTCCCTTTAGTCACCGTCTTTCTATGCCTTGGCTCAAACGCATAAACTCCATGTCCCAGAGCGAAAAGGAGGGCCTGTACCGGCTGCTCATCCCCCCTTCGCTCTTCAAGCGCTTCACGATCAATCCCTTGTCCTTTACGGACCTGGAGGGAAACCGGATGGTCCGGTTTTACTGTCCGGAGCGGGAAGAGACGGTGATGATCGAGGTGAAGCGCAAACGGGACGACCCGGACCCCATCTATTCCATCCAGGTGTCGGACGGGCCGGATTATACCCAGGTGAATTGGGACTTCCTGATCGTGAACGACCCCGACAGCGAGCGGTTCAACATCGATGTGGATGAGCAAGGGCGGGACACCATGTGGGGCAGGGCTTCCCGCAACCTGCCCGAGGAGCTCAAAGCCCTGCGGGCGGGCATGGCCCCCGGTCAGGTCCGCAAGGGCCTGGGCCTGACCCGGGAAGTCATAGGCGGTCTGGAGTATTTTGCCAGGATCTTGGACATTAAAACCATCAGTCTGGAAGCCCTCTTTTATCACAACGCCATCGTGTATGAGCGTTGCGGTTTTACTTATTTCGAAGGATTCAAACGGATGACCCGCATCCACCAGGCTTTCCAGCCCGGCGGCAAGCTTTTCAAGCTGCTGAACGGTTCAACTCCTTTCCGCCAGCCGGGATTCGACAAGACCATCCGCGGCCGTTCCTGGGCCATCCACGACGGGGTAGTCAGCGAGATCGACGACGACCTCCTAGACGAAGGATGGTACTCCCCCAAGATGTACCTCTTGGTCGGCCAGCCCCGCACCGCCACCACCTTCCCCGACGCTGTTTATTAGGCAAGCAAACCCGTTTCTGGATTCCTTTTCGGGTTTTATCTGCGAAGGCTCCCCTTATTTGATTCGTTTTGAAATCTT
>JACAEW010000321.1 GCA_013388675.1 Syntrophaceae bacterium | reverse complement strand
GGGTATGCGCGCCAGGGCATCCCCGATCTCTTTCGTGGTGTTGAAGGTCCGGTCCATGTTCTCCAGCAGAATCGTAATTCCCAGGGGAGCGGCCAGGGACTCAATGGCCTCCAGGGACTCGAGGTTTTTCTCCCAAACGCCCTTCGAACCCAAGGCAAAAGGGATCGATTTATCCGGATGGACGGTAACCTTGGTGGCGCCCAGTTCGGAAAAGACCTTCAGGGTCAAACGCATCTCCTTCAATGCCGCTTTCCGGAGGGTCTCCAGGGGGGAGGCCAGGGGAAGATAATAGGCAGTGTGGCCGACGATATCCAGGTTTCCCTCCCTGAGCGCCCGGCGGGTCTGCTTCAGTTTTACCTGCCGGGGATGGGCCGCGCTCGGCTCAAGGGTCAAGTCCATGAATTCAAAATGGTTTTTGTATGCCCAAGCGATCTCGGCCAGAAGGTCCATCTGGGGATTGTTCATCATCCCGATTTTCAATATCTTCTTTCCTTCCCAGTTTCCCTGTTTGCCCGCCTGAAACCGAATGTAAACTATCAGCAGAAGCGGAAAGTGTCAAGAGGTTAGCAAACGTACTATTCGTTTCCAAACCGTTTGACCCGAGGATCGCATAGGGATAGTTGACAAGGATGGCCGAATCGAGTAAGTTGAAACCATCCCAATCCCTGATTTTTTTGTCCTGCGCTGCGCGCTTTACCGCTCGGCATAGTATTGGAATTCCAGATTATGTATGAAGTCCGAATTAAAGCCGATTTTTCCGCTGCCCACAACCTCCGAGAAGTAGGGGGAAAATGTGAGTCTCTCCATGGTCATAACTTCGCCGTGGAGGTGGCGGTGGAATCGGAGTCCCTGGATGAAGGCGGAATGGTAATCGATTTTCGTCTTCTCAAAGCGACGACCAAAGAGGTCCTGGATACTCTTGACCATCGATACCTGAACGATCTCCCTTTCTTTCGGAACCAGAACCCTTCGTCGGAAAATTTGGCCGCCTATATTTTCAGCGAGGTCTCCCGGCGGATCGACCGGGGGACCCGGCGGGTCAGACGGGTTTCCGTTTGGGAGTCGGAGACTTCCCGGGCTACCTATCAGAGGACGGAATCATGATCGACATGCAAAGCCAGAGGGATCACCGCCGCGTGGAGATAAACAAGGTGGGGGTGAAGAACATCGAGTACCCCATTACCGTCCTGGACAAGAAAAACAGGTTTCAGCATACCGTGGGGAAGGTTAACATGTACGTCAACCTGCCCCATCATTTCAAGGGAACCCACATGAGCCGCTTCGTGGAAATCCTCAACGAATACCGCGGCACCATCAACATCAAGGCCATATCGACCATTCTGGACAAGATGAAGGAAAAGCTCAACGCCGAGTCCGCCTATCTGGATGTGGAGTTTCCCTATTTTATCGAAAAACGGGCCCCCGTTTCGGGCGCCAAAAGCCTTTTGGGATACACCTGCCGATTCTTTGCCTCCCTGAACAACGGCCGTCACAAACTGATCGTGGGAATCACCGTGCCGGTCACCACGGTATGCCCCTGCTCCCGGGAAATCAGCGAGAAAGGGGCCCACAACCAGCGAAGCCTGGTATCGGTCCAAGTGACCTTTCGCAAGTTCTTTTGGATCGAAGACCTGATCCGGATCGTGGAGAATTCGGCCAGCGCAGCGGTCTTTTCCCTGCTCAAGCGGGGGGACGAGAAGTTCCTTACCGAAAAGGCCTACGACAACCCCATGTTCGTGGAGGACGTCGTCCGCAGCATCGCCCTTCGCCTCAGCGCCCACAAAAACATCACCTGGTTCAGCGTGGAGTCGGAAAATTTGGAATCCATCCACAACCACAACGCCTACGCGTGCGTGGAAAAAGAAGGCGGATAGCTTTTTTCCCCGGGCTCCTTTTCTCCCTCGCCTGCTCCCCGATCCTCGGAGACTTGGATCATCGGGTGCGCCTGTCGATGGACGATGAATTCGAAGACGTCGGGTCGAGCATAATGGCCGGCTACATCCAGCATCCACCTGGGGCCCCGCATCTGGGCAGGCTCCACTTCGGCCATGAGGATTTCTTCTTTCATCCGGGCCGGACCGGCGATAAATTCCCCGTGGGGGTTCAAGATGGCGCTGTCCCCCTCGTTGATCCATTCGCGGGACCCGGAATAGAACTTTCCTTTGTACTCGAAACGGTCGGGAATGTCCGCCATGCGCTGGGCGATGCAACAGCCGATCACGTAGACTCGTCCCTCCTTGGCAATGTGCCGCAGGGTGGAAAGCCACGGTTCCCCCCGGTCCCAGGTGGCGGCGATGTAAATCTGGGTGCCCCAAGCGTACATGGCGTACCGGGCCAGGGGCATATAGTTTTCCCAGCAGATCAGCCCGCCGATCTTCCCCAGCGGAGTATCGAAAACCCCCAGCGTGCTCCCGTCGCCTTGGGCGAAGACCAGTCGTTCTCCTCCCGTGGGAACCAGTTTCCGGTGCTTGCCCATGAGGTTCCCTTCGGGACTGAAGTAAAGCAGGGTGTTGAAAAGGCTTGCCCCGCTCGCCGCGGTGTCCCTTTCGGCTACCCCCATGACCACATAGGCGCCGGATTCCCGGGCCGCGCGGGCAAGCCTCTCCGTCGCGGTACCGGGCACATCGACCGCATTCCCCAGAAATTCGGCGTACAGCTGGTTGAGAACCCGCTCTCTTCCCGGGGGAACGGCCCATACCCAGTCCGGGTAGGCGGGGATGAAGGACTCCGGAAAAACGATGAGCCGGGCGCCCCCGCTTGCGGCCTGGGAAATCAGACGGCAGGCCTTTTCTACGGTTGCCTCCCGATTCAAAAAAACGGGGGCGGCTTGGACGGCGGCGATCTTAAAGGGGGTATCGATCGTTGGCATCCGGGACTCCTCACAATTGGAACGGTTTTTTTATTATACCCTAGGCTCGAAAAAAACTCTTTCGAACAGCTCGTTTCTACCAGCCCCGCCTTTTTATTTTATTCTTGACACCCCGGTTGGCAGTCGATACGCTTTTAATAAAAAGCTGAAATAGGAGAAGGGGAATGAAAGGCATAAGAGTTCTTCTGCTGGCGCTTTTGATCCCGGCCATCGCGCTGGGCGTCGGGTGTGCCAAAAAAACCATCCGTT
>JACAEW010000216.1 GCA_013388675.1 Syntrophaceae bacterium | reverse complement strand
TAGTACCGACGAAGCTCCCGAACAAAGCCGGTGAAGCGGTGGCGGAGGGGGTGGAGGGAAGGGGGCTGGCCAAGGGGAACTCGCGAGAGCAAAACGTGCTCCGGACACAGGGCCGGGTCCACGCGCAAAGTTCGCCCGCGCGGGTACGTTACGCGGCTCAGTGGGTTGAGAGACGGATGTGCATGCCTTATCTCAGCCATATCGGTTTTCCTGACAGCAGCAGCGTTTGACCCGAGGCAAGAGCCGTATGAGGGAAAGCCTCGCGTATGGATCTGTACGGGGAGCGCCGGGCGACCGGTGTCCCTACCGCGAAGAATGACAAATGTTATTGAATTTTGACTTTTTATGAGTTCATCAATTTTGTTTCCGGAGGTATTGGAAATTGGGATGAGAGGAAAAGTTCCCCAAAAATTCCCTCTCCATGGACGAAGGAGGGCGAGGGTGAAGGTGATTTAGGAGGATTTTTCACACCTTTAGGGGGATTGTGGAGAGATCATTGTGATCAACGGTGACGTGCCGTTGAAAGTGAGGATAACGATTTGCGTAACCTGCCCAGGCAATAATTGAAGTAAGCGGGAACTGTGAGCCATCCGCTGGAATGATTTATTAGACGCTGTCATGCTGCTTTGTGTTTGGCAATCAGCTCGCGTATTGCTGGTATGATCGCGGTTGGAACCTTCATTACCGTTTGCCCAAGTGTTTCAAATGCAGCCTCGGCCTCAAGCAACAGCTTCTTCTTTCAATTGGGATTCATAATGAGCCAATGCTCTTTTCGCCCGTTCAGCGTCCCAATCAAGTGGAAATTTACTTTGTTTCATTTTTTTCGCTATGCTTCATACAACGAGGGGTTCTTCTGTATAGCCAGGAGCAGCGGCACGAATCGCCTCTTCCTTGTTGAATTCGATGGCTTCTTACAGGGTAATACTCAGGCTTGCAAGAAGCTCTTCCCGGGTTTTCTCCTGGCCATTGACTCCAGGAATCTCTTCAACCCAACCTACCCACCAGTCCCCGTCTTGCTTGACGACCGCAGTATCGGTATTTGCCATTGGACGACCTCCTTACCAAAAGACTTTCTTGAATTATTTTACCCCAGCACTCATGCTGTGTGAATCATTTTTTCTGCAAAACAGAATTCTGGATTCTCGGATGCCGAGAAATTTGCGCCGGATGCCCCCACAGCGAGAGGCTGCCTCGGAGCACCTATGCACAAACAAGGTCCATAAATTAAAATGAGTCAAGAGCCGATTTGACCCTTCCGAGACCCTTCGGATGCGATACACAAAAGCCGTTGACAGATGTAACCCTTCAGGTTACAATACTCTCATGATTCAATCTTTCTTTCATAAGGGCCTGGAGGATTTCTTTTACGATGGAAGCAAAAAAGGAATTCAGCCCAAACATGCCCAAAAGCTGGAAGAAATCCTTGATCGCCTGAACCAGGCCAGGGAAATCAGGGATATGAATTTCCCCGGCTCAGGACTCCATCTACTTCAGCCCAAGCAGGAAGGCCGATGGGCCATAAAGGTTTCTGGCAATTGGCGCATCACATTTATTTTCAAGGAGGGCAAGGCCTTCGAAGTGAATTATGAAGATTACCATTAAGAGGTGAATCATGAGAGAAAGGAAGAGACCGCCCGTCCATCCCGGGCGCATTTTAAAGAATCACCATTTGCTTCCCCTGTCCATCTCCCTGACGGAGCTGGCTAGGATCCTGGGGGTCTCACGGAAGGCCGTTTCCAAGATCGTAAACGCGAGCGGAGCGATCACCCCGGACATGGCCTTGAGGCTTTCCCGCGCTTTTAACACCACTCCTGACCTTTGGTTAGGGCTTCAACAAGAATATGATCTTTGGCACGCTATGAATAATTCCAAGGAATGGCGACAGGTCAAAGCAGTCAGAGAAGCGGCGGCCGCGTCCGCATGAACTTTTTGGGTTTCTCTCGAGGGGCGGAAAGAGGGACAATCCAACGAAGGGAGGACAGCAATCAAGAGACATGAGTTTTGATGAACCCGTAAAAAGTCGAAAATAAGCCCTCCCCCCTTGATGGGGGAGGGTTGGGGTGGGGGTGATGAACAGAAGGATTTAAATGGCTTATGAATTCCCCTCCTCTTTATCCCCTCCCACGAAAGGATGGGAAAATCGCTTTTTACGAGTTCATCAGGTTTGACCCTGGAAAACTGGGCATAAATGAAAAAATGGGAAGGGCGGTTATTAAAATTACCGAAAAAAAGGCGAGGCGTCTAATAAAATGGGAAGAGCCAGAAAGGAAAAGAATTGCTTAATTCCTCCCCATGGATGTCCTGATGGATGGGTGGAAAATGGAAATGTGGAAATGGTCCAAATGGGGACGCCCTTAAATAATTTGTTTTCGATGATCACGAGGCGGCGAAGCCGTTTGCCAGGATCGAATTCGCCAAGGAGAACATCCATTCCCGCGACCTGCCCGCCTAATACTTCCAAGTTAGAATCCGGGTAGGTCAGGTGAGCTTCCTTCAATACGTCTTCGAGCAGCTTCACATGATGGATAATAAGCCGGTCATAGTCCTTTTCGATGAGTTTTTTCGTCACACCTTCTCGGAGATCAATCCTATCGTAACGGCCTGCACTTTCAAGCTTACTATCCAGCCGTAAAATAAAACGTGGTAGCATCCTTTAAGCCTCCATTGCCGCGAATGAAAAAAACCCACCCCTTCTCCAGAAATGGGGTCTATACAGACTTCCAAACCATTAAACCTCCTAGCCCCCGCCATGGATTAAAGCTTCGGTTGATGGATATTTTATTCATAAGCCATACAATCCGGCTGGATTGTATGAAATTGGGGAGCCGCAGTCAAGAAAGGATGCAATATCCGAAGCAAACCTAGCCCGACTTCTCGCATTCGGCGTGCTGGATGAGCGTTTTGATTTATTTGAAAGAATCCTGAAAATCTGCGTTCATCTGCGTCCCAATCATTTGCTTTTTATGGATCGATGTAATGCTTCTCCATGGCGGGTCGGTATTTTTCCATCAGCGCGGTGTGAAAACCCAGGGGCGGCTGGGCGCCCTCGGGGAGGAAGGATTTGTAAGGCCTCTTGGCCGTGAGTTCGGCAAATTCGGACCGGATTTCGGCCCGGGCCTTGGAATCGGTGAGAAGGTCGAAGGCCGAAAGGGCCAGAACCTTGGCTCCAGCGGTGATTCCCTTGTGGGCGATGGAAGTCTTGGCGGCGGCAGTGACCGTCCAGTGGTGGGAGGGAGACCCAGGAACACGCACCGGGAAGCGCAGGCTCACCGTGGGGGCTACCAAGGTGACATCCCCAACGTCGCTGGACCCGCCCCTCAGGGGCTCGGAATCCGGGGACACGATTTTGAGGGGATATTCCATCCCCACCACCGGATAGCCGCATTCGGCCTGGAGGGCCCGGGCAAAGGCCTCTTCTTCGGCTGTGTAGGAGGGTCTTCCCACGGTCTTGACGTGTTCGAAGATGAGTTCGGCCAGGCGCTTGTTGGGAAAACGCTGGTGGATGGCCCCCAGGGTCTTGACTTCGTAAGTCGTCTGGGTCATCAGCGCCGCGCCTTTGGCGCAGTCCAGGGCCCATTGAAAATTCTTCTCCACGTTTTCATCCAGATCGCGGATGAAATACCACGTGGAAGCCCGGTCGGGAACCACATTGGGGGCTTCGCCTCCTTCGAGGGTGACCCAGTGAGTCCTCTGAGTCGTGGGCAGATGTTCCCGCATGCGCTCGGTTCCGGCGTGCATGAGCTCCACGGCATCGGTGGCGCTCCTGCCCATCCAGGGAAAGGCGCCGGCATGGGCGGTCTTTCCCTGGAAGGTCACGATAAAGGAGACCATCCCCGTGCCCTCCATGCCGTAGGCCACCTGAAAAAAACTGTCGCCGTGGTTGTCCAGGACCACGTCGACTCCTTCAAACAGGCCTGCCTTCACCATGAAGGGACGGCTGGTCAGAATCTCTTCCGCCGGTGAGCCGTAGACTTTGAGCGTCCCGCTCAACCCTTTCTTCTCCATGAATTCCTTGACGGTAACGGCGGTTAGAGCCTGGGTTACGAACATGGTGTTATGGCTGCACCCGTGGCCCGGAGCACCCGGGACAAGGGGGTCTTTTTTCGGAACTCCGGCCTTCTGAGAGAGCATGGGCAGGGCATCGTACTCCCCCAGGAAGCCGATGACGGGCTTCCCGCTTCCCTGGCGCCAGGTGGCCACAAAGGCCGTGGGCATCCCGGCCACCCCGCGCTCCACCTTGAAGCCCGCCGCTTCCATGGCGTCGGCCAACAGCTTGGCCGACCGGTATTCTTCCAGTCCCAGCTCGGCATAACTCCAGATGGCGTCCGCCATCCTCCAGAAAATTTCCTGTTTCGATTCGATCGCTTTGAAAATAGCCAGTTGGTCCGAATTCATCCTGTCCTCCCCGAAAATTTGATGAAACGCATGGAGCATAGGGCATAGCGCAAAAACAATTCCGCTCCAAGCTGTCCCGTAGCGGCATCCACGTTTTCGGCGGTCCGCTAAAGGCTCTATGGCCGAAAATAAAAATAGGATACTTTTGGGAAAATGTAAATCTTCCTTCATTGCCCGCGAGGATGGTCCCAATCAAAAGCTTTTTTATTTTGAAGATCCAAGAAAATACTTTAAACTATGAAATCAGTTGAAACCAAAAGGGTAAAGAAACCAACTCGGGGGGAGGAAAAAATGTCAGCAGGGATTTCCAGGAGGAATTTTCTGAAGGGCGCGGTCGTCGGAGCCGGGGCTTTGGCCGGGCTTAACGCCGGGAGCCGGAAAAATTTCCTGGCTCACGCCGCAGAGAAGGTGAAACGGGGGGGCATCTGGAGGTTGGCCCAGGCCCATACGCCGCCAACCCTCGACGCCCAGCGCATCAGCATGTACTGGGCAAGCATCGGGGCTATGTATGACTGCCTTTTGTCTCTTAGGACGAATCCCCAAACCTATTCGCAGGAGCTGATGCCCGGCCTGGCCACGGAATGGCAGGTGGAAAAGAATGGCAGGAGGATCGTATTCAATTTGCGCCAGGGCGTGCGATTCCACGACGGCAGCCGCTTTGACGCTTCCATCGCCAAATGGAACCTGGACCGGGTGCGGACCCATCCCAAATCCTACCTGAAGGCCGATTTGGGAGAGATCGAAAATGTGGAGGTGCTGAACGATTCCGCCATCGCCCTAAACCTAAAGTATCCCTCGGGGAGCCTACTGTATAACCTATCCGACGGGGGCCTCTGGAGCGGGATGGTCTCCAAAGCCTTCCAGGAGAAACACGGCGACGATGAACTGGCCCGCAAGGGCTGCGGAACCGGACCCTTCCGCTGCAAAGAATGGATCGTGGACCAAAAGATCGTGCTGGAGAGATTCCCCGATTATTGGAGGACGGGCGCCGACGGCAAAGCCCTTCCCTACCTGGACGGGTTCGAAGAGCACTACCGGCCCAAGATCGACCAGGCGGTCCTCGACCTGCGTGCGGGTTCTCTCGATACGGTGATTGACCCGGCCACCCGGGATGTTCCCTCCATCAAAAAAGAATCCAGCCTGGAGTACGTCGAGCTGCCCCCCTTTGAGTGGCACGCCATCGGGCTGGGTTTCAACTCCCGGAAAGGCCCATTCACCAGCCATGCCTTGCGCAAAGCCGCCTGCTACGCCATCGACCGGGAGAGAATCGTCAAGATCCTGGGGTTTGGGGTCGCCCGGGTGCACCAGTACCCCTGGATTACCAAGGGACAGCCCGGCTGGGCTCCCGAGGCTTGGCCCGATTACTCTTTCAATCCGGGCAAAGCAGCCGAATTGGTTAAGGCCGATTACCCCCGCGGCGTGACAGTGGAGCTGCTAAGCATCGCCCGCGAGCCGGACAGCACCTACGCCGAGCTGCTCAAGGCCATGTGGGACAAGGTGGGAATCAAGACCGAGCTCAAGAGCATGGAGCGTTTGGGATGGATCGAAGCCATGCGCAAAGACAACTTCCATGCCGGATTCTGGAACGCCGCACCCTACATGGGCGGGTTCATCCGGCCCAAGCTGATGAGCGGAGCCCCGGGAAACTGGGCCAATTACAAAAATCCCCAGGTGGACAAACTCCTGGAAGAACACCTGCAGACCCTCGACCGGGCCAAGCAGCACGAGCTGATGAAAGAAATTCTCAAGATCGTTTATGAATCGGCAGAGCTCACCTCTGCCTTTGCTGTGACCCAAGCCGTGGGAACCCATAAAAAGGTCAAGGGAATTCGGACTTACTGGAGGCATATTGCGGCGGGCGAGGTGTGGATGGAAACATGACGAAATGCGGAATGGAAAATTCGGAATGCGGGATGAAAAGCGGCGCTGAACACTCGGAGGGATTTAAGAACGAATGAACCCAGAATCCATTTCTTCTGCTGAAAATCTGCGCTCCTCTTCGTTCCCATTTTTTTATTCCGCCCTCCGCATTCCGAATTCCGCATGGCAGCGATAGAAGGATGAATATCCAAAGGAGAGTAAACGGATGACCCACAAGGAAAGAATCCTGAAAGCCGCCCGGGGGGAGATGCCGGATGTCCTTCCCTACATCCCCCGGATTGATCTCTGGTACGCGGCCAATTCCCGGGCCGGCACTTTGCCCCAAGAGCACCGGGGAAGAACCGCCTATGAAATTTCCCGGGCCGAAGGGTGGGGGCTGATGACCGCCTCGATCGATTTTACCTACCAGTTCCTGCCGGACGCGCTGCTTCACCGGGCCATCGGGGCCTACGCCCTGAAGGAGCATGTCTTCAAGTTCGTTTTTTCGCCGAAAATCGATATTCGGATAAAGGAGGAAGGGGAACGGACCTTCATCCAATATGATACCCCTAAGGGCACGGTAAGCACCTGCAAGTTGTACAGCGAGGAGATGAAGCGGGGCGGGGTGTCCATCCCCTGGATCGAAGAACACATCATCAAAAAACCCGAGGACTACCGGGTCGTGGCCTCTCTCTTCGAGAACCTGGATATCGTCCCCCAATATGACGCCTTTTTGAAGTGGGAAAAGGAGGTGGGTGAAGACGGGCTCTGCGCGGCCTGGTTTGCGGGTGCGGCTTCTCCCATGCATCACATACAGAAATACTTCCTGGACGCCACGGAATTTTTCTTCCACTATCACGACTACCAGAAAGAAATGCGGGCCCTAGCCGAGGCCATGAATCCCCTCTATGAGAAAGCCCTCCGGCTGATCGCGGAATCCCCCGCCCGGGCGGTGAATTGGGGGGGCAATTTCGACGAGATGATTACTTATCCTCCTTACTTCAGGAAGGAGCTGCTCCCCTGGATTCAAAAAGCCTCCTCGGCCATGGGGGCCAGGGGCAAATTCGTTTTCTGCCATTGCGACGGGGAGAACGAGGGCCTCTTGGACCTCCTTCGGGACTCGGGAATGCATGTGGCCGAATCGGTGTGCCCGCACCCCATGACCAAGGTGAAGATCGAGGAATACTACCGGCGATGGAGCGAACGGCTCACGATCTGCGGCGGCGTCCCCTCGAATATCCTGCTGCCGAATTCAGCGACCGATGAGGAGTTCCAGGCTTTTCTGGATAACCTGTTCAAGGAAATCGCCCCGGGAAAACGCTTTATCCTTGGGGTGGCCGACACGACTCCCCGGGACGCCGATTTCAGCCGGCTGAAGCGAATCGGGGAGAAGGTGCAGACCCGGGGGCGTCTGCCCCTGGAGAGCGGGGCGGCCCGGCCGCTCCCCGAAAGCGCGATCCGCCAAGCGGCGGAAAGGGTGGCCCCGCAGGCGGCGGATGCGGTTTTTCAGACCGTCCGGGAGGATGTCCTGAACGGGGATGAAAAAGCAATCCCAGGGCACATCCTGGAGCTTCTCAAAAGAGGGGTGGATGGAAAGAGTATCCTGCAGAAAGGCCTGATCGCGGCCATGGAGATCATCGGTCCTCGATTCAAGACCGGAGAAGTTTTTATTCCCGAAGTCCTCCTTTCTTGCCGGGCGATGAACGAGGGGTTGAAGGTCCTGGAACCTTATTTGTCCGAGGACCAGAAGAAAAAGGCGGGCAAGGTTGTCATCGGCACGGTGAAGGGGGACCTCCACGACATCGGCAAGAATATGGTGGCCATGATGCTCCGGGGGATCGGGTTCGAGGTCGTGGACCTGGGAATCAACGTGGAGACGGAAGAATTTGTTAGGCAGGTAAAGGTGCAGGCCCCCCACATCCTGGGATTGTCAGCCCTTCTCACTACGACCATGCCGGAGATGAAAAAGGTCATTCAGGGGCTGGAAAAAGCAGGGCTGAGAAAAACCTTGAAGATCATGGTCGGGGGAGCGCCGGTCAATCAGCGATTTGCGCGGGAGATCGGCGCCGACGGCTGCGGTCATGATGCGGCCGCCGCAGTGGACCTGGCAAAAGAATTCATGATAACCAGGTGATGGAACGTAGGGGCGGGTTTGAAACCCGTCCTCACAACCCGGGAAGAGGACAATCCATCTGTAGGAGCGATTCATGAATCGCCCCTGGTTGCAGGAATCGAGGAGAATGGAATCATGCCTGATTACAGGGATTTGGTGGATTTCATACGGGGGCCGGTGAGGGAGAAGCCTTTCATCGCCATCTGGGCCCTCCCCCCCAACACGGCCGGAGTGGTGGGCGGAATTCCGGACATGATCCGGTATTACTTCGACGTGGAGGAGCGGATTCGGCTGGAAAAGGAGCTGAAGGAGCTGCTGCCTGAAGCCCTGATTCTTCCGGGTTTCTGGCCCAGCCTGGGAGTGGTGGTCGAAGCGTCGGCCTTCGGGGGGCAGATGATCTGGTCACGCAAGGGAGCGCCGCATATTTTTCCGGCCTTTCGAAGTATTCGGAAGGTGGACTCTTTCAAAATGCCCAAAGCCGGCGAGGCCGGAATGACCCCGCTTTTCCTGACTCAGTTGGAAGTCATGCGCCGGATTCTAAAGACGCAGGGGATGGACGTGGACCCCCTCATTAAATCCATGGGGCCGGCGGAAGTCTGCGGTCTTCTCCTGGGGTATGAAAACTTTTTCCTGGGTCTCTATGACGAAGGGAAACGGCTAAAGAGCCTGATGGAGATGGTAACCCAATTTATCATCCAGTGGCTGCACCTGCAGGAGAGGGAGCTAGGAGAACCCCTGCTGCTTCAACTGGCCGAACACGTTCCCCATCAGGTCAGCGTGGAGCATTTGAAAGAGTTCATCCTTCCTTTCTTGCAGGCGATCTATGCCGAGTTCCCCCGACAGGTTAAAGTTTACCACAATGAAGGGCTGCACTCGGACGAGCATATCAAACTGGTTCTGCGTTTTGGAGCGGATATCTGGCATTTCGGCAGCGACGCGCACGATTTATCCGAATTATACGCGAAGATCGGGGATGCGATCGTGCCCTTCGGAGGAGTGAATCCCCACGGTCCCATCCGCCATGGGACCTCCGACCAAGTGAGGGAGGAGACCCGCAGGGTGCTGAAGGCAGCCCGCGGGCGGAAGCTCCTCCTTTCCACGGGGACGGGGACTACACCGGAGACTACGCTGGAAAACGTCCGGGCCATGGTAGAGGCGGCGATGAGTTGAGGAAAACGAGTTTTCAAAGTCCGGCGAAGCGGGTTGGATGGGTGTAGGGGCGATTCATGAATCGCCCCTACGACGGGCAGAATCAGAGCTTCACCTGCCGCACCTCTAAAATCGGTGACAGGGCCCGGAGCTCCTGGAGGACGCTCTCGCTTGCCGGGGTATCGATATTAATGAAAGATACCGCCATTCCTCCCCGCTCGTTCCTCCCCATCTGCCACTCGGCAATGTTGATGCCCCTATCCCCCAGAAGCGTTCCCACCTTGCCGATGACCCCCGGAATATCCCGATTCGAAAGGATCAAGGCAGGCCCGGAGGGAAGGGCATCGATCCGGTAGTCGTCCAGGAGGACGATGCGGGGGATCTTGTGAAGAAAAAGGGCCCCCCCGATCAGCCGGGTTTCCCTGGTGGAGACGGCGCGGCAGAGGATCACGTTGGAATAATCCTGCGCCGCCGGGTGCCGGGTTTGGGTGACCTGAATCCCCCGCTGATCGGCCAGGTGGGAGGCATTGACGTAGTTGACATCCTCGCTCAGGATCGGAGACAGGATGCCCTTCAGCAGGGCCACGGTCAGGGGTTTTCCGTTGGGCTCCACGTCTTCGCCGCGGAACTCCACTTCCAACCGGCGGATCCGTCCGAGGATCATCTGCATCTGCAGAGACCCGATCTTCTCCGCCAACTCCATGTAAGGGGCCAGGGAGCGGTAATCTACACCTTCGGGGAAGGGCAGGTTGACCACGTTGCGGAGGTTCTCTCCCCGCAGGGCTTCGATCACCTGCTGGACCACCTGCACGGCCACGTCCCGCTGGGCCTCCCAGGTATTGGCCCCGATGTGGGGGGTGGCGACTACTTCCTCCCGGGATAGGAGCTGCTGGATCGATTCCCCTTTCGGAGGTTCCTTGAGATACACATCCAGGCCTACGCCGGCCACCTTCTTCGCGGATAAGGCATCGAGCAGGGCCTTTTCCTCGATGATTCCTCCCCGGGCGCAGTTGATGATCCGGACCCCGTCTTTCATGAGCGCGAACTCTTTGGCGCCGATCATGCCGCGGGTCTCCTCCGTAAGAGGAGTGTGGATGGTTATGAAGTCGGCCTCGCGGAGGAATTCTTCGAGGGCGCCTACCAGGCGAACATGAAGGCGTTCGGCCGTTTCCTCGGTGATGTAGGGATCATAGGCCATTACCTTCATCCCGAAGGCCTGACAGCGCGTAGCCACTTTCGAACCGATCCGGCCCAGCCCGATCACCCCCAGGCTCTTGCCGCTCAATTGAACCCCCATGAACTTGCTTCGGGTCCACTCCCCCTTTTTGACCGATGCGTCCGCCCGGGGAATATGGCGGCACAAGGCCAGCATGAGGCCGATAGTCAACTCGACTGCCGCCAGGCTGTTGGCCTCGGGAGTGTTCATGACCAGTACGCCCCGGCGCGTGGCGGCCTCGATGTCGATGTTGTCCAGCCCGACGCCGGCGCGTCCGGCCACTTTCAATTTTTTGGCCGCTTCGAAGATCGGCGCGGTCAGCGGGGTTCCCGAGCGGGTGATCACCGCGTCGTAATCCCCGATCGTTTGCATCAACTTTTCCGGGGTGGGAAGCTTCAGGAGGTCGTGCTTAACATCGGCGGCGGCCTCAAGGAGATTCAACCCGGCACGGCCGAGGTCATCGGTTATCAAAATTCGAAACATCACCAAAACCCTTTCGTCAGTTCTGTTTCCATCCTAGGCCCGAGTCTATCACCCTCCTGATAGGAGTTTCAATTTAAATCAATCGTGGAGGGGTAGGAGAGATGCGAAGGCATATGACCTATTTCGGGAAGGAGGCGGAAAGACCCAGAGTTTCTAAGATAGCGGTTTGTTCGGCATTTCGTTTACCTTTAAAACTTCCGCCTTCCGGACCCAGAAAGGATCAAGGCTTCGGCCCGGTTAGGGGAGATTTTCCGGAATGGGCTGTTTTCCATATTGGGTCTTGGATTTATAAACATCCCGAGAGAGGGTTCCTTAGGCGTGAAGAAATCCCAATATTATTTTGAGGAAGGTTGCTTTAAAGTCTGGACCCTGGAGAATCCTCCCGTCTTAACCCAAATGATGCAATAATCCCCCCCTCGAATAAAGGGGGCCAAAAGTCACTACCGGTGAATTCTTCCAACAATGTCTGGAAAGGATTTTAACCCAATGAAACCGGGACTGAGACATCACGTGTAAGGAATATTTTTGCGCATGATGGGTTATTAAGGTCTTCTCCCAATCGAGTGGGTAAAAAGGGATAAAACGACTCCATCGCATAGGCCCAGGGGGGCATCCCGCCCGGGGCGGGACAGCCTCGGCGGGAAAAATCCGGGGTCCGGAGCGCTGTCCCGGCTTCCGCAAGACACCGGTCCCCGAACCCTTCGCCTAAAACTAAATCCCAGCTTAAACAGGGACAACCCCATTCACTTCCGACGCGACCCGATGGAAGAACCGCCGCCTCAGGATGTCCTGCCCCGGGCGGGATGCCGCCCTGGGCTCGGCCAACTCTCTTCCGGCAGGGGTAGACCCGGGAAGCTCAAAATCTTCTTCAAGCACCCACTCGATTGGGAGAAGACCCGGTTAATAAAAGATACGGAATCAACGGCGAAAGGGAGCAGCGGGTCCGGACGGGTCGAAAAAAGGCCCGAGTTGCCCAATCATTGAAACCGCCCCCTCGTCAGCTCGGCCCGGAAAATCCCGCGTCCCTTCTGAAAAGACCCCCAAATAAACCCGAGGCCTTACCCCCCCATATCCATTGACGGGTAGATATCCTTTCTTGTATATTCAAGCCTACCTGGGAGCCTTCTCATGAATCGCAATTATCCATTCCATGAATTCGCTTAATGAATCCGGGAACAAGATTTTTCGACGCGATACAAGACTCTGGGATGGAGTCGACCCCTTCTCCGGGTCTTACTTCGAGGAATTCCTGATCGACCGGGTCGGGGGAGCCGTCCTAGGGTAGCTTAAAAAGCCCGGCTGCGTGGGGGGGCGGGCGGACGGGCGGCCAAATGCCGGTATGAACAATCCAAGGCTGCTGGGGAGATGTTTCCATGCTTAAAAAGATTCTTATCGGCGTCATCGTCATCTTGGTGGTGGGCCTGGCCGGAATCTGGTTTTATTCCGACCGTTCGGTCAAGAAGGTTCGTGCACCCATTCCGGTCGGGGCGAGCAAGAGTCTGGTGGAGCACAGCCAGATTTTCAGGAAAGGTGTGGAAAAGGTCGGCGACGACATTCACGTCGCCATCGGGTACGGCATCGCCAATTCCATCATGATCGAGGGTAACGACGGCGTGATCATCGTGGACACCATGACCACGATGGAAGAAGCGGCCGAAGTCTTGGCCGAATTCAGGAAGATTACCTCCAAGCCCGTAAAGGCCATCATCTATACCCATTCCCATCCCGACCATGTTTTTGGCGCGGAAGCCTTCACCGGCGGCGGAAAGCCCGAAATTTACGCCCACGAGACCACGGAGAACAACGTCAGGCGGCTGTTCACCGAGGTGGGGCCCATCATCGGTTCGCGGTCCCTGCGGATGTACGGAAACTTCCTCGCGCCCGGCCAGGTGCTGAATGTAGGCATCGGCCCATTTGTGGGAATGAAGCCGGACAGCAGGCTCGGCTTTGTCCGGCCCACTAAGACTTTTTCCGACACCCTCGAAGCCGAAGTAGCCGGGATCCGGTTCAAGCTGGTTTTCGCGCCCGGCGAAACCGAGGACCAGATCATCGTCTGGCTGCCGGCGCAAAGAGCCCTGATCGCTGCGGACAATTACTACTGGGCGTTTCCCAACCTTTATACGATCCGCGGCACGACCTTCCGCAGCCTGAAGCAGTGGTACCAAAGCCTGGACAAGATGCGGGACCTGAATCCGGAACACTTGGTTCCCGGCCACACCCGCCCAATCACCGGCGCCCAAAAGGTTCAAGAAATCCTTACCCATTACCGGGACGCCATCCAATACGTCCACGACCAATCCATCCGGGGCATCAACGCCGGTCTGACGCCTGACGAACTGGCCGAACAGGTCAAACTCCCGCCCCACTTGGCCGAGGCGCCCCACTTACAGCCATTTTACGGTAAAGTATCCTGGTCGGCCCGCTCCATGTTCAGCGGCAACTTGGGTTGGTTCGACGGCGATTCGGCCAACCTTCAGCCCCTGAGCCGACAAGACCAGGCCCGGCTCATGGCCAGACTAGCAGGGGGGGAAAGGGAACTGCTGGGGCACGCCCGGGAGCTTCTGGAAAAGGAGGAATTCCAGGCCGCCTTGCAACTCACCGGGCACCTGATCCAATTGAATCCCAAAGACCAGGGGGCCAAGGAGATCAGAATCAAGGCCCTGGCCGCTCTGGCGGAAGGCGAACAGAATCCCAACGCGCGGCATTATTACCTCACCGAGGCCCTGGAAATCCGGGACGGCTTCGTGTCCACCTCGAAGGCGAAGCCCTCGCCCGGAGCGGTTCACAGTATCCCTTTGCAGGGGTTTATGGATTCTTTGGCCGTGAACCTGGACCCGAAGGCTGCCGCGGGCGTGAATCAGGTCGTCGGGATGGTCTTTCCCGATGCCGGGGAGGCTTTCACCATCCACGTGCGCCACGGGGTGGCGGAAATCCGGCCGCGCTCGACCCGGGACCTGGACCGCCTAAACCTGGACCTTAGAGTGACCGCGGAATCCAAGGCCTGGAAGGAGATGCTGGCCAGGATTCGTAACCCGCTCACCACCCTGGCCGGCTTCGAATATAACCCGGGGAGTGCGATTTCTTTCGGCGCGTTTCTGAAACTGTTCGATCCGCCCAAGATGAAGAGGCCGTACGAGCCTGTTCCGGATTCATGAAGGCAGGCCCGGCCAAAGAGACAGGCCCCCGGCCGTTGTATCCGGGGTGGATTTTTTGCTCGAAAATGGGATTCAGAGACGAAATGCGGGGAGGGCGAGAAGGGAGGGGAAGACATGGGCGCAGATTCTCAGAGATCAACGGTATTCATCGGCGGAGGCCTTCAGCGAATTCTTTCCCTAAGCGGTAGATGAATTCGCTTGACTTCCGTCCCGGAATTCAGCTCCGCTTTCTCGGTGTCGGTCCGATTTCGACCGCCGGCACCGAGGAAAGCGCCAAATGAAACCGATGGCTTCCCCGGGCCGAAGGCCTTTTTTTCGGGGGGCCAAAACACTTCGGGGAGAAAAAGATCCATGAACGGGAGAATCCAGTCGGTGTTGGTTCTGGGCCTTGGAAAAGTCGGTTGCCTGGTTGCCACCCTGCTCCATGAAACCGGGTTCAAGGTGATGGGGGTCGACCATCATGAGGAAGCGGCCCTGCCTTTTAGGACCGAGAGACTTGACTTCAGCCAACCGGGGGAAATGAAGGGCAAGTTAAAAGGATTTGATGCCGTCGTATCCTGCCTTCCTTACCATTTCAACCTCGGCGTGGCCACAGCCTCCCATGATGTGGGCATCCATTATTTCGACCTCACCGAGGACGTGCGCACCACCAAGGCGATCATCCGGATGGGCGACACGGCCAAAGGGGTCCTGGCCCCCCAGTGTGGGTTGGCCCCCGGGTTCATCGCCATCGTGGGGGCGGCGCTGGCGGAAAAATTCGACCGCGTCCGCAGCATCAAGTTGCGGGTGGGAGCGCTTCCCCAAAACCCCACCGGCCTTTTGGGGTACGCCTTCAACTGGTCTCCCGAGGGAGTGGTGAACGAGTACCTGAATGACTGCGAAGTAATCGAAGACGGAGAAATAAAATGGGTCTCGCCCCTGGAGTGGTTGGAAACCATCGTGATCCACGGCGTGCAGCTCGAGGCCTTTACCACTTCGGGCGGGCTGGGAACGATGTGCGAAACATTCAAGGGACGGGTGGAAAACCTGGACTACAAAACGATTCGCTATCCCGGCCACGCGAAACTGATGAATTTTTTCTTCCATGAACTCCTCATGCGCCAGGATCGGAAGAAAGCGGGGGAGATTCTGGTCCACGCTAAGCCCCCGGTGGCGGAGGACGTGGTTTACATTCACGCCTCGGTGGAGGGCTGGAAAAGGGGGGCTCTCTCCCGCGATGAATTTGTCAGGGCATACTACCCGCTGGAAATTGCCGGCCGAAGATGGCGGGCCATCTCCTGGACCACGGCGGCCTCCGTCTGCGCAGTCGTGGAAATGGTGAGCAACGGGTCCCTGCCGGACAAGGGGTTTTTGAAACAGGAACGGATTCCCCTGCAAGCGTTCCTGAAAACGGTAAACGGAAGCCTATACCTCCGAGGGGGAGAACGGCCCTTTTTCGCCTGACGCCCAGCGCGAGGGCAAATCCTGGAACAAGATGGCCTTCTTTCATATCCCTTCGCCGGGGGCGGCGCGATGCTGCCAGACCAGCCTCCCCCGGCGGATGGTATAGCGAGCCGATAAACGTTGCTCACCCTGGAGTACATTGCCATCGCAGTCCTCGAAAACGAACTGGCCCGACTCGAGGGATAAAACCGAAATATCCGCGCAGGCGCCCTCGCGGAGCGTGCCGATGACTCCCCCCAAGTTTAGAAGGCGAGCCGGGGTGCCGGTCGCGCAAACCAGGACCGAAGGAAGAGGCATGCCCAGGTTTAAGAACTTGGACAGGCAGTGAAGAAGATTTTTGGCCACTCCCGCCTTTCCCTGCCGGGTTAAATCAGAGGAAATCGTGTCCGGAAGAAAGCCTTCCTCCAGGGCTCTGCGGGCCACGGGAAAATTCAGGTGATTTCGGCCGTGGCCCACGTCGAAAATGAGGCCCCTCCTCCTGGCCTCGCGGACCGGAACGGAAACCCGCTGGCGATCATCCAGGATGCCCATCCCCCGCCCATGGAGGAAATGGGTCACCACATCCCCGGGTTCCAATAATTCAAGGATATGGCTCAGGGGAACCGGCGGATCGGTTACGTGAACCAGGGTCGGGAGACCGCCGGCAAGGGATGCCGCCTTTTTGGCGCGCCGGAGCGGCTCCAGGCCGTTGCTCCCCACCGCTTCCTTCTGCTGTCGCACCTTAATTCCCAGGATCAGGCCCGGGTAGTTCCGGGCCGTCTCCGCCGTCCTCTGCGGGTCCAGCAGGGGGAGATAAGTTGATTCTCCTACCCGCAGGTCGGCCAACCCGATGGAGGAGATGTGCAAAAAGGCGAATAGGCGGGTCTCCGCCCGATCGATCAGGAATTCTTTGAATCCCTCGAAGGTGGCGGCCCCTGCGCTTCCCTGGTCCACCAGGGTGGTAACGCCCGAGGAAAAACAGGTGGGGTCGGTCTCAAGCCCCAATTCATTGGCCTGAAGGAAGGCATGGGCGTGAAAGTCGATCAAGCCCGGCGCGACGATCAAACCGCCAACCTCGATCACCCGCCGCGCCTCGGCAGGGTTTATATCCGGCGATACCCCGGCGATGGTCCCGCCCCGAATTCCCACATCGCCGCGATAATCCATATTCGCCGCCTCATCCAAAACTCTTCCGCCTTTAAGAAGCAAATCGTATTTCATGGGTGCTCCTTTCTATGGGGGGAACGCAGACCTGGCAAGCAAATTAAAGAGTTGCCGGAAAATTGTATCAAAAATTCCCCCATCTTTTTTGACATTTGAGGGCCATTCCTATATCATCATGACTGAAAAATTCTTTCACCTTTTCATTTCCCGAGGGAATCTAAGGTGATGATCTCGTAAAAAGTCAAAAAAGCCCCCTACCCCTCGACGGGAGGGGGGGTGAGGGTGAAAGTTGAAGAGATTCAGAATGTTTCTATCCTCCTCTCCTTCATCCCCTCCCTCGGGGGAGGGGGAATTTTTCTTTTTACGAGTTCATCAAAGGTAAATGCGAAGAAATGATTGAACCACCGAATGGCTATAGCATGCCCCTAGACATAAATTCAATACTCGATTTATTGCATGGGTATGCAGAAAGCCCTAGTCTCAACTAATGGGCATTCCACCTTCCAAATCCCCGGCAACGCTCCTTGAACCGGCTGGGTCTAAAACTTTGCAACCCGAAGGCTTGGAAAAAAGGTAAAGGCTTTCGATCTAAAACAGGGAAAGAAGGAGGAGGAAATGAAAAAACGGATTCAAATGGTGTTCGTTATTTTCTTGGCGTTTTTCCTTATCCAGGTGCCGGTCTTCGCCGCGGAATGGCCCAAGACCGTCTCCATCGGGACCGCTTCCGTGGGCGGGACCTTTTACTACGTGGGCGGGGCCTTTGTCAAGATTTTTGAGAAAATGGGAGTCAAAGCCACGGTGGAGGTAACGGGGGGGTCGGTTCACAACCCCAAACTGCTGAACGCCAAGCAGATCCTCTTCGCCACCATCGCCCAGGGATCGGCCTATGACGCTTACATGGGAACCGGGTGGGCGAAGGAGAAGCATCAAAACCTTCGGACCCTCCTGGCCATTTTCCCCTCCATCGGCCACGGCTATGCCCTCCGAAAGAGCAACATTAAGACCTTCCGTGACTTCAACGGGAAGATCGTCAGCGGCGGCCCGGCGGGGGGAACCTCGGACATGTACCTTCGAAACATCGGGGGGTTGTTCGGGCTGAATTATCAGCGGGTGGTAACCGTTCCCTTCGCGGACACGGTGAACCTGCTGAGGGATGGAATGCTCCATGCAGGCTGGAGCAGCGGAGGAGTCCCCCACGGGGCAACCAACGAAGTCATTTCCACCCTGGACGGGGTCATCGTCGGGTTCACCCCCGAGGACCTGAAAAAAATAAATCAAAAATACCCTTTCCTGGCGATCGGGGAACTCCCGGCGAACACTTATAAGAACCAGACCGAACCCGTCCCGGCCACCGCCGACTGGTCGGCCATTTTCACCCACAAAGACTTGCCCGATGATATGGCCTATAAGTTTGTGGAACTTTCCTTCGCCAATTACGATCTCCTCGTGGCCACCCACAAGTCCCTGCAGGACGCCACGCCGGCCAACCAGAAAAATCTAGCCCTCCCCCTGCATCCGGGGGCTTACAAATATTATAAGGAGAAGAATATTCCCATTCCGGAAGGGGCCCTCCCCGTGAAGTAGCCGAAGCCGAAAAGAGCCGGCCTGGACCGTTCCTCCCGGAGGGGAAACGGTTTCAGGCCGGATGAAAAGAGCGGAAGGGGAGGACAAATTCCATGAAACCCGATGGGGGGGCACCCCCGCCCCCCGATTTTGCAGCGGATGAGTTGGCTCTTAGAAAAAGGGACCTGACCGGTTTTTTCCGGGCTGCGGTCAGGTCCCTGGCCATTGGGATGTCTTGTTTTCATATTTTCGTCTTGGCCTTTTACCCCATGGACCCCTTTCAGTTCCGGGCCCTTCATCTTTGCATGGCGCTCCTAATCGCCTTTCTGCTTTTCAAATCCGGTTCCTCCTTCTCGCCCCATAAGGTCCACCTCCTGGACATCCCTCTTTGCCTTCTGGCCATAGCGTCCACCGCTTACATCTTTATCGATTTCGCCGACCTGATCCAGCGAACGGGGGTCGATCCGACGGGGTGGGACATCTTTTTCGGGACCGCCTTTGTGCTCCTGGTCCTGGAAATGAGCCGGAGGACGACGGGGATGACCCTCGTCATTCTCGCTCTGGTATTCATTCTTTACACCCTGGTGGGCCATCTTCTTCCGGCGGAGGTGCGCCATACGGGATATAGCTATTCCCGCCTGGTGAGCTTTTTGTTCAGCACCGAGGGCGTATTTACCATTCCGCTCGGGGTGTCGGCCACCTATGTTTTTCTCTTTATCCTCTTCGGGGCGATTCTGAGCGCTTCCGGAGCTGGGAATACCTTCACGGAGCTGGCCAAGTCTCTGACGGGCTGGGCGCGGGGAGGGCCGGCAAAGATCGCCATTTTCGCAAGCTCTCTTTTCGGGACCATTTCAGGGTCGGCCGTCGCGAATGTCACCGTGACCGGGCAATTCACCATTCCCATGATGAAGAACGTCGGCTACCGTCCCCAGATGGCGGGGGCCGTGGAAGCGGTGGCCTCTACCGGCGGGCAAATCATGCCCCCCATCATGGGAGCCGGGGCCTTTATCATGGCCGAGGTCCTGGGACTACCCTACACCAAGATCATCGTGGCCGCCGTCATCCCCGCCCTCCTCTATTATTTCGCCCTTTACTGGATGATCGATTTCGAGGCTTTGCGGTACAACCTCAAGGGGATTCCGAGGGCCGACTTACCCAGAGTCAAGACGGTTCTTCTTGAGCAAGGGCATCTGCTCATCCCTCTGGCGGTTCTTCTTTATTCCCTGGTGGTTCTGGGCACCTCTCCCATCCGGGCCGCCCTATGGTCTTCTCTATTCAGTATTCTCGCCAGTTGGATTCGAAAACGGACCCGTATGGGCTGGAGCCAGGTCCTCGATTCCCTGGAAAACGGCCCCAAAGGGGTCCTGGAGGTCGCGGCGACCTGCGCCTGCGCCGGAATCATCATCGGGGTGATGGCCCTGACCGGCCTGGGTATGCGAATCTCCAGCATGCTGATCGCCCTTTCCGGTGGTTATTTGCCCCTGGCTCTTTTCCTGACCATGCTGATTTCCTTTCTTCTCGGAATGGGGCTTCCGACGACGGCATCCTACGTGATCGCCAGCAGCACGATCGCTCCGGCTTTGACCCAGATGGGAGTCCCCGCCCTGGCCGCCCATATGTTCATTTTTTATTATGCTTGTCTTTCGGCGATCACTCCCCCGGTGGCCCTGGCGGCTTTTGCCGCCGCCGGGATTGCCCAGACCAGCATGTGGAAAGTGGCCTTCACGGCGGTAAAGATCGCGGGCGCCGGATACATCATTCCCTTCATGTTCATTTACGGGCCTTCGCTCCTCATGGTGGGAACCTGGAAAGATATAATCACCACGGTTGCCACGGCCTGCCTCGGGACCCTATGCCTGGCGGGGGGCCTCCAAGGCTGGATGGTCAAACCCATTCTCTGGCCGCAGAGACTTTTACTGATCGCCGGCTCTCTTGGATTGATCAGCCCCGGTTATTTCACGGATATCCTCGGCGGGATATGCCTGGTTGCCGTGGTGCTGACGGTTAAATTGGGTTACTACAATAGGGTCGAGGGAATATAACCTTTGCTTTCTTCCATGGATGCCCTTGGGGAGGGGACCGAAAGGAAGGTTGACGGAATTTTCATTATTTGCAGATGGGTAGCATAGGGGGAAGCCCTGATCAAGCCTGCAAAGATTTCCCAGGATATTAGCCCAAGGATCTTGTGAAAACCTCGAGGAAGCTGCGATGGATATTTCCAATCGGCCCGGAGGAAATGAAGCCCTGCCCGCACTGGATGAAATTTTTCGTCCCCGGGGGGTTGCGGTGGTCGGGGCCTCTCCGCTCAATCTTTCTTTTGCCGAATTGGTGGTTCATGCTTTGAAAGAAGCCAAATTCCCCGCCGTCTATCCGGTCAACCCCAAGCACAAAGAAGTGCTTGGGCTGCCCTGCTACGCCAGCCTCACGGATATTCCCGGGACGGTGGACCACGTGATCGTGAGCATCCCGGCCAAGTCGGTCCTGAAACTCCTGGATGATTGCGCCGCCAAGCGAGTCAAGTCCGTACACTTTTTCACCGCGGGGTTTGGGGAATCCGGCGAAGCCAAGGGGAAAGAACTCGAAAGAGCCATGCTGGCCAAGGCGAGGGCCGGGGGCTTCCGGATCATCGGCCCCAATTGTGTCGGCCTCTACGTCCCCAAGAGCCGGCTGGTCAATCATATCCATTCTCCGCTGGACCCCGGGCCCATCGCTTTTCTTTCTCAAAGCGGAGGCCATGCGCAGAATCTGCCGGACTTTTGCCGGGAAAGAGGACTTCGGTTCAGCAAAATCGTCAGCTATGGAAACGCCCTGGATGTGAATGAAAGCGAACTCCTGGATTACTTCGCCAAGGACCCGGAGACCGAAATCATCGCGGCCTACATCGAGGGCGTGAAGGACGGTGCCCGTTTCCGGAGAGCCTTGGAGAAGACGGCCGCCCAAAAGCCGGTCGTCATCTACAAGGGAGGCAGGAGCGAGGCGGGCCGGAGGGCCGCATACGGGCACACCGCGAGCATGACCAGCTCAGTCGCCGTCTTCGAGGCCCTCTGCCGCCAGGCAATGGCGATTCAGGTGGATGACCTGGAGGAGATGATGGACGTGCTCGCCGCCCTGCGGTTCGTTCGCCCTCTGCCCCGGGGCCTCGGGGCCGCGCTTTTGGGTGCGGGAGGAGGCCCCAGCGTACTGGCCGGCGACGAGATGGAGAAGGAGGGCCTTTGCCTGCCGGGTCTCTCCCCGGCGGTGCAGGCGGAGTTGAAACAGGGCCTTCCCGTGGCCGGGAGTATCTTCATCAATCCATTGGATACCCCGAACCTCATCGCCCCAGAAGCCATCTCGATCGCCATGCGGGTTCTCGGCCGGGTCCCGGACCTTCATATGCTGATCTACCATCTCGGGTTTCACCCCATCAGCCGTTGGGGATTGGGCCGCCTATCTCTGGAGAATTTTGTCAAGCCTGCGATCGCCGTCATGAAGGAAGCCCAGCGAGCAACCGCCAAGCCCGTTCTCCTCGCCCTGCGTCCGCCGCAAGGGAGCGAGGGAATGCCGGAATTCCTCGCCGCTCAGCGGGCGTTTGTAGAAGCGGGATTCCCGGTTTTCTATTCCATGCGCCTGCTGGCGAGGGCCCTGGTCCGGGTCATCGGATGGAAAAGGACCCGGACATGAACCCGGCGGCCCGGAGGAGAAATCAAAAAGTTGAAAAGGGAACATTTTCCCGCTGAAGGTCTTTGGGGACATTGTCGGATGAGGTTCCCTGCCAAAACGGCCCTCCTAAAAAAGGGCCGTTTTTTTGCGGGGAAAAGCCATTTCAACCCTGCATCTTTTCTTCCAGGGCCGCGATGCGCTCTTCGAGGGGGGGGTGGGTCATGAAAAGCTTGCGGAGGCCCGATCCCGGTTTGCCGGAAATGCCGAAGGCCGCTAGCTGGTCGGGAAGATGGGGTTGCCTGACGGATTTTTGGAGGGCGCGCAGGGCGGAGATCATTTTCGACGGGCCCTCGATGGCTGCGCTTCCCGCGTCGGCCCGGAATTCCCTCTGCCGGCTGAACCACATGACCACGACGCTGGCCAGGATGCCGAAGACGATCTGCGCAAGGATCGTGGTGATGATAAACCCGGGGCCATGACCTCTCTCCGTTCGGAAGACGACCCGATCGACGATCACTCCGACTATTCTCGAAAGGAAAATCACGAAGGTGTTCACCACCCCCTGAATCAGGGCCAGGGTGACCATGTCGCCATTGGCAACGTGACTGATTTCATGGGCCAGGACCGCTTCGGCCTGCTCCCGGTTCATGGACCGGAGGAGTCCCGTGCTGACCGCGACCAGGGAACGATTCCGGTTCATCCCGGTGGCGAAAGCATTCACATCGGGGGCGTCGTAAATGGCCACTTCCGGCATCCCGATCCGGGCGGCATCGGCCTGCCGCTTGACCGTGCTCACCAGCCAGGCCTCCACCTCGTTCCGCGGGGTCTCGATAACCTGGGCCCCGGTCAGCCGCTTGGCCGTCCATTTGGACATGGCCAGGGATATAAAAGCCCCCCCGAAGCCAAAAACCGAGGCCAAAACGAGAAGGCTGCGGTAATCGACGCCGATTCCTTCCTGGTCGAGGATGCGATCGATTCCCAGGACGCGCAGGACGATACTCAGGATGGCGATGACCGCCAGGTTGGTGACGATAAACAGCAATACCCGCTTCATAGATTCACCCTCCTTTGGGCCTCATTATATCCAAATGTTTTCAGACCTTTCAAGGGCCCCGGGGATGTTCGAGATTCTCCCACGGGGCTCAAGGGCTCCGAACACCCGAAAGGGAATTTTGAATTTACAGGAATGGCTTGATTTTTTTGACTTTTGAAATTATAAAAGTACCGGAGCTCTTCAAGGAAGGAAAAAATCAATAGCTGAGTTTGCGAAAAAATCATCTAAGTCTCCAAAATTGAGCGAAGGTGGAGGTTTCAAAGGGGCGATGAAAAAGCCAAAGGTCCGGTGGCTCCTTCGGCTGGGTTTTCTCCTGGCCGCTCTTTTCAGCGTGGGTTGCGCCCACTACCCCCCGAACCATCTTCTGAAGGAGGTTTCCCCCGAGGGAGGCTACCGGCTCAGAAATTCGGAGCGGAGCGACCGATCGGACGAACTGCTCCTGGTCCTG
>JACAEW010000320.1 GCA_013388675.1 Syntrophaceae bacterium | reverse complement strand
GGTCTGGTCGGCGGTCACCACAAGAATGATGACGACTTCGGCGTGACGGCCGACTGCGGCCGGACTCGCGCCGGCAACGCCGCCTTCATCGGCGAAGGCCTTCGAGACTTCCGGCCGGACGTCGTAGGCGTGAACCTCGAAGCCCTTCTTGAGCAGTGTGCGGGCCACGCCGATGCCCATCGATCCCAGTCCGATCACGCCCACCGCCTGTTTTTTCCTGGCCGCCATTTGCTATTTGTTCGGGTTTTTGGTAATCTGCAAAAGTGGATAAGATGGGGAAAGGGCGAAATGACCCCTGGGAATAGGCCTGGGACAATAGGGTTCCGGAATCACAACTCACATTGGAAAGGAGGAGGGCCCGGACATGAAAGCGACCAAGAAGGAGACGAAGGTGACCGCAAAGCAGGCGAGCCGTAAGACTTCCAAGCTGGCGGAAAAGGCGGCCCAAGGGGCGGGCAAGCTCGAAAGCCAATGGCGGAAGTCCCTTGCGCAGAAAGATGAATTGATCAAAAAACTGAAGGGGCAGCTGGCAGAGAGCGAGAAGGCCCTCAAGGAGGCGAAAAAGAGTTTCCTGGATAGAGCCAAGGAGAGTCTGCTGGAATGGAGGAAGAAGGCGGAAGGCGAGATCAAACAGAGGGCGGAGAAACTGGCGGAGCAGAAGGAAAGCCTGTTGGAAAAACTGAAGAAAGAGGTAGCCGAGAAGGAAACCCTCCTTCGCCAGGGAGAAAAGACGCTGAAGGAGGCGATGGAGAGCGCCAAGAAAGAGGTCTCGGCGGTCAAAGAAAAGACCGACCAGACCCTGATGGAATGGAAAACAAAGGCGGAGGCCGAATACAAGCGGTTGAAGGAGGAACTGGAGAAAAAAACCCAGCCCTTGGCGGATAAGGTAAAAGACCTCGAGGAGTACCGGAAAAAAGCGGAGAAGAAGATTGCCGAGTTGCAGTCCAAGGCCAAAGAATTGGTGAGCAAAGCGGCCCCGGGGATGGAGGAAAGGCCGGGGCTTGTCACCTTCAAGGGTGGGCCCATGACCCTTTTGGGACCGGAGGTGAAAGTGGGGGATAAGGCCCCGGACTTCAAGGCGGTGGATAACGGGATGCAGTTGGCCACCCTGGACTCTTTCCGGGGAAAGGTCAAAATCATCAGCTCGGTTCCCTCCCTGGATACGCCGGTCTGCGACATGGAAACCCGGAGGTTCAACGAGGAGGCGGGAAAACTGCCGGATAACGTGGTGGTTCTCACGGTCAGCATGGACCTTCCCTTTGCCCAAAAACGCTGGTGCGCCGCGGCGGGCGTGGAGAAGGTAAAGACCCTTTCCGATTACCAAAGCCGGTCTTTCGGGATGGCTTACGGCGTGGTCATCAAGGAACTGCAGCTTCTCGCCAGGGCGGTCTTCATCGTGGACGATCAGGACATGGTCCGGTACATTGAAATCGTGCCCGAGGTCACCAAGGAGCCCGACTATGACCGGGTGCTGAATGCGGTGAAAGCACTGATATGAGGCGTGAACGGGGAGGTGAGAGTCGGGAATTTGTATTTTTTCAACTCGCAACCCCCACCTTCCAACTCTCATTCTTGGGGGGAAAATGGCCGATTTTCTGGAATCCATCAATCCGGATGACACGGGCGGTGTTCTCCGCCGGATGATCCGGTCCAAAAGTCTGAATCCCCCCGGGGACGTGCGGGAGTGCGGGGGAATCATCGCCGAGGAACTCAGGACGCGGGGGCTGCCGGCGGAGATCGTCGAGGAAAAACCCGGAGTGGCCAACGTGGTTTCCCATTTGGACGGGAAGGAACAGGGCCAGACCCTGATCTGGAACGGCCATTTCGACGTGGTCACTCCGGGGGAAGATTGGCAAACCGACCCCTTCGGCGGAGAGTACAAGGAGGGGTTCATTTACGGCCGCGGAGCGAGCGACATGAAGTCCGGGGTGGCGGCCATGATCATCGCTCTAGGAGCCCTAAGGAAATCCGGCTCTCCTTTCAAGGGGCGCATCGTTTTCCAGGCGGTGGGCGATGAAGAGACCGGAAGCGATGCCGGGACCCGCTTAATGATCCGGAGGGAAATCGGGGCGGGGGCGGAATTCGCCATCGTCTCCGAACCGACCAACCTGAACGTAGCCATCGGCAACCGCGGGCTGCGCTGGCTGGAAGTTTCGGTCAAGGGGCGGGCCAGCCATGCCGGCAGGCCGCACGTGGGGGCCAATGCCATTAATGCGGCGGCGCGGATGATCCATGAGCTGGAACGCTTAACCTTCAGGGCCCATCATCCCCTTTTCGAGATTCCCCACCCCAGCCTGTCGGTGACCATGATTCAGGCGGGGTCCAAGGTCAATATCATTCCCGAACGGTGCACCTTTTCCATCGACCGCCGGATGATGCCCGGGGAATCGTCCGAGTCTATCTTCCGGGAGATCGAAGAAGTATTGCAGAAATGCTCTTCCGACGGAATTTCGACCGAGCTCCGGATGACCCACGAGGGATGGGACCCCTACGCCGTCGATCCAAGTTTGCCTTGGGTGAAGAAGCTGTGCGCGGCGGTCGAGGAAGTGACCGGGCAATTTCCGCAGATCAAGGGAAAGGCAGGATGCACCGATGCCTCCCATCTCTACCATCACGCCAAGATTCCGTCGGTCTGTTTTGGACCGGGTTTGGAGGACCTGGCCCACAAGGCCAATGAAAGAGTGGCGCTGGAAAAAGTGGTCCAGGCGGCGAAGGTGTACGCTCTTTCGGCAGTGAGACTATTGAGCTGAGGGAATTAAGCCAAAAAGGTCGCCGCGCGGCAAAGCCGGGGACGAGGTTGTAAGCTGGCCACGGAGCCCCCGCCTTCGGGAAATCTCTCCATTTTTTTATAGACTTTTCTTCCAGGATGTTTCTACAATCCCCCCCAAAGGCGCCCGAGCGCCAAATCCTTTTTTTCAGAAACCGGGTGAAAAATCCCCCCCACCATAATCTTCCCCCACGAGGGGGAGGAGAGGGAGGGGGCGGGGAAAGGAGAGGGGTATGCAATACGGACTGACCGAAGAGCAAATATTGCTCCGGGACACGGTGCGGAAACTGGCCAAGGAGAAAGTGGAGCCGGGGGCCGCGGCAAGGGATCAGAAGGGAGAATTCAGCTGGGAGATGGTGGGCCTGCTGCGCGAAAACGGCCTCTTCGGGGTCGATTTTCCTGAGGAGCATGGGGGAGCGGGGGCGGGTCTCTTGGCCCTCATCATCGTCTGCGAGGAGTTATCCAAGGTGGATGCCTCGACCGGCATGCTCCCCGTGGCCCAGGAACTGGGGACCTTGCCCATTCTCCTGGCGGGAAATCCCGACCAAAAAAAGAAATTCCTGTCGGCCCTGGCCGCGGGAGAAAAATTGTCGGCCTTCGCCCTGACCGAAGCGAGCGGCGGTTCAGATGTGGCCGCCTTCCGCAGCAGGGCGGTGAAAAAGGGAGACTCCTACGTCCTCAACGGGACAAAGACCTTCATCACCAACGGGGGAGTGGCCGATACGGTCACGGTCTATGCCCTGACGGACCCGGCCAAGGGCGGGCACAAAGGGTCGAGCGTTTTTGTCGTGGAGAAGGGAACCAAGGGCTTTTCCGTGGGGAAACACGAAGATAAATTGGGGATTCGTTCTTCGGAAACGGTGGAGCTGATCTTTGAGGATTGCCCGGTGCCGGCGGAAAACATCCTGGCCGGCGAGGGCATGGGGTTTGCCATCATGATGAAAACCCTGGATTTCAGCCGCCCGGCGGTGGGCGCCCAGGCCCTGGGGATCGCCGCGGGCGCCTTCGAATATTCGTTGAATTACGCCAAAGAACGGGTGGCCTTCGGCAAGCCCATCATCGCCCAGCAAGGGGTCTCCTTCAAGCTCGCCGACATGGCCTTGAACATCGAGGCGGCCCGGCAGCTCCTCTACAAAACCGCCTCGGTCCTCCAGGAGCTTCCCAAGGACATGTCCCGCCTCAGCCCGGAGACCATCCGCCTCTCCTCCATGTCCAAGTGTTTCTGCGCGGACACGGCCATGCGGGTCACGGTGGAGGCGGTCCAGGTCCTGGGAGGATACGGATACGTCAAGGAATACCCCGTGGAGCGCTACCTGCGCGACGCCAAAATCACCCAGATCTACGAGGGGACAAACGAGATCCAGCGGGTCGTGATCATGTCCACGTATTGAAAAAGACGGGACCCCGGGGGATGGAGAAAAGCGGGATCCCGGGGAGGGGAGGAAAAAGGCCCAGACCCGATGGGCGAAGCTCTTTCTCTATTCCGGCGTAGGGGCGATTCATGAATCGCCCCGATTCTCTTAAGCCGCCCGCAGGTCGGCTTTCTTCTTTTCTTTGGTCCGCTCCTCTTCGAACTCTCGGACCGCGTCGATGCTGGCCCCCATGGAAGCGTCCGTCTCCCGCTCTACGATGATATCGATAAGGGCGGGGCGGCTGTGCTGCTCCATCCAGCGCAGGGCGCGCTGGATGGCAGGCTTAATGCCCTGGGGATGCTCCACCCGTTCTCCCCGGGCCCCGAAAGCCTCGGCAAATTTGACGAAGTCGATCATCTTGTTTTCACCGTCATACCAGATGGAGACCTCGTAGTTCATGTTGTACCCGTACTTTTCCCCCTGGCGGATCAGAGAGAGGTAGCCGTTATTGATGATCAAAGAAAGCACCGGGATTTTGTACATACAGGCCATGGCCAGCTCCTCGGAGCAGAATTCGAAGCCGTAATCCCCCACCACCTGAACCACCAGCTTGTCCGGCCGGGCGATCTTGGCGCCGATGGCCGCCGGAAGGTCCCACCCCAGGGGCCCGGCCCCCCCGCAATCCAGGTAATGCCTGGGTTTGCGAATCTCCTGGAACTGTCCCGACCAGATTTGGTTGAGCCCGATGCAAGTCACGAAAATGGTCTCCTCGTCGAAAAACTCGTTGATCTCCTTGAACACCCTTTGAGGCTTGATCGGAACCTGATCGAAGTCCAATTTTCGGGCGAGCTGCCGGCGCGTTTCCGGAAGCTGTTGAACCCGGGGCGAAGGTTTGGGGGAAAGGCCCGATTCCCGGGCGGCCGTCAGCAGGGCCTGGAGGGCCAGTTTGGCGTCGGATACGATACCCAGTTCCGGGGCGATGATTTTGCCGATCTGCAGGGGATCGATATCGATGTGGATGAATTTCCTCCCCTTGGTATAAACGTCCAAGGTCCCCGTGTGACGGTCGTTAAACCGGCAGCCGATCCCGAGGACCAGGTCGGATTCGAGAAAGGTCTGGTTCCCGCAACGGGTGTTGCATTGGATGCCTACCTGCCCCGCGTACAGGGGATGGTCGGGGGGAAATCCCCCTTTCCCCATGTAGGTGGTGACCACGGGAATCTGCAGGCGTTCCGCCAGTTGGACAAATTCTTCCGCCGCATCGGCGATGATGACGCCGCCGCCCAGGAGAAGAACGGGGGTTTGGGCCGCGGCGAGCATTTCCAGGGCGCGGCGGATTTTGGGGGGGCTGGGAGAAGGTTTGATGAACTCGAGGCGGGAATCGATTTCGGGGTCATACTCGATCTCTCCCCGCTGCACATCCAGGGGCAAATCGATCAGCACCGGCCCGGGACGGCCTTCCCGGGCGATCCTGAAGGCTTCCCGAAAAACCCAGGGAACCTGGGCGGATTCTTTCACGCAGTAGCTCTTCTTGGTGACGGGCTTCACGACTTCGGCGATGTCCACCGCCTGAAACGCCTCTTTCCCCAGTTGAGCTCGAACATTCTGCCCGGTGATGGCGATCATGGGAATCGAATCTACTTGAGCCGTGTACAATCCGGTGACAAAATTGCTGGCCCCCGGCCCGGAGGTGGCGGAACAAACCCCCACCGTTCCCAAAGCCCGGGCATACCCGTCGGCGGCATGAATGGCTCCTTCCTCATGGCGGGCGATGTAATGGTTGATTCTTCCCGATTTCATGAGCGACTGGTAGAAGGGCAAAATCCCTGCCCCCGGAATCCCAAAGATGACTTTAACCCCTTCGTCAACCAGAATACTCACGGCGGCGTCCATGGCGGTCATTTTCGGCATAAACCCTCCTCTGCGTTATTGAAGGCAATTTTCGAATTTCGTATCTGTTTAAGCATGCGAAAAGCGAGTTCAATTTTTTTCAGGAGCTCCAGAAATCCCCCTTGCTCCCCCTTTTTCAAAGGGGGAAATTCGGTTTTATTCATCGGAATCAATCAAAAAACCTCTCCTCCCTTTGAAAAAGGGAGGACGGGAGGGATTTCTGGGGAGGCCTTTTCAAATGGCTAAACCATTACCGGATTTCATAAAGACAGCTCCCGGCCCGGCACCGGACTGAAAAACACCTGGATAAGCCCGTTCTTTCAGGTTTTCTCTCCGTCCCGGAATCCCGTAGCCGAAAAATACCAGTAAAAAGCGGCCACGACAAGGGCGTGGGTGATCTTTCCATTCCGGATGAGGCCGGGAATCCCGGAGAGGGGGACGCTCAAAACTTCCAGGTCCTCGGTTGAATCTTGGTGGGGAGGCTGGCGGTAAGCGGCGTTGGGAATTAAAAAAGTATAACAGCGATTGGTGTGGATTGCCGGGTTGGGATGGACCATTCCCAGAAGGACCGGGTCGTCGCCCCCATAGCCCGTCTCTTCCAGGAGCTCCCGGGCGGCGGCGCCCGGAGGGGTGTCTCCCTCGTCGATCATTCCCCCGGGAATTTCCAAAGAAAAATCCTTCGTCCCGAACCGGTACTGTTTGACCAGAATGACTTTTCCCTCCGGGGTGAGGGGAATGACATTGACCCAGTCGCAGGAGTCGAGGAGGAAAAAATCATGGTCCTTTCCCGTTCGGGGGGAACGGTATCCCTCCCTCTTCAGGGTGAAGATGCGGCAGGCGTGAATGATTTGGGAGTGGAGGAAAGTCCAAGGTTTACCCATAAAAAATGGTGCCGATCGCGGAAAAAGCGGATACCCCGTTGCTGCTTGCCCGTCCCTGGTTGCTCGCTTCTGGCCAAAGACGAAAACCGGGAGCCGACAACCGGTAACGACCTTTTCCCTCAGCCTGGTTTGTTTTTGGAATAAAAATTCCGGGCTGCGGAGGCCCCTACGCCCCGGGGTACCTCGTACCCTTGGGCAAGCAGGGCCTGCTCCAGAACGGTGAGGAAGAAGAGGACATTCCTCTCGTTGGAGTTGTACCCCATTAACCCCACCCGCCAGATTTTTCCTTTGAGAGGTCCCAGTCCCCCGCCGATTTCCAGGTTATATTCTTCCAAGAGGCTTTTGCGCAGCTTGGCGTCGTCGATTCCCTCAGGAATGGCGATGGTGTTTAAGGACCACAGACGGGACTGCGGCTCGACAAACATCTTCAGGCCCATGGCCTCGATCCCGGCCGCCAGGGCCAGATGATTCCGCCGGTGCCTTTCAAAGCGCCGGTCGAGGCCTTCTTCCTGGATGATCCGCAAGGCCTCGAGCAGCGCATAGTTCATGCTGACGGGAGCGGTATGATGATAGGTTATTTCGCTTCCCCAATACCTGCCGAGCGTATCCATGTCCAGGTAGAAACTCTGAACCTTCCTCGACCGATTTTTAATTTTTTCCACGGCCCTGGGGGAAAAGGTGATCGGAGCCAAACCGGGAGGGCAGCTCAGGCATTTTTGGGTTCCGCTGTAACAGACATCGATTCCCCATTCATCCACCTTCACCGGATGGCCGCCCAGAGAGGTAACCGTATCGACGAGGAGGAGAGTTTCGGGGAATTTTTTCAGGATCGAGGGAAAATCCTCCAACGGCTGAAGAACCCCGGTTGAGGTTTCGGCATGGACCAGCGCCAGAACCCGGGGACGGAAGGCCTTCAGTTCTTTTTCCACTTCAGCGGGCTCAAAAGACTTGCCCCAGACACCTTCGAGCCTTTTTACTTCGGCCCCGCAGCGCCCGGCAATCTCCACCATCCGTTCCCCGAAGAAGCCGTTCACGCAGATGAGGACCCTGTCGCCGGGCTCGACCACGTTGACAAAGGCGGCTTCCATTCCCGCCGTCCCGGTCCCCGAAATGGGAATGGTAAGGGGATTCCGGGTTACGAAAACACTCCGCAGAAGGTCCTGGACCTGGTGCATGATCCGGATAAAGTCGGGGTCCAGGTGGCCGAGCAGAGGTTTGGCCAGGGCGAGCATCACCCGGGGGTCCACGTTGCAGGGCCCGGGGCCCATGAGAATCCGAGCCGGAGGGTGGAATTCGCTGGACATGATAACTCCTTCTCCAAAAAGAATTTGACCCGAAAAAACCTTGCTGGAAAATTAGCACAGGAAAACGAGGGAATCAAGGGAATTCAACGCGCGGAAAGAATTGGCGGGTTCATTTTTTTCCAACAAATGATTTGACAAGTTTTTAAATTGCAATAAAATAAGGAAAATTTCGCTCAATATCAGAGTAAAGGGGGTGAAGCAAGTTGAACAAGGCGGACTTGGTTGTGGAGGTGGGTAAAGTGGTGGGGAGCAAGAGAATGGCGGATCGGGCCATCTCCTGCATGTTTGAGGCGATTAAAAAGGGTTTGAAAAAGGGCCAGGCTTTCACCTTCGTTGGCTTCGGGACCTTCAGCGTAAGCAAGAGGAAGGCCCGCGTTGGCCGTAACCCCCAGACGGGCAAGGAGATCAAGATCCCGGCAAAGCGAGTGGTCAAATTCACGCCCGGCAAGGCCCTGAAAACACTCATGAAGTAATTTTTCGTTATTCCCGGCGGGACAGAAGGACTCGGTTTGTTGGCTGAGGCCTTCTGTCCTGTTTTTTTTCTTTTCCCGAAGAAAAATTGCCTGCCAGTCGGTTTCTTCCCCCCTCGACCTCCCCCGGCAATCCCCGATGACTTTTCCTTTTTCCGTGGACCCAAGGGCTTCCTTCCCGTGTTAGAATAAACAAACCCAGGCCGGCAGGAAGCCGAACCAAAGCCCCCCGAATTCCTCAAGGCCTGGGAAGATTTCGATGAGAGGGGAAAAAGCTGTGAGGGCGATCCGCATCCACGAATTCGGCCCACCCGAAGTAATGAAGCTGGAAGAAGTTCCAGACCCGCAGCCGGGACCCCGGCAGGTGGTGGTAAGGGTCTGCGCCGTCGGGGTAAACCCGGTGGAAACTTATATCCGCTCCGGAGCCTACTCCCGTCTTCCCCCCTTACCCTACACCCCCGGCAGCGATGCCGCCGGGCTTGTTGAGGCGGTCGGGGGAGAGGTAGAGAACATGAAGGCGGGCGACCGGGTTTTTCTCACCGGAACGATTAGCGGGGCTTATGCGGGAAAAGCTCTTTGCCAAGCTGAACAGGTCCATCCGCTGCCCAAGGGAATTTCCTTTTCCCAAGGAGCAGCGGTAAACACCCCTTACTCGGCCGCTTACCGGGCGCTATTTCACCGGGCCCGCGCCCTTCCCGGCGACTGGGTAATGGTCCACGGGGCCACCGGGGGCGTCGGGATCGCCGCAGTCCAGCTGGCTAAGGCGGCAGGAATGAAGGTGATCGGAACAGGGGGGACGGAAAAAGGCCGGAATCTGATCGCCGAGCAAGGGGCCCACCTTGTGCTCGATCACCGGACTCCAGATTATCTGGAGAAAGCCCTGAAATGGACCCAAGGGCGCGGGATGGATGTGATTGTGGAGGTTCTGGCCAACGTAAACCTGGGAAAGGACCTCATGGTGTTGGCCCCTGGCGGGCGGGTTGTGGTGGTGGGAAGCCGTGGGCCGGTGGAGATTAACCCCCGGGAGGCGATGATCCGGGAGGCCGCCATTCTGGGCATGCTTGTAGCCAACGCTTCCGAGAGGGAAATCCGGAGCATTCATTCCGCCCTGGCCGCGGGGCTGGAAAATGGGACGCTGCGGCCGGTTGTCGGCCAAGAGTTCCCCCTGGGAGAAGCGGCCCAGGCCCACCGGAAAGTCCTTGAACCCGGGGCCTTTGGAAAGATCGTGCTAATCCCCTAAAGAAGCGGCGGGAGCCGGGAATCTCAGGGGAGACCGGATCAATTCCCCTTGGAGGTCATCCGGGGGGTCGTCTCTTCCAACGGGTAAAATCCGCTCTGACCATGATTTCTAGAGCAGTGATCCAGATGATTCTCGGTCAGTATCCTCTATCTCCCAAGGGAATCCACGGCTTGTCCCACTGGGCAAGAGTGTTGGAAAACGGCCGAAATCTGGCCCGCAAAACCGGAGCAAGAATCGAAGTGGTCGAACTTTTCGCGGTCTTCCATGATGCCCGGAGGATGAACGAAGGATGGGACCGGGAGCATGGCTATCGAGGAGCGGAGCTCGCCGCCCGATTCCAAGGGACTCATTTTCATCTCTCGGAAAGGGATTTTGACCTCCTCTACGAAGCCTGCCGGGACCATACCGATGGGGGCACGGCGGCTGATATTACCATCCAGACCTGTTGGGACTCGGACCGCCTGGACCTTGGACGGGTCAGGATCGATTTGGACCGGAAATATCTCTGCACCGAAGCGGCCCGGGATTCTGCCTTGATGGCCTGGGCCGATCGGCGGAGCCGGGAAGGATTTGTGCCCGAGCTGATATGGCAGGAGTGGGATTTGCGGCTGGCAGATAAAGAATGATGGGCGCCGAATGAACGCAGGTTTCCCGGATTCCATCAATCCCCTAAGTTTCTTTCGCTTGGATTCTGCGGGAGTCTGCGGCCCCGGAATTTCATGGATGAGGAGGGTTACATGAGGAAGGGAAAGATCGGGCTGCCGGAACTCCAGCGGCGGTTTCGCCGCCTTTACACCGGGGTGGTGGCGGACATCCTGGATTCCCGGGGCGTCCGGAACCATTCTATGCCCCCATCCATTCGTCCTTTGAAAGAATCCATGCAGGTTGCCGGACCTGCCTTTACCTGCCTGGGAGTCCAGACGGGCGATATTAAGAATGACGATACGCCGATGCTCATTGCAATGCTCGAGGCCGTCACTCCCCAATGCGTAATCGTGCTGAGTGCCAGCGGCGACCGGTCTTCTTCCCACTGGGGGGAGATCATGACCCTGTCGGCCAAACAACGGGGATGCACCGGGGCGGTGGTGGACGGGGGGCTGCGCGATGCGCCCTTCATCCGGAAACTGAACTTCCCGGTTTTCACCGATTTCTACATGCCGGCGAGCTCCATCAGCCGCTGGGAGCTCAAGGAGTTTCAGGGGGTCACGAAAGTGGGGGAAGTTTCCGTCTATCCCGGTGACTACGTCTTCGGCGACATGGACGGAGTAGTCGTCATTCCCCAGGCCCTAACCGAAGAGGTGCTGATGGATGCAGAAAGAGCGGTGCGACGGGAGCAGAAGATGCGCCAGGCCCTGCGCCGCGGAATGCCGCTCCAAGAGGTGAACAAGAAGTTCGGGCCCTTTTAGGAGGCAGGGAAGCGGATTCATATCAGGATCGGGATGAACAAAGAGCGATTCCTGAATCGATCCGGAAGGGGCCGCAGGAATTCTCCGGCGCTGGGCGAAGGTTTTTAAAGTGGTTCAAATTTGTCAGGTCGGGGCTTCCCTGCCTGCCTGGGTCTGGAAGGTTCTGCGCTGGCGGCGGATGGCCGTGACGGCAGCAAACACGGCCAGGATCAAAATGGTAAGGGAGATGGGACGTGTCACCAATATCAAAGGATCGCCGCTGGACATGACCAGCGAGCGGCGAAAATTGGATTCCATCATCGCTCCGAGAATCTGAGCCAGCACCATGGGGGATACGGGGTAGTCATAACGCATCATCAGGTAACCGATGAAACCGAAGCAGACGCAGGTCACCAGGTCGTACATGACGTTATTAATGGAGTAGGCTCCCACCATGCAGGCAATGAAAATGAGGGGAACGAGATAGCGACGGTCGATGTTGATGACCCGGGCGAAAAATCGGGCGAATATCAGGCCCAGAATCACGAACATGATGTTGGCCAGGATCATGCCGCCGAAAATCTGATGGACCAGTTCCCGGTGGTCTCGAAAGAGAAGGGGACCGGGCTGCAGGTTGTGGATGGTGAGGGCACCCATGAGAACCGCCGTGGCGGCATCCCCGGGTATGCCCAAGGTGAGCATGGGAAGCATGTCCCCGCCAGTGCTCGCGTTCTCCGCGCATTGGGGAGCAGCCACCCCTTCGAGAATGCCCGTCCCGAATTTCTCGGGGTATTTCGATGTCCTTTTGGCTTCGGCATAACTGATGAACGAAGAGGTTTCTGCCCCGATGGCCGGCGTGATGCCGACGACCAAGCCGATGATGCAGGAGCGAGCGAAGGTGACCCCGCAGGCCTTCAATTCGCGTAGATTCGGGAGGATATCCTTCAGCACCGCCTTAACCCTGGGAGCGGTGAGAATCGTTTCCATCTGGCGGAACCCCTCGGAAAGGGCGAAGAGGCCGATCAGCATGGGGACGAAGGAAAAGCCGCCGGTCAACTCGATACGGCCGAAGGTGAAACGGGGAAACCCGCCCATGGGATCGAGCCCCACCATGGCGATTAGAAGCCCGAGGCCGCCCGATATTAGGCCTTTCAAGGGGGAGCGGCCCGCTAGCGTGACCACCACCGACAGCCCAAATACCGCCAAGGCAAAATATTCGGGGGCGCTGAAGCGCAAGGCGAAGTTGGCCAAGATCGGGGCAAAGAAAGTCAGGCAGAGGGCCGTGAAAGTGCCCCCGATGCCCGAGGCTACCGTGGCCATTCCAATCGCCTTCCCAGCCAATCCTTTTTGGGCCAGGGGATATCCGTCGAAGGTTGTAGCTACGGCCGCCGGGGTTCCGGGAGTTTTAATCAAGATGGAAGCGATTCCTCCGCCGTAAATCCCTCCGGTGTAAATTCCCAGAAGCATGACGATTCCGGTGATGGGCGACATGCCGAACGTAAAGGGGACCAAAAGGGCGATTCCCATGGTGGCGGTGAGCCCGGGAATGGCCCCAACGATGATACCCATAAAAGAACCGAGGACCAGGGCGATGAAGTTGTACCCTGAGAGGACGGTTCCGAACCCCTTCAAGAGCAAAGCCAGGTCAACCATGAAACAAATCTTTCCGAATTCGGCTACCGGAAAATTCCCGGTGGGAGGGGCACGTTCAGGATCGCTGCAAAAATCAGGTAAATGGCGACCGGCACGGTCACCGCAAAAACGATCAGCCGAATCCAGCGCCTCTCTCCTGCGGCCAGGCTAAAGAGCGCGAGGTAAAGAAAAGTCGTGATCAGGAAGCCTCCATAAGAAACCAGAGCGGCATATCCCCCGGTAAGAAGAGCCGCAAAGATGACCCGCCGTCGGTTAGAACCCGTCAGCCGTTCCTCCAAGGGAAGCGATTTTCCGGCCAGAGCGCGAACAAACTGCATTCCGGCAGCCATCAAGAGGCAGGCAGCCACCCCCCAGGGGATCAAGGTGGGAGCGCCGATCAACGCCTGTTTAGGCCAGTTCCCCGACTCATAGAATACGTATAGACAGATCGGGATGATGATCAGAGAGACAAGCATATCTGCCTTTTTCATGGACGCGCTGGCCATGGAAACCCCTCCGTCGCCTCTAAAGGGAGCGATAAGCAAGTAGGGGCGATTCATGAATCGCCCCTACGCCTAGGGTCAAGTATTCCGGATCCTGCGCGGATGGATAAGCCAACCGATCGGCATTTCTTTTCGACCAATTTTGCCGAGGAGAGTCACTTTTCTTTCAAAAGACCCACGCTCTCCAGGGCGGGGCGATGATAGGATTCCATGTCGCCCAGGAACTTCTCGAGCTGCTTGGCATCCATATAAACCGTGGCTAATCCTAGGTCATAGGCCAGTTTCTGGAACTCGGGGTCATCGAAGCATTTCTTGAAGCCGTCGGTCAGAACCTTCATCCGGTCCGGGGAAACCCCTTTGGGGGCTCCTAGGGCCCGCCAGTCGTAGATGATCTTGGGGTTGGGATACCCCGCTTCGGCGATGGTGGGAACATCCGGGTAGAGCCAGTGTCTCTTGGTGTCTTCCAGGTATAGGACCTTGACCAATTTGGCCTGGTAAAGCTGCAAAACTTCGCTGATGGTCGTAACCGCGACCGTCACGTGGCCCCCCTGAAGGGCCGTGCGCGCTGGGGCGGAGCCGTCGAAAGGAACGTGGACGATCTTGACATTTTCCCGCACGCAAAGAGACGCCAGGGAGAGGTGCTGGACGCTCCCCGCTCCGGCATGGCCGGCGGTGACCACCCCGGGGCTCTTCTTGGCGAAGTCGATTAAATCCTTCAAGGTTTGGAATTGCGATCCGGCCTTTACGCTGGCACAGGCGCCTTCTATGTTGATCATTTGGATGAGAGAAAAATCCCGGTAAGAGAGGGGAGCCAGACCCATCATCTTATAGTTGCTCAAATGAAAAGTAATGACCCCTACCGTATAACCGTCCGGGGTCGCCGTGGCCACGGATCCCATTCCGATCGCTCCCAATCCGCCGGTCCTGTTGACGACATTCACATTGACGCCAAAGTGCTTTTTGGCGTTTTTCACCAGGGTTCGGGCGATGGTATCCGTTCCCCCTCCAGCGGCCCAGGGGACCACCAGGGTGATGTCTTTTTCCGGAAAGGCCGCCGGAACCCCCGTCGGACATAGGAACGTAAGAACCAAGAAACCTACCACCAGACAGCCATACCTGCGCTTCATAACAACCTCCTTTCGGTGTGCCCCGAGCACACTCGTAGGGTAATAAAAAAAGCAACTTTTGATGAGCGGATTATATGTCAAGCGGATAAGGGTGTCAAAGGGGGAATTTGAAATGCGGCATGGGGAATGTAGATTGGCGAATTCAGGGAAAATGAAGCGATGGAATTATTTCTCCATCATGGGGAAGCAATATCGGGGTTCATCTGTACCCATTTTTATTTCTTCTTGGGTTTGGCCTTCAGCTTTTCGGCCACGGCCAGAACGGTGTTCGCGTAAGTATGGCTGTGGTTGTAAGCGTGAATCACTTTGTGCTGGGACGCCCGGTCCATCTGGCAGCCCCATCCGTGCTCCTTCAGGTAATTGGCAATGCTGTAGAAAGCATCGACCTTGGCGAAAAGATCGGTGCGCCCATCCCCGTCCGCGTCGACGCCATAGACCAGGGCGCTGGTGGGAATGAACTGGCAAAGGCCGATGGCCCCGTAAATGGAGCCCGGAAACTTCAGCGGGTCATCATTGTTAATATGGGCGTACAGGATCAGAGCCTGGAGCTCGGAGTAGGCCCAGTCAGCCTTCTGGCGGCATACCTCCTTGGCGAATTCTTCATTATTCCGGTGAATCAAATTTTTCGGAAGGTGGGGCCGTATGATTTTCAATTCAGTGCACGTGGCCATGCTGGCCAGGGAACTGAAAGCCGATCTTGCCCCCGTATAGTCACCCAGGCGGGTTTCTACCAAGAGGATGGAAACGATAATCTCTTTGGGGACACAGTATTGGCTGCTGATTTTCTCCAGAACCTCCCTGTGTTCCTGGAGGTAAGAACGGGCACGAGCCAGGTTGTTTGCGGTCAAGGGTCCACGGTAAACGGCCCTGGAGTTGGAGCCTGGATCGACGGAAGCTTTAGGAGAATGATTCTTAACGAGGGTTTCCAGCTTGCTCGACATGGGAGCGGGATCAAAGTTGACCTCCGGGCGGGAGAAGAAACCCCGAATGGTCTGCTCGTTGAAGCCGTCGCCGATGAGGCGGTCGATGAGGGATTCCCAATTCCCCCGTGCTCCGGGAGGGCATAGTAAAAAGGGAATAAAGGAAAAAAGGAGGAGAAGCCAGAACTTGGCGAGACCCCGATGACCCCCTTTTTCTTGCGCCCGGTTGAGTCCGATGGTTGACGATTTCAAATGAAGATCAGGTTCAGTCAAGGAAATTAAGTAGGGATTTATTCAAGGATTATGCGAATCATGTGCCAAGCCGGATAAAATCCCCTGGCGGAAAAATCTTCAGGGCTTTCATGGTTTTAGAAAAAATCTATTTGCTCCGCAAAGGTTCAAAATCAAAAGGAATATCAAAAAAGGAGGGCACGCCTCCCCACGGTCCAACCCTAGGTTCCCCGGGGAGAAAAAAGGTAAAAATTGCCTGGCTTGGGAGAACAACGCCAAAAACTGGACCGCCAGAAGGAGAAAGGTCTTCTGACCCCCATTCAGCGCCGATCGCCGAAAACCAGCCGCGCGGGCCTTTTTTCATTGACCTTGAGTTCGATGATCCTGGCCTCAACCGAATTTCTTCCGAGACGAAGAAGGGCGACGGAGGCCGGCAGCCTGAACCTGCGGGGTCCCGCGCTGCCCGGGTTCAAAAAGAACACCCCGTTGCGCTCCCCCCAAGCGGGCTGGTGGGAATGGCCGCTGATGACCGCGCGGAACCCGGCTGCGGCCGGGTCAGGGTCCAGGCTGTTGAGGTCATGGAGCAGAAAGAGCTTTTGTCCTTCGACTTCGACGGTCCGGGTTTTGGGCAAACTCCGGCCCAAGCTTCCCGGTCCACGTTTCCCCGGACCGGATAAACCGGGGCAATCGCCCCCAACGCGGCAAGAACCTCCGGGGCGCCTACATCCCCCGCATGAAGAATGACCTTGACGCCCTGGAAGGCGATGAGCACCTCGGGCCTCACCAGGCCGTGGGTGTCGGAAATGACTCCCACAAGGAGAGATCGGCGCCCTTTATTTTTTCCAGCATCCAGCCGGATTCGTTCCATTCAATCACGCGGGGGATCCCCCCGATGATCCCTTGAAGGAATCCTATTTCTTCGCCCCGAGTTCCATCAACAGACGGGCGAGCAGGTAAAGACGGGGAGGGATCTTGTCGATGTCTATGTACTCATCGGCGGTGTGTCCTTTTCCTCCCACCAACCCCATGCTGTCGATCGTGGCCGTACCCACCGCCGCGGTGTAGTTGCCGTCCGACGCCCCGCCGCTGCCCATCACCTTCAGGGACCGGCCGATTTCCCGGTAAATATTCCTGGCTTTGGCGATGAGCGCGTCGGTCTTTTCGTTCGGAGGAAAAGGAGGCCGGCCGATGTTCAGCGTAAACTTCACGTCACTCTCGGGGTAAAGCTTGTTTTTAATGATTTCGTTGCCGGCCTTTTCCGCCCGGGCGAATTCTTCCGGGTAGAGGGCGCGCATGTACGCGCGGGCTAGGGCAGAATCGGGGATCACGTTCAATTTATCGCCCGATTGGAAGACCGTAAAGTTCAGAGTGGTCTTTTTCTCCCTGTCCTCCAGCTTTTTCAGCTGAAGCACCTGGTGGGCCAGCTCCATCAGGGCGTTGACCCCGCTTTCCGGGGCGCTGCCCGCGTGGGAAGCCCTTCCTTTCACTTCCACGATGACCCTTCCGGTGCCCTTGCGCCAGTTCACCAGGCCGTCCTTCTGCCTTCCGCCTTCCAGGCAGACGGCATAATCATGTTCCCGGGCGAGGTTCTTGATGAGCTCCCGGGAACTGGGCGAACCAATCTCCTCATCGCAATTGATCAGAAAAGTAATCGAACCGTAGCCTTGGAAGCCCCGTTCCTGAAGGAGCTTCAAAGCATAAAGGCCGGCGACGATTCCCCCTTTGTCGTCGGCCACTCCCGGTCCATAGGCTTTCCCCTCGACAATTTTAAATGGCCGCTCGGCAGCGGTTCCCACCCGGAAGACCGTGTCCGAGTGAGCCAGGAGAAGAATTCTTCCTTTTCCCGCTCCCGGGAATGTGGCGGTGATATTGTACCCGGCCCCCTTGGGGACGGATAAAATTTCCACTTTTCCTCCCAGGTCCCGCAACTTTTCCGAGAGGATCAACATGATCTTTTCCGAACCGGCCCCGTACCCCGAAGGGGAATCGATGTTGACCAGGTTTGCAAGGTCCTGCAGAAGGTCCTCCTGCATCTGTTTCGCCCGGGTTAATAGGGCCTGGTCCGGAGCGGCCCAAGATGAGGCTGTCTGAAAGCAAAAGAAGAGGCATGCAAGGGGAAATAGAAAATAAGATTGGAATCTCTTTCTATCCATATAACCCTTTCGTCTTGCAATTTGCCCGAGAAGATACAAAATTCACCTGCTTCGCGGCAGATCCCCTACCGCAAGGGTTTTTCCCCATCCGCTCCAGGCTCCGAAGCCATCGCCCCCTAATAAAAGAGCCCCATGGGCGGGCCGAAACGACATCGAGTAACCGGTAAGGGGCGACCGGCAACCATCTTCACCCCATGATCTTCCTGGCTACTTCCTCCGCCTGCTTCAGCACCTCCCCCTTGGCCAGAATATCCTCCGGATTCCGCACCCCGCAGCCCCGGATCAGATGGTTATCCTTGAACCCATACCATTTAAAGAAGGCTTCATTCCGGGGGAAGATGTCGGCGAACAATTTCTCATTCGGTTGGCCCTGGGTTTGAATGAACACCAGCTTCTTTCCGGGCGCCAGGCGACTCGGGTTGGGGTTGTTGAAAAAGTTGGGAACCAGATAGGAGTAGGTCCGGTCCACGAAGGCCTTGAGCTGCGCCGTAAGGTCGGCGAAATAAACCGGGGTGCTCAGGACCAGAACGTCGGCATCCCGGATGCTGTCCAGGACCGGTTCCAGGTCGTCCTTCAGGATGCATTTTTCCAGATTGGTTTTACAGGCCATACAGGCCTGGCAACCCCGGTAGCTCAGCTTATTCAGCGCAAAGGTTTGAACTGTGGCGCCCAGCTTCTCCGCGGCATCGCAGAAATATTTGGCCAGGGTGGAGCTGTTTCCTTTTGGCCTGGGGCTTCCCAAAAGACATATAATTTTCATCTTTTCTTCTCCTTTCAAAGGTGATGGGTTCATCGAAAGATGTTTTTACCGCGTTTTAAAGCCTTTGGCGAAAGCCGGAATAAGGTTCAACCATCCATTTCCATCAGCCAGGGGCGGACCGCCGCTTGGGGAGAAAAGGTTTTTCTGACTTTTTACATGATCAACAACTGAGGAACGGTCCGGACCGAAGACGACTAAAGCAGTATACTGGGAAGAAGACTTTTGGACAAGGACCATTTTCCTCCCAAGCCGATATCTAGCCGGATTCGCCTGAGGGGGTTGGAAAAAATTCGAATTTTATTGATTTTTTATTTGATATTCCCTTAAAAGGATAATATATTCTTTTTAAGTTTAATAGCCTTATCCATTTTTTTTCAAAAAGGAGCTTCTATGGGCAAAATTGAATCCATGATTAAATCCGAAATCCAGCGCCTGGCCAGAAGAGAGATCCGTTCCACCTTTCGGCCTTTAAAACGCGAAGTGAGGGCTATGAGGCTCAAGCTTTCGAGCCTGATGAAGGGCTACACCAATTTGAATCGAATTACCAAGGAGCAGGTTCAAAAAGCCACCGAGCAATTCAAACTGGAGGCTACTCCGGACGAAATTAAGGTGGCCCGCTTTTCGCCGGCAAGAATCCGAGCCCTCCGGCTGAAAAAGGGGCTTTCCCAGAAAGAATTGGGCATGCTCCTCGGCGTGAGCCTGGGAACGGTGGTTCTCTGGGAGAAGGGAAAGATTACTCCCAAAGCGGAGAGAAAAGGCGCTCTCATCGCCCTGCGCAGACTCAAGAAGCGCGAGATCAGAAGAGTTTTGGCCGAAAGGAAGGCGGCGGAACCGAAAAAAGAGAGGGTGAAGGCCAAACCGGCCCGGAAAAAGAAATTGGCCCGAAACAAGAAATCTCGGCGGTAACTTCGATCTTTTCCCCGCATTCCCCCGGCGATGGTTTAAAGTCGGGGGTATGGTCTGCATTTCTTGCTTTCTTAATTCCAACCTACCCCATAGGGGCAATTCACGGATTGTCCCTACGAAACTCATTCCTATCTTCTGTTTAATAAGCCCGAGTATCCTCCTCCTCAAATAAAATTTTCAGCAGGAACGCTTGGGGAATCCCCCCTTGAAGGAGTATAATAGATTTCGGAGCATCGAATAACCCAATGATCAGGGATTTTGGGAAGAAAAAGTTGGTTTTAGGAGCGGTTCTGTTTTTTTCTTTGGCTCAGGGGACAGCCATGGTTTTGGCCCAATCTTATCCTCCCCTTCCTCCCCAGCATTATCCTCCAACCCCTGCCTCCCCTGGGCCTCCGGCTTATACGCCCATTCCCCCCGGAAAACTGCCCGCTCCAGCTAAACCTCCTTCTCCCGCCCAAGAAATGGAAAGAGGACTCATGAATCCTCGTACCGGGGAATTTTTTCCGGGAACTTATGGCGGAGTGATTGACCCCAAAACGGGAGTCGTCTTACCCAAGGTGGAAGGGGGTTACCAAAATCCCCAGACGGGCGAAATCATCCCTCCGAATCGAACCAATCCCTGATATCCCATAAACCGCCCAGGGTCTCCAAAACTCGCTTCCCCGCGGGCTTCACATTGCGGGTTTCCCGGCTAAAGGACAAGCATTTTCAAACGCTCCGGCGAGAATCTCTTGGGTATGAAGGGAGGAATCAATCCTCCGGGTCGAAGGTGAAGCGCTGGTACTCGGATTCGCAAGGCGGACCCGCTGCGATCCACATGACCTTGTCGGTCAGATCCATGATGACCGAGGCATTGGTCTGCCACTGATCGTGCCAGGGCTTCTTCGGGTCCGCATGCCGGCAGACGGAATAGGGATGGCCGAAGTGGTCCTTTAAGGTCTGCATGATCTCCTCGGGACCGATCTTCCAGACTTCCCTGCGCAAGAGAGCCTCCAACCGGCGGTCGCGGTAAATGCTGTTTTCCAGTCCTTCCCGGAAAGCCCCGACATACCCGCCCCCCGCCCCCTTGATATGGTTGGAATGGACGATGAGCCCGTCTTTGGGGAAGAGGAAATAGACGGTCTCCGGGGTGGCTTCGAGGTCAGTGGCATCGCCTTCTCCCTCTGCCGTGGCCACGAGGTAGTTTCCCGAAAACGAACGTGGCGTGTGAATAATGGTGCCCACGGCCTCGCGAAAATTATCCCGGTCCAAGGCCCGGCGACGGATGAGAGGGGTGGGAACGCCCTGATCCATATTCTTCCCGTCCGATTCGCACTCGATGTAATTATTGCAAATCCCCACCCCGGCGCTGTTCATTCCCATGCGGGCCAGTTGTCCGGCCTCCACGAGGGTCAGAATATCCGGCCCCTGATCCTGGTTGACCTGCAGCAGGAACATGGTTTCCGCGGCAAAAGGCTTATAGTCCCAGTTTTGCCCCAGCAGGGTTTTCCCCTCGCGGGTGATTTCGGGGAGAACGCAAAAAGAAGTGCACCCTTCTTTGGCCTGGGACTTTTTAAGGCCGAAGAGGATTTCCGTGCGAAGGTTGATGGTGAAAATCTCCTCCCAAGTCCGGTCCGAGCCTTTGGCGATTCCTTTGATCTCTTCGAGAATCGTTTCGTCATACTCCTTTACCCGTCTCAGGAAGGTCCGGGAGAATTCAAGCGCCTTCTTCCAGGTGACGCCGGAAGCCTCCCTGAAGGCCTTCTGGTATTTCCCCACGCTCTTTTCGATCAAGGATTTGGCCTTTTCGCCATATTTCCGACCTCGGGTGAGGGGATTCCCGGATACGATAATTTTTTTAAGACGGGTCTTCTTCATTCTGGCTCCTTCCCGAATTCCGGGCGAAATCCGTATTATTTCCCGGTCAGTTTCGTCCGCGCATAGGCCAGCAAACCTCCGGCTAGAAGAATCTGGGTTAATCTCGGGGTAAGTTCCAGCTTGGTCTCGATAGTCTTGCCCTGCGTCAGGTTCCGGACCGGAACGGCAGCACCCCGGCCGATCAGGGACTTAAGGTTAGACAGGCGAAGCTTATCCCCGGGCCGCAAACCGGCCTTGTCCCCCGGATTCGCCAGTTCCAGGGGCAGGATGCCGAAATTGATCAGATTGGACTTATGAATCCGGGCGAAGGATTCGGCGACGACCGCCCGGACACCCAAGTAACGGGGACAGAGGGCGGCATGTTCGCGGCTGGACCCCTGCCCGTAATTCCGCCCTCCCACAATGAATCCGGTTCCGGCAGCTCTGGCCCTCCCCGGGAAACCCGAGTCGATGTTTTGGAACACAAATTCGGAAATGGCGGGGATATTGGACCGCAATTTGAGAATGTGGGCTCCGGCGGGCACGATATCATCGGTGGTAACATTGTCTCCCAGGGTCAGGAGAATTTCCCCTTCCAAGTCGTCCGGCAGGGGGTCGAATCGGGGAAGGGGGGGAATGTTGGGTCCGCGGATGATCTCTACCGTCTCTCCCTCGGGGGCCGGGGGGACGATCATCCGATCGTCGATGTAAAGGTCCTGCGGAAGGCGGACCTGGATCGGGGCTCCGAGGGTGCGCGGATCGGTAATCGCCCCGGCCAGGGCCGAGGCTGCGGCCGTCTCCGGGCTGGCCAGGTAGAGGCTGGCATCCGGGGTGCCACTCCGGCCCGAGAAATTCCGGTTGGAAGTCCGCAGGGAGACTCCCCCGGACCGGGGCGCCTGCCCGACGCCATTGCAAAAGCCGCAAGTGGTTTCCATGAATCTGGCCCCGGCGGAAATCATGTCCGCAAGTCCGCCGCTTTCGATGAGGCAGCGCAGGACCTGCCGGGAGCCCGGGGCGATGATCAGGCTAACTTCGGGGGGGACGAATTTTCCTCTCAAGATCGCCGCTACCCGGAACATGTCTTCGATGGAGGAATTGGTGCAGGACCCGATGGCCACCTGGTGAATTTTTTTCCCCGCTTCGGAGGAAACCGGGACTACATGGTCCGGGGAATGCGGCCGGGCCACCAAGGGTTCAATGGAAGATAAATCCATTTCCATTTCCCCGTCATAAGCGGCATCCGGATCGGCCGCCAATTCGGCCCAATCCTGAAGCCGTCCCTGGGCGGCGAAATAGCGCCGGGTGTTCTCATCGCTGGGGAATACCGCGGTCAGGGCCCCGGTTTCGATGCTCATGTTGGCGATGGTGGCCCGCTCGGTGGCGCTCAGGGTTTTCACTCCCTCCCCGCTGAATTCCAGGGTCTTTCCCCGTCCCCCGGATACGGTGAGACGCCGGAGAATCTCCAGGGCCGCATCTTTGGCCGAAGACCAGGGGGGAAGAGACCCGGCTAGCCGGACATTCCATACTTGGGGCATTATCAGGTAAAAGGGCTCCCCGGCCATGGCCACGGCCACATCCAATCCTCCGACCCCGATGGCCAGCATCCCCACTCCGCCGGCGGTAGTCGTATGGCTATCTGCGCCAAGAAGAGTCTGGCCGGGAACGGAAAAACGCTCCAGGTTAACCTGATGACAGATGCCGTTCCCGACCCGCGAGTAATAGAGTCCGAATTTGCGACTGGCCGAGGCCAGGAAATGGTGATCGTCCATGTTCTCGAAACTGACCTGAAGGGTGTTGTGATCGGAATAGGTGAGAGAACGTTTGGTCTTGACCCTTCCGGCGCCTATGGCTTCGTACTGGAGAAGGGCCATCTGCCCGGTGGCGTCATGGATCAAAGTTTGATCGATGGCCAGGCCGATTTCCGAACCCGGGGACGGAGTTCCTGCCGCCAGGTGGGAGGAAATGATTTTCTGAACGATATTCTTGCCCATTTTTCGATCCCTTTATTCCATGTTCTCAATGATCGCCCGGCCGAATTCGCTGCATTTCACTTCGGTGGCTCCTTTGAGCTGACGAGCCAGGTCATAGGTTACGATCTTGGCCTGGATGGTCTTCTGCAGGGCGCTCTGGATCGTTTCGGAGACTTCCTTCCAGCCGAGATAGTCGAACATCAATACCCCGGAAAGGATCACCGACCCGGGGTTAATGGCATCCTTGCCGGCATATTTGGGGGCGGTTCCATGGGTGGCCTCGAAAACGGCCAACCCATCGCCGATATTCGCTCCCGGCGCCATTCCCAATCCGCCGACCTCGGCCGCCAGGGCATCGGACATATAATCTCCGTTGAGGTTGGGCATGGCCAGGACGCTGTACTCGTCGGGCCGCAGCAGGATCTGCTGGAACATGGCATCGGT
>JACAEW010000328.1 GCA_013388675.1 Syntrophaceae bacterium | reverse complement strand
CCCCTACCCTTCACAGGCTTGGTATACAGGCATTCGAGCCGGTACTGATCGAAGGCAAGGCGATTCAGCTTCACCCACTGGTCTGCCCCGCGTTCAATGCCGATTTCGACGGCGACCAGATGGCCGTCCACATCCCCCTGTCGATCGAGGCCCAGATCGAAGCCCGGGTGCTGATGATGTCCACCAACAACATCCTCTCCCCGGCCCATGGAAAACCGATCATCGTGCCCACCCAGGACATCGTCCTCGGTCTCTATTACCTGACCCGGGAAAAGCCCTTTGTCAAGGGCGAGGGAAGGACCTTTTCGTGCCCGGAGGAGGTCCGGATGGCCTACGACGCGGGAGAGGTGGATTTGCAAGCCGGGATCAAGGTCCGCCTGGGGACCAACGGGACGAAGGAAATGGTCTCGACGACGGTAGGAAGGATGCTCCTGCGGGAGATCGTCCCCCCGGAGATTCCTTTTTCCTTCGTGAACCGGGTGATGAACAAGAAGGAGCTGGCCAACCTGATCGACCAATGCTACCGCTATGCGGGGAACAAAAAGACCGTCATCCTCGCCGATCAGCTCAAGGACCTGGGGTACCGGTACGCCACGCGGGCCGGAATCTCCATCTCTATCGACGACATGGTCATCCCCGCCCGGAAGGCCGAGATTCTGGGGAAGGCCAACCGCGAGGTCCTGGAGATCGAGAGCCAATACAAGGAGGGCCTGATCACCGACGGAGAACGGTACAACAAGGTGGTGGACATCTGGGCCCAGGTGACGGAAAACATCGGCTTTGAGATCCTGGAAGAGCTCGGCAACGTGGTGATCACCGATCCCAGCGGGAAAAAGAAGCGCGTCCCCTCCTTCAATCCCATCTTCATGATGGCCGATTCGGGGGCCCGGGGAAGCGCCCAGCAGATCCGTCAGCTGGCCGGAATGCGGGGGCTGATGGCCAAGCCCTCGGGGGAAATCATCGAAACGCCCATCACCGCCAACTTCCGCGAGGGCTTGACCGTGCTGCAGTACTTCATCTCCACCCATGGGGCGCGCAAAGGGCTGGCGGATACGGCGCTGAAAACGGCCAACTCCGGCTACCTCACCCGAAGGCTGGTGGACGTGGCCCAGGATTTGGTGGTCACCGAGCAGGACTGCGGGACCCTGGACGGAATTCCGGTGACTCCCCTGGTCGAGGGGGGGGAGATCATCGAGCCGATCGGGGAGCGCGTTCTGGGAAGAGTGGCCCTGGAGGATATCGTCGACCCCTTTACCGGGGAGGTCTTGGTCAAGGCCAACGAGGAGATCGACGAGCGTTTGGTCGAGAAGATCGAAAACGCCGGCCTGGAAAAGGTGAAGATCCGCTCCGTTCTGACCTGCCGGTCGAAGCGCGGGGTCTGCGTCCTTTGTTATGGCCGGGACCTGGCCCGGGGGCAGTTGGTCAACATCGGCGAGGCCATCGGGATCATTGCCGCCCAATCCATCGGGGAGCCGGGGACCCAGCTCACCATGCGCACGTTCCACATCGGAGGAACGGCCAGCCGCCGCGCCGAGCAGACCACCCTCCAGCCGCGCAACGACGGGCGGGTGAAGTTCATCAACATCTCCACCGTCACCAGCAAGGAAGGGGACCTGGTGGTGATGAACCGGAACGGGGAGCTGGCCATCGTCGATGAGTCCGGGCGCGAAAGAGAGCGGTATCCGATTATTTACGGGGCGAAAATCAAGGTGGAAAACGGGAAGGCGGTGAAGAGCGGGGACCTGATCGCGGAATGGGACCCTTACACCCTGCCCATCCTCACCGAGGTCTCCGGAAGGGTGAAGTTCGGGGACATCGTGGAAGGGGTGACCATGCAGGAGCAGCTGGACGAGGTGACCGGGTTTTCCACCAAGGTCATCATCGAATCCAAGGACCCGGAGGCCCGCCCCCGGGTATCGATCAAGGACGAGAAGGGGCGGACGCTGAAGATCCCCGACGCCGAGAGCATGGCCCGCTATCTCCTTCCGGTGGGGGCCCACATTGTGGTCTCCGAGGGGGACAAGGTTCACCAGGGAGACGTCATCGCCAAAATCCCGCGGGAAACGACGAAGACCAAGGACATTACCGGGGGACTTCCCCGGGTGGCGGAGCTCTTCGAGGCCCGCAAACCCAAGGAATACGCCCTGATCAGCGAAATCACCGGGACCGTTTCCTTTGGCCGGGACACCAAGGGGAAGCGCAAGGTGCTCATTACGCCGGAGGTCGGCGATCCCAAGGAATATTCGATCCCCAAGGGAAAGCACATCAGCGTCCACGAGGGAGAAAAGGTCAAGGCCGGGGAGCCGCTCATGGACGGGTCCTCCAACCCCCATGATATCCTGGCCATCTTGGGAGTGGAAGACCTCGCCCGCTACCTGGTGGACGAAGTGCAGGAGGTCTACCGGCTCCAGGGGGTCAAGATCAACGACAAACACATCGAAGTGATCGTGCGGCAGATGCTCCGCCGCGTGGTCATCAAAGAAGTGGGGGACTCCAATTTCCTCGTGGGAGAACACGTGGAACGGCACCTCTTCGAGGAGGAAAATGACCAGCTCAAGGCTCAGGGCAAGCAGCCGGCGACCGCCGAACCCCTGCTGTTGGGAGTGACCAAGGCCTCCCTGAGCACGGAAAGCTTTATCTCCGCCGCCTCCTTCCAGGAGACGACCAAGGTGCTGACCCAGGCGGCCATCAGCGGGAAGACCGATTACCTGCGGGGACTGAAGGAGAACGTGATTCTCGGCCGTCTCATTCCCGCGGGAACGGGACTCGCCCGGTACCGGAACCTGGGGATCCAGGTGGAAGGCGGAGAAGAAGAGGCGGAAAATTCGGGAATGGGAAAAATTGGGAATTGACAAATCCCTAAAAAATCGTAAAATAAAGAGATTATTTTTTTATCGGAGGTTCCATGCCGACCATCAACCAGTTGGTCCGCTACGGCCGTGAAAAGATGAAAGCCAGGATGACCGCTCCGGCTCTGACCCGCTGCCCCCAGCGGCGCGGGGTATGCGTCCGGGTATATACCTCGACTCCCAAGAAGCCGAATTCCGCCCTGCGCAAGGTTGCCCGGGTTCGTCTGACCAACGGTTATGAAATCACCACCTACATCCCGGGGGTGGGGCACAACCTCCAGGAGCACTCGGTGGTCTTGATTCGCGGGGGGCGGGTGAAGGACCTCCCCGGGGTCCGGTATCACGTCATCCGGGGAACCCTGGATTCGGCCGGCGTGCAGAACCGGAAGAAGAGCCGTTCCAAGTACGGGGCCAAAAGGCCCAAGTGAGGACCCCATGCCCAGAAGACGGGAAGTCACCAAACGCGAGATTCTGCCGGACCCAAAGTACAAGAATGCTTTGGTCGCCCGGTTCGTCAACAATATCATGGAACGGGGCAAGAAGAGCGTGGCCGAGGGAATCTTCTATGGGGCCATGGACCTCATCCAGAAACGGACCCAGGAAGACCCTCTGAAGCTCTTCGAAAAATCGGTGAGCAACGTAAAACCCATTATTGAAGTGAAATCCCGGCGAGTCGGGGGCGCCACGTATCAGGTTCCCACCGAAGTTCGTCCCGAAAGGCGGACGGCCCTGGCCATTCGCTGGCTCATTTCCTACGCTTCCGATCGGTCCGAAAAAAGCATGGAGGAGAAGCTCGCGGCGGAGCTGATCGACGCGGCCAACAACCGGGGGGGGGCCATTAAGAAGCGCGAGGACGTTCATAAAATGGCCGAAGCCAACAAGGCCTTCGCCCATTATCGCTGGTAGAACCCGAAACCGAGAACCAAGCGACGAAAACGAGCCCTGGATTCCGCCGACCCATTCAGGGCGCGGGGACGTTTTTTTCTTTGGATAAGGAAGGAAACCCTTGGCCAATCAGGGGCAGCTGGAAAAAACCCGGAACATCGGCATCATGGCCCATATCGATGCCGGAAAAACCACCACCACGGAGCGGATCCTCTATTATACGGGGGTCTCCTACAAGATGGGGGAGGTCCATGACGGGACCGCGGTCATGGACTGGATGGAACAGGAGCAGGAACGGGGCATCACCATCACTTCGGCCGCCACCACCTGCGTCTGGCGGGGACACCGCATCCATCTCATCGACACGCCGGGCCACGTGGATTTCACCATTGAGGTGGAGCGGAGCCTGCGGGTCCTGGACGGAGCCATAGCCGTTTTTTGCGCCGTGGGAGGGGTGGAGCCCCAGAGCGAGACGGTGTGGAGACAGGCGGACAAATACCACATCCCCCGGATCGCCTTCGTGAACAAAATGGACCGGGTGGGTGCGGATTACCCGCGGGTCATCCGGATGATCCGGGAAAGGTTGAACGCCCGGCCCCTGGTTCTCCAGCTCCCCGTCGGCCGGGAGGAGAAATTCCGGGGGGTGGTGGACCTCCTGCGGCAAAAGGCGATCCTGTACCAGGAGGAGACCCTGGGCACGAAATTTCACGAGGAACCGGTTCCCGAGGAAATGAAGACCGAGGTGGAGGTTTACCGGGAAAAGATATTCGAGACTCTGGCCGAGGCCGATGAGCCTTTTCTGGATAGGTATCTGGCCGGCGATTCCTTTTCGCTGGAGGAGGTCCAGGCCCTGATCCGGCGGGAGACGGTGGCCGCCCGGCTGGTGCCGGTGGTCTGCGGCTCCGGCTTTAAGAACAAGGGAATTCAGCCGCTCCTGGATGCGGTGGTGGATTACCTGCCTTCTCCCCTGGATGTCCCCCCGATCCGGGGTCGCCATCCGGACACGGGGCTGGAGGAGATGCGCACGCCCCTGAACGGGGCCCCCCTTTCGGCCCTGGCCTTCAAGATCATGTCCGACCCCTACGTGGGACAGCTCACCTTTCTTCGGGTCTATTCGGGATCGCTCCTGTCCGGGTCGTCGGTTTTCAACTCCAACAAGGGCAAGCGGGAACGAATCGGCCGGCTGGTGAAGATGCACGCCAACAAGCGGGAGGAGATCAAGGAGGCTGGAGCGGGGGACATCGTGGCCGCCGTGGGGCTGAAGGAGACCCTGACCGGACACACCCTGTGTGCCGAGGAACACCCCCTGGTCCTGGAAGCGATGGATTTCCCGGAACCGGTGATTTCCATGGCCATCGAGGCCAAGGCCAAGGCGGACCAGGAAAAAATGGACCTGAGCCTGCACAAACTCTCCCTGGAGGACCCCTCCTTCCGCATGGTCATGGACCCCGAGACGGGACAGCGCATCATCTCCGGCATGGGGGAGCTTCACCTGGAAATCATCGTGGACCGGCTGATGCGGGAGTTCGGGATTCCCGTCCAGGTGGGGAAGCCCATGGTCGCCTACCGGGAGACCGTCACCCAAACAGCCCGGGCGGAGGGGAAATTCGTCCGCCAGTCGGGCGGACGGGGGCAGTACGGCCATGTGGTCCTGGACATTCACCCCCTGCCGGCCGGGGAGAAGTTCCAGTTCGTCGATGCCATCAAGGGGGGAACCATCCCCCGCGAATATATTCCCGCGGTGGAGAAAGGGGTCAAGGAAGCTGCCGAGAGCGGGGTTTTAGCCGGATATCCGGTGGTGGATGTCAAGGTCACCCTGCTCGACGGGTCCTTCCACGAAGTGGATTCTTCCGAGATGGCCTTCAAGATCGCCGGGTCCCTGGGATTCAAAGAGGGAACCAAAAAGGCCGGGCCCATTCTCCTGGAACCCATCATGGGGGTGGAGGTCGTGGTGCCCGAGTCCTACGTGGGAGAGGTCACCGGGGACCTCTCGTCCCGGAGGGGAAAGATCCTGAACCTCGAAGCCCGGAACGGAATGCAGGTCTTGGAGGCGCGGGTGCCCCTGGCGGAGATGTTCGGCTATGCCACCCAGCTCCGGTCGAGCACCCAGGGCCGGGCCACCTATACCATGCAGTTTTCCCACTATGAACGAGTGCCGGCGGCCATTGCCGAGGAGGCCATTCGGCAGGCCCGCAGCGCCGGCGGGGGCGGACGCCGCCGCCCGGGATGATTCACCGAAGGAGGATCTATGTCGAAGAAGAAGTTTGAGCGGACGAAGCCGCATGTGAATGTGGGGACGATCGGGCATATTGATCATGGGAAGACGACGTTGACGAGTGCGATCACGAAGTGTTTGGCGCAGAAGGGTTTGGCGGAGTATATTTCGTTCGATCAGATCGACAAGGCGCCGGAGGAGAAGGAGCGGGGGATTACGATTGCGACGGCGCACGTGGAGTATGAGACGTCGCGGCGGCATTATGCGCATGTGGATTGTCCGGGGCATGCGGATTACATCAAGAATATGATCACGGGTGCGGCGCAGATGGACGGGGCGATTTTGGTGGTGGGTGCGGATGATGGTCCGATGCCGCAGACGCGGGAGCATATTTTGTTGGCGAGGCAGGTGGGGGTGCCGTTTATAGTGGTTTTTTTGAACAAGGTGGACATGGTGGATGATCCGGAGTTGATCGAGTTGGTGGAGTTGGAGTTGCGGGAGTTATTGAGCAAGTATGAGTTTCCGGGGGAGGAGATTCCGATTGTGCGGGGGAGTGCGTTGAAGGCGATGCAGCATGGGTG
>JACAEW010000277.1 GCA_013388675.1 Syntrophaceae bacterium | reverse complement strand
GGGCGGCATCCCGCCCGGGGTGGGACAGCCTCGGCGGGAAAAATCCGGGGTTCCGGAGCGCTGGCCCGGCTTCCGCAAGGCACCGGTCCCCGAACCCTGCGCCTAAAACTAAATCCCAGCTTAAACTGCGACAACCCCATTCATTTCCGACGCGACCCGATGGAAGAACCGCTGCCTCAGGATGTCCGGCCCCGGGCGGGATGCCCCCCTGGGCCCGGCCAACTCTCTTCCGGCAGGGGTAGACCCGAGAAGCTCAAAATCTTCCTCAAGCACCCACTCGATTGGGAGAGGACCCTCATTTTTTATCACTGGACGAGCCCGAAATCAACTTGTCGCCGCTCCAGGCTGGCCGCCTCTACCCGCACGCGCACCCGGTCTCCCAGCCGGAAGACCCGATTCAGCCTCCTTCCAACCAGGGTGTGCTTCTTCTCCAGGAATTCATAATGGTCCTCCGGAAGCCGGTTCAGGTGAACCAGCCCTTCGATGAAAAACTCCTCCAGCTCCACGAAGACCCCAAAGGGGACAACTCCGGATATGTATCCGTTGAACTCCTGGCCGAGTTTATCCCGCATGAACTGGACCTTTTTGCGGTCCACGATCTCCCGTTCGGCCTCCATGGCCACCCGCTCCCTCTGGGAGGAATGCTCGGCAATGGCCGGGAGCTTCTTCTGCCAGCGCTGGGTCCTTCTTTCCGTCAATCCTCCGTGTTGCAGGACCTCCTTGAGGATTCGGTGAACCACCAAGTCCGGGTAGCGCCGGATGGGAGAGGTGAAGTGCAGGTAATGCTCAGCGGCCAGGGCGAAATGACCCGGTTTGGATTCCGAGTAGCGGGCCTGTCTCATGGAGCGAAGAAGCAGGAAGTTTACGCTTTTCTCTTCCGGCATTCCCCGAACCCTATCCAGAAACTTCTGAAAAGTCCTGGGATGGAGTTTTGCTTTCACCGCAAACGGATAGCCCAGGTGCTCGACGAATTCCTTGAATTCCTCCACTTTCTTCGGGTCCGGGGGATCGTGCACCCGGTGCAGGGAAGGAGCCCTCCTTTGGTCCAGGAAGCGGGCCACGGCTTCATTGGCGGCGATCATGAACTCTTCGATGATCTGGTGGCCGATGTGTCTCTCTCTCTTCACGATCTCTTCGATCTGCCCCTGAACATCCAGGATCACCTCCGGCTCGGGAAGGTCGAAGTCGATGGAACCCCTCTCCATCCGCCGGGCCCGGAGCTTCCGGCATAAAGCGGCCATGGTTTGGAGGTCTTGATAGAGGCCCGGGGGGCCGGTATCCGGGTCTGGTTGATCGCTTTCCAGGATTTTTTTGACCCGGGTGTAGGTCAGGCGGGCATGGCTGTGGATCAGGGAAGGGAAAAAATCAGCCTGGAGGACCTCTCCCCGCCGGTCGAATTCCAGGGTGACGGTCATACAAAGCCGGTCCTCTTCGGGGTTCAGGCTGCAGACCCCGGTGGAAAGCGCGTGTGGCAGCATGGGCAAAGCCCGCTCCGGGAAATACACGCTGGTCCCGCGCCGGAAAGCCTCTTGGTCCAGGGCCGAATCTTCCCGAACATAATGGCTCACGTCGGCAATGGATACCCAAAGCTTCAGCCTTCCCCCCGGCTCCCGGGAAATCGCTACCGCATCGTCAAAGTCCCGGGCCGTCTCCCCGTCGATGGTCACGAAGGGGATTTTCCTAAGGTCCCGCCGTTTTCCCGCCCGGGTCTCTTGGACGGCCGATGGGATCATCGATGCTTCTTCCAGGACCGAAGAAGGAAATTCGTCGGGAAGATCGTATTTATGAATGATAATCTCCGAATCCAACCGGGGATCGCCCGGGTCGCCCAGCACCTTCAGGACCTTTCCTTCGGGACCTTCCATCCCGTCTGGATAGCGGGTAATTTCCGCCAGGACTATTTGATCCTTCCGAGCTCCCCCGGAGGCCTTTTTGGCGATGCGGATGGGCTGAACGAGCCTCTGTTCATCGGGAACGACTCGGTCCCATTTCGGTCCCTCCTCATACCTGCCCACCACCCGTCGGTTAGCCCTTTCCAGTACCTCGATAACCCGCGGCGTCTTTTTTCGCCCCCGCTCTTTTCGGGAAAGATGAAGGGCCACTTTGTCCCGGTGCATGAGGTCCTTAACCTCCCGCCGTGAGAGAAAGATGTCCGGAAAGCTGGAATCCTCGGGAATCAGAAACCCAAAACCGGCCCGATGGGCCTGGACCCGGCCGATGATCACCTTCTCCTGCGGTGGAAGCCCGTAGTGACGGCGGTCCAGTCTCACTATCTTCCGCTCGTTCACCATGGCGCGGAGAGTCTGGCGCAGGTCTTTCCGCCGGGAAGGGTCTACGTCGAGGGCTTGAGCGACATCGGTCAGGGTAAAGGGTTCACCTTTTCGGGCTCGAATGCTGCTTAGGATTTCCTTGAGTGAAAAGGGGGAGGGTAAATCTTTCTTCTTGGATGTTTTTCGCAAATTGGTTGTTCCACTTTCTGCCGGTCGAATTTAAAAAGTCGGAGTTCGGAGCCTATCCTAAACGTTGGACGGGCACAACCCGGAACCGTTTTTTTTAAGGGTCGTCTCCCAATCGAGTGGGTAAAAG
>JACAEW010000111.1 GCA_013388675.1 Syntrophaceae bacterium | reverse complement strand
ATAATCCCGGAGAAATCCTTCTGCCCGTTCCCCTGGCGAACCATCATTTGATAGAGCTGCTGGGCCAAAGCCCCCAAAAAAACCGGTTGCTTGGAGAGGCGTGCGGACTCCATGGCAAGCCCGAGATCCTTGAGCATCAACGCAGAAGCAAACCCCCTTGTGTAGCCCCGGGCCGCCGGAACGTTTTCCATGACCCCGGGATAGGGATTGTAGGTGTCGGAAGACCAGCATCGAGCGGAAGAGGTGTTGAAAATATTCGTCAAAACCTTGGGGTCCATATTCAGAGCCACTCCCAGGGTCAGCCCTTCACATACGCCCAGCATCGTTATGGCCAAGACCAGGTTATTGCAGACCTTCGCCACCTGCCCGTTGCCGGAAGGTCCGCAGTGAACGATGTTTTTTCCCATGCAGGACAGGATGGGTTTCACGGCCCGATAATCCTCTTCCTGCCCTCCGACCATGAAGGTTAGCGTGCCCGCCTCCGCCCCTCCGGTCCCGCCGGACACCGGGGCATCCAGCATGGGATTTCCCTGATTCGCCGCCGCGGCGGACAACTCCCTTGCCGTAAAGGGGTCGATCGTGCTGGAATCCACGATCCGCACCCCCTTCTCTAGGCCGGCAAAAATGCCGTCCGGGGCGAGGCAGACCTCTTTCACCTGGGGCGCCGAAGGGAGCATGGTTATGACCAGCTCCACCTCAGAGGCAAGGTGCTTGGCAGATGAAGCGGCCTTGGCCCCCATCGCCGTGAGCTTGTCCCTGGCAGCTTGGACAATATCGTAAACGACCAGCTCATGCCCGCTCTGGATCAAGTTTCGCGCCATGGGATTTCCCATGTTTCCCAAACCGATGAATCCGATCTTCATTTTCTCCCCCCCTTTTTTTAAAAAAATGCGGGATTTCACCCGGCTAGCCAGCCTCCGTCGATGGGAATGGTTTGGCCGGTGATAAAATTAGAGGCCTCGGAGGCCAGGAAAATAATCGGACCCACAAGGTCCTCTGGCCGGCCAAGCCTCCCGAGGGGTGTACGATTGATGAGTCTAGCCTTGAATGCTCCCTTGAGAGTGACCCGGTTGATAGCCGTGGGAATAAAGGTTGGAGAAATTCCATTGACCGTGATGCCGTATTTTCCCCACTCCACGGCTAGGCACCGATTGAGACCGATCAAACCCGCCTTGCTGGCGCCGTAGGCTGCTCGGTCCTCCATGCCGAAGAAGCTCAGGATCGACGCGAGGGTGATGATCTTTCCTCCCCGGGGACACTGCCGAAGGAATATTCGAGCGGCGCATTGGGCAAAGAAAAAGGCCCCCTTAAGGTTTATGTCCAATACCTTATCCCAATCCCTGCCGGTCATCTCCAGGGATGGCTTGCGGATGTTGATCCCAACTCCGTTCAGGGCGACATCCATGCGGCCAAAACGCTTCCGAACCAGCTGCATTCCCCGCCGAATCTCGGCCGGATTCATGATATCCATAGGATAGGCCATGCATTCTCCCTTTTTCTGCTGGATGGATTTGGCCACTTTTCTCGCGGCGGCGAAATCCAGGTCGGCTAAGACCAACCTCGCCCCGGCGTCGGTCAGCCCATGGGCGATTCTATTTCCCAATCCGCCGGCTCCCGCCATAAATATGCTTTTGCCATCCAGCCGGAGACTTTTCGTACCCCCTTTTTTCATCGTTTGAAACTCCTTTCCGCCCGAAAATTCTCTGGGCTGAACGGAAACATTTTCCTTCCGGCAAAAGGGAACGGGCTTTTTCCCTTGACTTTTCATCCCTTTAGGTTTAACTCTTTACTCGGAATCATAGGAAACGGACCCGGGCTTTTCTTTCTTCTTGGGCTTCACTCTTTCAAGGTTCTTTTTCCGGCATCTATCTTAGCCAAAACGGCGGGAAACCTCCATATCCTATTCATGCAGAAAATGAAAATTGACAACTATGAAGAAATGCTGGAGCTGATCTTGGATCATTCCCATGAAGGGGTTGTTCTGTGCGACCATCAGGGGAAGATTCGCTATTTCAACCGAATCTATGGGGAGACCTTCGGCCTTTCTGCGTCAAAGGATATCGGCAAACACATTACGGAAATTTTTCCCGATGCCCGGATTCCCATCGTGGCTCGGACGGGAACCCCCGAATTCGGAGTGATTTACCGATGGAAGGGCCAAAAGCTGGTTGTGAATCGGATCCCGGTGAAGGAAAAAGGAAGAGTGATCGGAGTCCTAACTCAAGTTTTATTCCGGGACATCGCCGAGCTTCGCGAGCTGAGCGAAAAAGTGAATGCCCTGCAGACCAAAATCAACATTATTGGAGCGGAGCTCCGTCAATATTTCCAGGCCAAATACGACCTTGATGACATTATTGGGGACAGCCAGCCCATCCTGGAGCTGAAAAGCCAGGTTCGCAAACATGCCCACTCTTCCCTCCCGGTCTTGATTCTGGGAGAAAGCGGGACCGGGAAAGAGCTCTTTGCCCATGCTCTGCATCGATTAAGCCCTCGGGCGAAGCGGGCCTTCATGGTGATCAATTGTGCGGCCATCCCCAAGGAATTGATGGAATCAGAACTTTTCGGTTATGAGCCGGGAGCCTTCACCGGAGCGGCCCAGAAGGGAAGAATCGGAAAACTGGAATTGGTGGAAGGGGGAACCCTATTCTTCGACGAGATCGGCGACATGCCGCTCGAAATGCAGGCCAAAATCCTGCGGGTCATAGAGGAAAAGGAAGTCACCAAGGTCGGGGCAAGCAAACCGGTTCCCGTACATTTTGCCCTGATTGCCGCCACGAACCGCGAAATCGAAGCCTTGGTTCAAAAGGAATCCTTCCGTTCGGACCTTTATTACCGGATTAATGCCATTGTCTTAAAGATTCCCCCCCTTCGCGACCGGAAAGAGGACATTCCGCCAATCGCTCAGCACTTCGCGGCCTGCTCGGAATGCAACCCATCTCAGAGGCCGATTCGTTTCGCGGATGAAGTCTTCTCGGTTCTTCGGGAACATGATTGGCCCGGAAACGTCCGGGAACTCAAGAACATCGTCAATTTTGCGCTCCATAACCTGGCATCCGACGAGTCCCTGATTCGAATAGACCACTTACCCCTTTCTTTTCTCAAGAAAAGACAGGAATCCCCTTTTTCTCCATCCCCCCTTCCCCTCAAAAAAGTGATACGAAATAAAGAAAAGGAAATCCTGCAAGAAGCCTTGCGGGCGACCTCGGGAAATAAAATAGCCGCAGCAAAACTACTGGGCATATCCCGGTCTGTCTTTTACGAAAAACTGCAAAGATAAACAGTACGAGGCGGATGGCGATGGACTTCCTCCTTTTTTTTCTTCCCCTTCAGGGGAGAGGCTTAATGGCGTTAGGATTTCCTATAAGCTTTTTCTCGGAGGGGTGGCCCCTTGGAGCAAATACTCTTTTGGGGCCGGGCTCGATCCGCGAGGCTGCGTATGTCCTGAATTCCAGACAAGGTGGGACCCCTGTCCGATATTTCGGACACGGCAAAAGAAATTGGGCCGCTTCGTTTTTTTTAACCAATTGATATTCTTATTGAAATGGTCGCGGTTAGCCATGGTATTGAAATTGCTACCCTATTGTCTTGTAAAAGAAAGCTTCGGCCTCATCGATCGGCAAAGGAATTGATGATCAAAAAAACTTAGGGTCTTCTCCCAATCGAGTGGGTGATTGAGGAAGATTTTGAGCTTCCATGGTCTACCCCTGCGGGAAGAGAGTTGGCCGGGCCCAGGGGGGCATCCCGCCCGGGGCAGGACATCCTGAGGCAGCGGTTCTTCCATCGGGGCGCGTCGGAAATGAATGGGGTTGTCGCTGTTTAAGCTGGGATTGCGT
>JACAEW010000298.1 GCA_013388675.1 Syntrophaceae bacterium | reverse complement strand
TGGAGGTGCAGTTGATCACCCCGATAGCGATGGAGAAGGAGTTGCGGTTTGCGATTCGGGAGGGGGGCCGGACGGTGGGGGCGGGGGTCATCTCCGACATCCTGGAATAGGCGCCCCGAGGGACCGGAGGGGGGATGAAGAAAGAGGGGATTGAGCACAGATGGTGATCCAGAGTCCAAAGATTCGAATTCGGCTGAAGGCGTACGACTATCGGCTTCTCGATCAATCCACCAAGGAGATCGTGGATACGGCCAAAAGGACGGGAGCTCGGGTCGCCGGACCGATCCCGCTGCCCACGGCGATCAATAAATATTGCGTCCTCCGGTCTCCCCACGTGGACAAAAAATCGAGGGAACAGTTCGAAATCCGCACCCACAAACGGCTCCTGGACATTCTCGAGCCCACCCAGCAGACCATCGACTCTTTGATGAAGCTGGACCTGGCGGCCGGGGTGGACGTGGAAATCAAGCTATGAAGAAGCCATGCGCGCCCCCTACAGCTGAGCGCTGCAAGCTTTTCGAAGGGTTTTCATCATGTTAAAAGGGATCATCGGAAAAAAATTGGGCATGACCCAGGTCTTCCACGAGGAGGGCGGGGTGGTTCCGGTCACCGTCATCCAGGCCGGCCCTTGTAAAGTGGTTCAGGTCAAGACGGCGGAGAAGGAAAAATACGCCGCCGTCCAGCTGGGCTTCGAAGAAAGGGCCAGCCAGAAGTTGAAGAAGCCCCTCCAGGGTCACTTCGCCAAGGCCCAGGTTCCGGCCTTCCGTTATTTGAGGGAGTTCCGGGTATCCGATCCCGGCGCCTTCCAGGTGGGGCAGGAGATCACCGTGGAGTCCTTTCAGGTGGGAGAACGGGTGGACGTCACCGGGGTCTCCAAAGGAAAGGGCTTCATGGGGGTGGTGAAACGCTGGCATTTCCGGGGCGGCCGGGCCACCCACGGTTCCATGTTTCACCGCGCTCCCGGCTCCATCGGGGCCAGCTCTTATCCCTCCCGCACCTGGCCCGGGCAGAAGATGGGGGGGCATATGGGAAGCCAAAAAAACACCCTCCAGAATCTGGAGGTGATGGATGTGCGTCCGCGGCAAAATCTGCTCCTGGTGAAGGGGGCGGTCCCCGGGGGCCCCGGGGGGCTGGTCGTGGTCCGCCAGGCGAAAAAGAAAAAATCGAAATCCGGAAATTGAAGCCCGGCAAGGGAGCGGGTATGGCCAAGGTTGAAGTGATCGACATGCAGCGGCAGAAGGTGGCGGAGATGGAGGTGGACGACCGTCTCCTCAAGACCACGGAGAAATCCCACCTGATCTACGACGTCGTGCGCTGGCAGCTGGCCCGGCGCAGGAGGGGGACGGCCGCCACCAAGGAGCGCTCGGACGTCAGCGGCGGGGGAAAGAAGCCCTGGAAGCAGAAGGGGACCGGTAGGGCCCGGGCGGGCCATTCCCGGTCGCCCCTGTGGCGGGGGGGCGGGACGATCTTCGGCCCCCGCCCGAGGGACTATTCGTACCCGCTGCCGAAAAAGGTCCGGGATGCCGGCCTGATGGCCGCCCTCTCCGCCAAATACCGGGAGGAGAAGCTGGTGGTTTTGGACCGGTTCGGGCTGGAGGGAATTCGAACCCGGCGTTTCCGGGAGGTGCTGCAGGGGCTGGGGGTTTCCAACGCCCTCATCGTCATCGACGGCCCGGACGAAACCCTAGAGAAATCGGCGCGCAACCTTCCCGGGGTCCAGGTCCTTCGCGTTGCGGGATTGAACGTCCACGACATCCTGCGGCATGAGCATTTGGTCTTTCTGCGCTCCAGCCTGGAGAAAGTGGAGAGGAACCTGCAGTCATGAAAGAGCCACAGCAGATCATTCGAAGGCCCCTGATCACCGAAAAGAGCACCCGCCAGAAAGAGGCGGGGAACCAGATTGCCTTTGTCGTCGATCCCCGGGCCAATAAAATCGAGATCCGCCAGGCGGTGGAAAGGCTGTTCAAGGTGAAAGTCACGGCCGTTCGCACCATGAACCTGGCGGGGAAGCGGAAACGGATGGGGCGTTTTTTCGGCTGGCAGTCGGATTGGAAAAAGGCCATCGTCACCCTGAAGGAAGGCGAGCGAATCGAGTTTTTCGAAGGGGCCTAAGCGCAAAGGGAAAGGGTACCCATGGGGCTGAAGACTTATAAACCCACCTCGGCAGGCAGAAGATTTCAGACCACTCTGGATTTTTCCGAGCTGACCCGGAAGAAGCCGGAAAAGAGTCTGCTCGTTCCCCGGAAAAAGACCGGGGGCCGGAACGTCTACGGCCGGATTACCAGCCGCTACATCGGCGGGGGCCATAAACGGATGTACCGGATCATCGATTTCAAGAGGGACAAGAAGGACATTCCGGCCCGGGTGGCCTCCCTGGAGTACGATCCCAATCGATCGGCGAACATCGCTCTTCTCAACTACCGGGACGGGGAGAAACGCTACATCCTGGCCCCGCTGGGCCTAAAAGTAGGGGATACGGTCATGAGCGGGGAGGGGGCGGACATCATGCCCGGAAACTCCCTTCCCTTGAAGAATATCCCCCTGGGGAGCATGGTCCATAACGTGGAGATGAAGCCCGGCAAGGGGGGACAGCTCATCCGCAGCGCAGGTTCGGCGGGGCAGTTGATGGCCAAAGAAGGGAACTATGCCACCCTCAAAATGCCCTCGGGCGAAGTCCGCCTCATCCACGTGAACTGCTTTGCCACCGTGGGACAGGTGGGAAACCTGGATCAGGAAAACGTTTCCATCGGAAAAGCCGGAAGGAAGCGCTGGTTGGGACGGAATCCGCGGGTCCGGGGGGTGGCCATGAACCCGGTCGATCATCCCCTGGGCGGGGGAGAGGGAAAATCCTCGGGAGGACGCCACCCGGTGACTCCCTGGGGGGTTCCCACCAAGGGCTATAAAACCCGGCAAAACAAGGCAACGGACCGGTTCATCGTCAAACGGAGAAAATAGATTGGAGAAAGGTTCGGGGTCATGGGTCCGGGGGAAAAGATTTTTTCCCTTGCCCCGGACCTCGAACCCCTAACCCCTTACCGTTTTTTACGAGGAGTTCATCGTGGCCAGATCGATTCGCAAGGGTCCTTACGTGGACCCCGTTTTGATGAAAAAGGTTCAAGAGGTGGTGGACAGCAAGAGCCGCAGGGTGATCAAGACCTGGTCCCGGCGGTCGACGATCCTGCCGGACATGGTGGGCCTCACCTTCGCCGTTCACAACGGGAAAAAATTCATTCCCGTTTTCGTGACGGAAAACATGGTGGGCCACAAACTGGGGGAGTTTTCCCCCACCCGGACCTTCTTCAGCCACTCGGGGGACCGCAAGACCAAGGTGAAGGCCGCCGCCCCCAAGCCGGCCGCGTAGAGGAGGCAGGATGGAAGCCCGAGCCATTGCCAAATACCTTCGAATCTCCCCCCGTAAGACGCGTCTTTGCGCCGACCTCATTCGAGGAAAACGGGTGGAGGAGGCGATCAACATCCTCAGGCATACTCCCAAGGCGGGAGCCAAACTGGTTTCCAAGGTGGTGCAGTCCGCGCTGGCCAATGCGCGGCAGGATAAATCCATCGATGTGGACACCCTCTTTGTGAAGACCGTGTACGTCAATCAGGGCCCCACGCTGAAACGCTGGCAGCCCAAACCCATGGGACGGGCGGGAAGGATCCGCAAGAGAACCTCCCATGTGACCGTGGTATTGAGCGAAACCTAAGAACCGAAAGATTTGGAAGGAAAGAAAAGGAGGTCGCGCGTTGGGGCAGAAAGTCAATCCGATCGGACTCCGGCTGGGGATTATCAAAACCTGGGATTCCCGGTGGTATGCGGAAAAGCTCTATTCCCGGTTTTTGCAGGAGGACATCCTCCTGCGCAAGTTCATCAAGAAGAAAATCTACCATGCCGGGGTTTCCAAGATCGAGATCGATCGGACCGCCAACCGGGCCAAGATCACCATCCGGGCGGCCCGCCCCGGGATCATCATCGGGCAAAAAGGGGCGGAGATCGACAAACTGCAGAAGGAGCTCCAGAAGTTGACCCAACGCGAGGTCTCCATCAACATCCAGGAAGTACGGAGAGTGGAGACCGACGCCCAACTGGTGGCGGAAAATGTGGCCCTCCAGCTGGAGCGGCGGGTGGCCTTCCGGCGGGCCATGAAGAAGGGGGTCACCTCCTGCCTGAAATTCGGCGCCCAGGGGATCAAGATTTCCTGCGCCGGAAGGCTGGGGGGGGCGGAGATCGCCCGTTCCGAATGGTACCGGGAAGGGCGGGTTCCCCTGCACACCCTGAGGGCGGATATCGATTACGGGTTTGCCGAGGCCCGCACCACCTACGGGCAGATTGGCATCAAGGTTTGGATTTACAAAGGGGAGGTCCTTCCGGCCGTGCGGGGGCGGAGGGAGGCGGCCTCCTAGAGAGAGGCGGAGAGCCTGTATGTTATCACCCAAAAAAGTCAAATATCGCAAACAACAGAAGGGCCGTCGGAAAGGGACCGCCTCGCGGGGAAACAGGCTGAACTTCGGGGATTTCGGCCTCCAGTCGGCGGCCTGCGGATGGCTGACCACCCGGCAGATCGAGGCGGCCCGGGTCACCATGACCCGCCACATCAAGCGGGGCGGCAAGATCTGGATCCGGATTTTCCCGGATAAACCGATCTGCAAGAAGCCGGCGGAAACCCGGATGGGAAAAGGCAAGGGCGCCCCGGAAGACTGGGTGGCGGTGATCCAGCCCGGCCGGGTCCTTTACGAAATGGAAGGGGTGACCCGGGAAACGGCGGTGGAGGCCTTCCGCCTGGCCGCCCACAAGCTGCCCCTGAAGACCAAATTCATCGCACGGGAGGGCGGGGGTGAAAGCTCGGGAACTTAAGGAAATGAGCGAGGCGGAGCTTCGCCAGAAAGAAAAAGAGATTACCGAACAGTTGTTCAACCTGAAATTCCAGCATGCCACGGGGCAGCTGGAGAACACGGCGCGATTGCCCCAGGTGCGCAAGGACCTGGCCCGGGTGAAGACCCTCCTGCGCGAGAAAGTCCTCGCCGGGGCCAAGGGCAAATGAGGGAACGGGAATGAAGGCCAGAGGGATCCAGAAGACGATGGTGGGAAGGGTGGTCAGTGACCGCATGGAAAAGACGAGGGTGGTGGCGGTCCAGCGTTTGGTCAAACATCCCTTGTACCGGAAATACATCCGCCGAAGGTCGCGCTACAAAGTTCACGATGAAACCAATGCCTGCCGGGTGGGCGATCGGGTGCTCATCGTCGAAACCCGGCCGCTCAGCCGGGAGAAACGATGGCGGGTGAAGGAGATCCTGGAGCGGGCCCAGTGATCCTGGGGAGCGTCCGCCCCGGGGGCGGACGGGGAAAAGAATAGGCGGGTTAAGCCATGATTCAAATGCAGACCTCACTCGAAGTTGCCGACAATTCGGGGGCCAAGAGGCTCTCTTGCATAAAGGTCCTCGGAGGGACCAAGCGGAAGTACGCCAGCCTGGGGGATGTGATTATCGTTTCGGTCAAAGAGGCCATTCCCCATTCCAAAGTCAAAAAGGGCGACGTCATGCGGGCGGTCATCGTCCGCACGGTCAAGGAAGTGCGCCGCCAGGACGGAAGTTACATCAAGTTCGACGACAACTCGGCGGTCCTCATCAACCCGCAGAACGAACCGGTGGGGACCCGGATCTTCGGCCCCGTGGCCCGGGAGCTGCGGGCCAAGAAATTCATGAAAATCATTTCCCTGGCCCCGGAAGTCCTATAGGCGCGGGACCCGGAGCGTGAGGCCCTCGATGAAATATACAGGTTTCCATATACGGAAAAACGATCTGGTTGAAGTCCTCAGCGGAAAAGAAAAAGGGAAGACCGGAAAAGTCCTCCGGGTCTATCCCAAAAAGGACCGGGTCCTGGTGGAGAAGGTCAATTTCGTGAAACGCCATTCTCGGCCCTCGGGCCGGACCCGCCAGGGGGGGATCATCCAGAAGGAGGCTCCCCTGCACGTTTCCAACGTTCTCCTGGTTTGCCCGAAATGCAACCAGGGGAAGCGGATGGGAAACAAGACCTTGGAGGACGGGAAAAAAGCCCTGGTGTGCAAGGCCTGCGGCGAACAGATTGAAAGGAAGTAAGGGAAAGGGCGTCCGCCATGACTCGGGTGAAAGAGATGTATCTCAAAGAAGTGGTTCCCGCGCTGATGAAGACGTTCGGCTACAAGAACCGGATGCAGGTGCCCAAGCTGGAGAAGATTACCCTCAACATGGGTTTGGGGGAGGCGGTGCAGAACGTCAAGATTCTCGATTCGGCGGTAGAAGAACTGAGCCTGATCGCCGGGCAGAAAGCGGTGATCACCCGGGCCCGGCGATCCATCGCCGCCTTCAAGCTCCGGGAAGGGATGCCCATCGGGGTGACGGTAACCCTCCGTCGGGACCGGATGATGGAGTTTTTTGACAAGCTGGTGAACATCGCCCTGCCCCGGGTGAGGGATTTTCGCGGGGTGTCGGGGAAGGCCTTCGACGGGCGGGGAAATTACTCCCTGGGCATCCGGGAGCAGATTATTTTTCCGGAGATTAACCTGGACAAGATCGACAAGGTGAAAGGCCTGAACATTTCCATCGTCACCACCGCCAAGACCGACGAGGAAGGGAAAGAGCTCCTCCGCCTGCTGGGGGTCCCCTTCCGGAATTGATTTTTTTAAAACCGTATAGGACCCATAGGACCTATTTCAATCAAAGAAAGGATGACCGGTGGCCCGGACTGCGCTGATCGTGAAATCGAAACGAAAACCCAAATTCAGGGTGCGGACCTATCATCGTTGCCCCCTCTGCGGACGTTCCCGGGGCTATTACCGGAAATTCGACCTCTGCCGGATCTGTTTTCGCAACCTGGCGTCCCGGGGGGAGATTCCCGGGGTCATCAAATCAAGTTGGTAACCGAGTTTTCATCAGGGAGGAAATCATGGGGATGACAGACCCCTTGGCCGATATGCTGGCCCGGATCCGCAATGCCAGCAAGGCCAAACACGAAAAGGTGGATATTCCCGCGTCCATCCTCAAATCCCATGTGGCCCGCATTCTGAAGGATGAGGGATACATCAAAAACTACAAAGTCATCAAGGATGGGAAACAGGGAATTTTGCGGGTCTACTTGAAGTTTGAAGGGGACGCCAAAAAGCAGGTCATCGGCGGATTGAAGGTCTTGAGCAAGCCCGGCCGGCGCCGTTACGTGGGGGTGGATAGCATCCCTTCCGTCCTTCGGGGCCTGGGGGTGACCATTCTGTCCACCTCCAAGGGGATATTGACCGACCGGGAGGCGCAGAAGATGAAGGTCGGCGGAGAATTGCTGGTTTCGGTTTGGTAGGGAGAAAGCCATGTCCAGGATCGGAAAGAAGTTCATCCCCCTTCCCCCCGGAGTTAAAGTGCAGGTTGAAGATCGGGTGGTAAAGGTTACGGGGCCCAAGGGAAATCTGGATCAGCGTATCGATCGGAATGTGAGCCTTGCGGTGGAAGGGGATAAGCTCATCGTCCATGCTCCGGAGGTAAAGAACGGCAAGGCCCTGCACGGGTTAACCCGCACCCTGATCGCCAATATGGTCAAAGGGGTCAGCCAGGGGTTCGAGCGGGTGCTGGAGATCAACGGAGTGGGATACCGGGCCGAGGTTCAGGGAAATGCCCTGAACTTTAACCTGGGTTACTCCCATCCCATCCGTTTCCCCCTGCCGGATGGAGTTCGGGCGGAGGTGGAAAGGCAGGTCCGCATCACGCTGAAAGGGTCGGACCGGAACCTCCTGGGAATGACCGCGGCCAAGATTCGAAGCTTGAGGCCGCCCGAGCCCTACGGGGGCAAAGGGATCAAGTACGCCGGAGAGGTCATCCAGCGCAAGGCCGGAAAGACCGCCGTGGGATAGAATCGACCGGAACCCTAATAGGCAGGTTCACGCTGAAAGGTCGGATGAAAAAAGAAAAAATAAAAAGTAACCCTTTAGCCTTTTGAAAAAAGGGGCCATATCTCTCAACATCTATCTTTTGAGCAAGGCATCTGCAAAAATCCCCCCCGTTCCCCCCTTTGAAAAAGGGGGGCGGAG
>JACAEW010000319.1 GCA_013388675.1 Syntrophaceae bacterium | reverse complement strand
CCGGCGTGCTATGGTCTGGGGGGAGTGGAACCGACGGTTACCGATGCGGCCCTGGTCCTGGGCTATCTCAACCCGGATTACTTTTTGGGCGGGGAGATGCCCCTGCGAATCGACCTCGCGCGCAAAGCGCTGAAGAGCAGGCTCGCCGACCCGCTGGGAATCACGGTGGAAGAAGCGGCCATGGGGATCAACCGGATTGTGACGGAGAACATGGCCACGGCCACCCGAATTCATATCGCCGAGAGGGGAAAGGACCCGAGGAAGTTTGAGCTGATCGCTTTTGGGGGAGCGGGGCCGATCCATGCCTTTCGGGTCGCCGAAATCATGAGGCTGAAACAGGTTATCTGCCTGGCTGCGGCAGGGGCCGCATCCGCCCTGGGGCTCCTGGTGGCTCCCTTGGCCGTGGACTTCGTCCGAAGCTACATGACCCCTTTGAAAATGACGGAATGGGACCTTATCAACCGGATCTACGAGGAGATGGAAAAAGAGGCCGCGGGCATTCTGGAAGGCGCGGGGGTGGACCCGGAAAAGATCCAATGGGAGCGATCGGCGGACATGCGCTACGCGGGTCAGTTTTTTGAGATCACCTCAGCCATCCCCCTGGGCAGGTTGGGTCCCGACGCAGTTCCAGGGATTGTGGAGGATTTTTACCGGGCCTACGACCGGGCCTTCAGCCGCCATCTTACCGATTCCCCGATCCAGGTGCTGACCTGGAGACTCCGGGCCGTCTGTCCCTCCCCGGATTTGAAAATTCGCTTTGAACGGAAAGGCACGGTGTCGAACCCTTCGGGGCTCAGAGGGAAGAGAAAGGCCTATTATCCGGACCCGGGCAGGTTCGTGGACACGCCCGTTTACGATCGGTATTGCCTGGCGCCGGGGACGGAATTGCCCGGCCCGGCCATCGTCGAGGAAAAAGAATGTACCACCGTCGTGGGTTTCCATTCCCGGTGTCGGGTGGATGCCAACCTGAATCTGATCATCGAAAGGGAATGAGGATGGAGCGCAAGGCTTTGTCCATAGGGCCCAAGCAGGTTACATGGAGATGGGTCGTAAACCGTTCCAGAATTCGGGAGGGGACAGATGAAAATTGACATCAGTGCCGATGTGGGGGAAAGCTTCGGGCGATGGAAGTTGGGGTATGACGAAGAGCTGATGGAATATATATCTTCGGCCAACTTGGCCTGCGGTTTCCATGCCGGAGACCCCATGGTGATGCGGCACACGGTAAAACTCTGTAAGAAACACGGGGTGAAAATCGGAACCCATGTAGGGTTTCCGGACCTCATGGGGTTCGGGAGGAGGTTGATGGCCCTTACCCCCGAGGAATACCTGAACTACTCCCTTTACCAGGGGGGCGCCCTGCAGGCCATCGCCCGGGCCGAAGGAGAGGAGCTGCAGCACTTTACCTGGCATGGAAGCGCCGGAACCTCCTTCCACTCCGATCAGGAAGAAATCGCCCGGGCCGGGATTGCTGCCGTCGCCCAGCTGGACAAGAACCTGATCGTCCCCCTTATTTACGGGCCGAAGGGGGAACTCATGGCCCGGGAAGCGGCGAAGGCCGGACTTAAGGTGGTGAGAAAGTTTTTCGCCGACCGGGCCCTGGAGGCCAACGGGATGCTCGTGTCCCGGAAGAAAGCCGGGTCGGTCATTACCGATGCCGAGGAATGCGCGGCCCGAACTCTGCGAATGGTGGAGGAACACAAGGTGAGGACCGTCGACGGCCAAGACATCGATTGTTTCGGCCAAACCATCATGGTTCACGGGGACACTCCCACGGCGGTCAAGGTGTCCCAGACCATCCGGAAGCGGCTGGAAGTCGCTGGCGTGAAAATCGTGCCGATGAAAGAATTGATTTAATGCGAATGGGGCGCAGATGAACGCCGATTTTCAGGAACAAAAAAAGCGGCGCTTTCGCTTGCTGAAAGAGGCTTCCATATTTCGATTTCAGGCAAAGCATTTGCAGAAATCCCCCCGTTCCCCCCTTTGAAAAAGGGGGGCGGAGGGGGGATTTAAAAAGGCCACTTTAACAATTTAATTTATTGTTCAAAGAAGGTCTTTTGTCTTTCATTCGTATTGTTAAGCCACCAATATTCGTTTATCTGCGTCCCATGAATGGCAAGAATGCTGGCCTTTGAAGTAATTCAACCGGGTGCTTTCACCACGGTCCAGGACCTGGGCCGGTTTGGGTACCAGAAATATGGGGTCTCCATCTGCGGGGCCATGGACCGCTTTGCCTTTCGGGTGAGCAATCTCCTGGTGGGGAATGAGGAGCGGGCGGCGGCCATCGAAGCAACGATAATCGGCCCCAAGTTAAAGGTCCTGGGCAAAATGCGGGTGGCCATTACCGGTGCCGATCTATCTCCGGAGATCGATGGAAAGCCGGCGCCCATGTGGCGAGCATTTTATGCTTCGGAAGGGAGCATTCTTTCTTTTGGAGCGCCGAAGAGCGGGTGCCGTGCATACCTCGCCGCTGCTGGGGGAATCGACTTTCCCGCAGTCATGGGCAGCCGATCCATTCACACCCGTTCCAATCTGGGGGGAAAAGGCCGGGCTCTGGTTAAGGGGGATATTTTAAAGATCGGGGAAGCGGGCGTCGGGAGTCAAAGGTCAAGGATTCCTTCTTTGCCCGAGGAGTTTGTTCCCCTTTATGGTAAGCATTTTGATGTTCGGGTGGTTCTGGGGCCGCAGAATGACTATTTCACCCGCAGGGGAATGGGGACCTTCCTGGGCTCGGAATACGAAATTACCCCCCAAGCGGACCGGATGGGGTACCGGCTCAAAGGACCGAAGATCGAACATAAGCGCGGCCCGGACATCCTTACCGATGCCACGCCCCCAGGTTCCATCCAGGTACCGGGGGACGGAATGCCCATTATTCTCCTGACCGACGGACAGACGACAGGGGGATATTCCAAGATCGCGACGGTGATCACCGTGGATCAGGACCTGTTGGCCCAGGCCAGGCCAGGGGACCGAGTCCGGTTCCAAAGAGTTACCATCACCGAGGCGCACCGTCTCTTAAAGGAAAGGGAGAAGAAGATCATGGAAATAAGGATGCGTCTTTCGTAAGGGCGATCTCGCGAAACGCTTGACGGGTTGCCGTTGCAAATATGTTATATAAAACGGATATGAAAGGTTATCCACGGGCACGTTATTTGATCGCCGGCGACCACGGAATTTCCGTCGAGTTCGGCGACTGCCTGGAGGAAGAGGTTAACCTCAAGGTCCAAAAGCTGATGCATGGCCTGGAGAAAGCCCGAATCGACGGAATCATCGAAACAAACCCCACGATTCGATCCCTATTCGTGTATTATGATCCCCTTCGGATCTGTGTAAAAAGCTTGATCGGGGAGATCAGAAGGATCGAAAGACGAATGGCCGATATCGCCTTGCCCGAATCCCGTCTTTTTGAAATTCCGATCATTTACGGCGGGGAATACGGCCCTGATTTTGAAGAGGTTGCAAAGCGGCTCGACCTTTCTCCCGAGGAGATGATCCGGATTCACAGCGGAAAAGAGTATTTCATTTATGATACCGGGTTTATAGGCGGGTCGGCGCACTTCAAAATTCCGCCGCCCCTGGATTCTCTTCCCAGAAAGAAAACTCCCAACCTGGGGGTTCCTGCAGGGGCGGTCTTAATCGCCGGCGGCCTGGGAAGTGTTTTCAAACCATTGGCCGGACCGACTGGATGGTACTGGATCGGGACCTCTCCCCTTCGTCAGTGGTTTCCGGAAAAAGAGCCGCCCCTCCTGATTCTCCCGGGTGATAAAATCATATACCGTCCCGTGGACAAGGAAGAATTCGAAAGAATTAAGAGGATGGTGGAGGAGGGGGAATTTACAGTTAAAATCCTGCCCTAAAGGGCACCGAAAATATTACGCCGATGAGCCCATGAAAAGGAATACCGAAAATATAGAAGGGAGCAAAAAAATGTCCAAGCAGACAAGCGTGGAGCGGTATGAGGCAAAATTCCCGGGGTCGAAAGAGAGGTTTGCCAGGGCGGAGGGGTTGGTTCCCCGCGGGGTGGCCCATGATGCCTGGCAGGCATCGCCCTTTCCCCTTTTCATGAACCAAGCCAAAGGTTCCCATATTTGGGACGTGGACGGGAACGAGTTTGTCGATTACTTTGGGGGGCACGGGGGGAAAGTGCTCGGCCACGCTCACCCGGCCGTGGTGCGGGCGGCCCAGGAGCAGCTGGAAAAGGGGGTTCAATTCGGGACCAACTGCGACCTGATGCTGGATTGGGCAGGGATCATCCAGAAGCTCGTTCCCTCGGCCGAGTTGATCGAGTTCACCAATTCCGGCACGGAGGCGATCATGCTGGGGGTCCGCGTTGCCCGGGCCTACACGGGAAGGAAAAAGATCGTCCGGTTCCAGTTTCATTTTGCCGGGGCTTACGATGCGGTCACGGTGGGCTACAAAAAACCTTTCCAGGTATCGGTGTCAGGCGGAGTTCTTCCGTCGGCGGTGGAAGATACGATCGTGCTCCCGATGAATGAGGAGGAGGCCCTGGACCAGGCGCTGCGGAGCCGGGAGGTGGCAGTGGTGATGGTGGAAGCCGCGGGGGCCAGCTCGGGGGTTGTGGGCATCAAGCCCGGTTTTTATCGAACGATGCGGGATTTAACGCAGAAATATGGGACCCTGCTTTTGTTCGATGAAATCGTGACCGGGTTCCGGTACTCTCCGGGCGGGGTTCAGGCCGCAGTGGGGGTGACTCCGGACTTGACCACCCTGGGAAAGGGAATCACCGGGGTCATGCCCGGGGCCGGCGCCATCGTGGGGAAAAAGAACGTCATGGAAATGTTTCTCTTCAAGGATGAAGAATGGAACCGCTATAAGCGGGTTTCTCATTTCGGCACCTTCAATGCCAACCCCCTCTGTGCGGCAACGGGGGTTGCTTACCTCAAGCTGATCGCCACCGGGCAGCCGACCCAGGAAGCCAACCGCAACGCCCGGAAGCTGAGGGACGGAATGCAGAGAAAACTGGACGAACGAGAGATCCCCGGTTGTGTGTACGACAGCAATTTCTCGGTGGTCCATGTGTACTTGGGAAAATGCGACCTCCAGGGAGAATGCGACCGGGTGGTCTGCGTGAATGCCCTAAAGGATCGGCCATCGGATGTGGGCGAAGCCCTCTACCGGAACTTTGCCCTCCACGGAGTGAAGACCGCCGCCAGAGGATTTGACCTCTTCGTGTCCGCCGTTCATTCGGAAGCCGACCTGGAAAAAACCATCCAGGCTTTTGGAAGGAACCTGGACACGATGATCGAAGAAAAGGTCTTGAGGTAAAAAACGGAAAGACCCGGACTTCAGACTCCAGACTTTGGACTTTTTTGTTCCTGAATTTGGCTTTTATCCGTTGAGTCCGATGTCTGAAGTCTGAGGGCCGGCGTCTGATTTTTGAGGGCGAAATGGAACGAAAAACTCTGATCCTCACTGCTTCCGAAGTCCTGAGTTGTCTCGACCCGGATGAGGTCTTTCGGGTCGTCGAGGAAACCTTCCGCGAGACCGGTCTGGGGCGCACGATTCTTCCCCCGAAGTTATTCATGTACCTTCCCGGGGAGGGGCAAAAGGACTTCCTGTTTGCCGGCCCGGCAAGCATCCCTTCGGCAAAGGCCGTGGGGGTGAAGATCGTCACCGGCTACAAAGCCAATCCGGAGAAGTTCGGGTTGCCCCACATCCTGGCGCTCATGATCTTGACCGATCCGGAAAACGGCTATCCCCTGGCGATTTTTGACGGAACTCATCTGACTGCTTCCCGGACCGGAGCAATGACCGCTGTGGCGGCCAAATACCTGGCGAACCCCGATTCCGAAGTTTTGGCGGTGATTGGAGCCGGGACCCAGGCAAGGTCCACCACCAGAGCGCTCAGCCGGGTCTTTACCCTGAAGGAAGTCCGCGTTCAAGATCCCGATTCCCGGGCGGCCAAAACCTATCGGGAAGAGATGTCTCCGCTGCTGGGTTTTCCCCCTCGGCTCTGCTCCGATGGGAAGGAGGCCGTGACGGGAGCCGATATCATCGTCACCGTCACGACCGCCGAGGGAGAATTCGTAAGGAACGAATGGGTAAGCCCGGGGTGCTTCGTTGCCAGCGTGGGATCGTACCCCGAACTGGAACCCGCTTTGGTGCAAAAGGCCGATAAGGTGGTGGTGGACGACCGGACCCAGGCCCGCTACCGGGGAGAACTCTGGAAGGGCTATGAAAAGGGGCAGTTCACCGACGAGATGATTGACGCCGAGCTGGGGGAGATCGTGAGCGGCAAGAAACCCGCAAGGGGAAACAGCGAGGAAAGGATATTGGCCTGCTTGACCGGGGTGGGGACCCTGGACGTGGCCGTGGCCCGAAGGGTGTACGACACTGCCCGGGGGCGCGGGCAGGGGTATTTCTTTCCTTTTCATTCGCATTGACATGGAGCGGGGAAAAAGGTAGGATTCAGCCTATTCCATTTTAGAGAGGAGTTATCCGATGAAAAAAATGATGCTCTTCGGGACGGTAATGCTGGCCCTGACGGCCCTGACGGCCATCCCTTCCGGATATCCGGGGGCCCAGGAAGTGACCGTGTATTCGGGAAACATGCAGGCCCTCAACGACCTGGCTGCGGCGGAATTTCAGAAGGCCGCCGGCATAAAGGCCAATATCGTGCGGGTTCCCTCCGGGGTGGCCATGAAGCGGATGAGGGCGGAAAAGGACAATCCCCAGGGGGATGTCATTTGGGGAGTCAGCAAGGTAGCGCTCATGGCCAACGCCGACCTGCTGGCCCCTTACAAGTCCAAGTTTTCGGACCTCATCGACCCGCTATTCCGGGACCCCGAACACCGCTGGACCGGGACGAACTTGCAGGTTCCGATTCTCATGTACAACAAGAAGCTGGTAAAAGAGGGGGAGGCGCCGCGCAAGTGGAGCGACCTGCTGGACCCCAAATGGAAGAACAAGGTGGCTTACAGCAACCCGGCCAATTCGTCCTTCTCCTTCACCGTATTCACGATGATGCTTCACGCTTTCGGAAACAACGAGGCGGCCTGGAAGAAAATGGAGGCCTTCCTGGCGAACGTGCAGGTGGTGGAACAGTCGGCTATGGTGCCTTCCAACGTGGAAAAGGGTGAATTCGCCGTGGGCGTGGCCCTGGAATACATGGCTGCCCGGTATGTGGCCTCCGGTGCTAATGTGGGCATGGTCTATCCGGAAGACGGGACCGCCGCCCAGGCCGAGGGGGCCGGGATCATCAAGGGGGGCAAGAACCCCAAGTCGGCGGAGCAATTCGTGGACTTCTGCAACGATAAGAGCTTTCGGGAAAAAGTCATCAAGGAGATGTTCCGGCGGCCGGCGCGAAAAGACCTGGATTTTTCCCAGATCGTCCCCATGCCGCCCCTCTCCCAGATCAAAACCATGCCCGGCTTTGTGGACACCGATTACCTCGCCGACCGGGAAAAGATCCTGACCCGGATCAAGGACATTTTGCTGAGGATCAAATAAATTTGCGAAGAGAATGGGGCCTTTCCGGAGCGAAGAAGGAAGGCCCTATTTTTTTGTAAGAGGGAGGAACGTGGGCATCCGAATCGTAGGGGTCACCAAGAGGTTCGGACAGCTGGAGGCGGTGAAGGACGTTAGCCTGGATATCCAGACGGGCGAATTCTTCACCCTCCTGGGGCCGAGCGGGTGCGGGAAAACCACGCTTCTGCGCAGTATCGCCGGATTCAACCAGCCGGAGTCCGGGGAGATCTACTTCGAAGAACGGCGGGTGGACCGGCTCTCGGCCCACAGGCGGGGGATTGGCATGGTCTTCCAGAATTACGCCGTCTTTCCCCATCTCACGGTCGCAGACAACGTGGCCTACGGCCTGAAAGCCCGAAAAACCCCTGCCGCGGAGATGAGGGCGCGGGTGACAAGGGCCCTGCAGATGGTCCGGCTGGGGGGGATGGAAAAGCGCCTGCCCAACCAGCTTTCGGGGGGACAGCTCCAGCGGGTGGCCATTGCCCGGGCGCTGGTCATTGAACCGCAGGTCCTCCTGATGGACGAGCCGCTCAGCAACCTGGACGCAAAGCTTCGGGTGGAAATGAGGAGCGAAATCCGGGAGCTCCAGCGGCAGATGAAAATCACCACCATATACGTGACCCATGACCAGGAGGAGGCCCTGTCCATATCGGACCGGATCGCCGTGATGAAAGAGGGGGTGGTGGAACAAGTGGGACGTCCATGGGAGGTCTACACCACGCCGGTGAACCGGTTTGTCGCCGGGTTCATCGGGACCACGAATTTTTTCGAGGGGGAAAGCGATGCCGCCCCGGAAAGGGTCCGGGTCGGCGACGTTCGATTGGCCGTGGCCGCCGGCCCCCGGGAGGGGAAAATTTTCTTTTCAATCCGGCCGGAGGCGTTCAAGCTGGCCGACCAGCTTACCGGGGAAGAAAGAGAGACCTTCTTCCGGCTTCCGGCCAGGGTCTGCAAGGTAGAATACCTGGGGGCCATGACCAAGTACGAGCTGGAGCTGGGAAGAGACCTGAAGGCCAAGATGATTTCCTTCGATGTCCTCCCGGATCATCTCCGCGGGGAAGGGGAGGAGGTGGAGCTCTTCTACGATCCCAAACGGGTTCTGGTTTACTGACCGGGAAAAAGCAGGGGGGGGAGCAGCAAGAAAAGGGAAAAGGAGTCGGGAGCGCCGCCCATGAAATCGTCCTTCTGGAGTTTGACCACCATCCTCATCTTTATCGTCTTTTTCTTCTTCATGATCGTTCCGGTGATCAATCTCTTCACCGGAAGCTTTCAGGCCGAAGAGGGGGGCCCCTTCTCCTTGCAGAATTACCAGAACTTCGCCAAATACCCCTCCTACTGGAGGAGTTTCTACCATTCCGTGCTCATCGGGTTGATTTCGGCCCTGGGGGCGATCCTCATCGGGGTTCCCCTGGGGTTCATGGTGGCCCGGTGGAACGTCATCGGGAAACCCCTGATCATCACCCTCTCCACCCTTCCCCTCATGCTGCCCACGTTCATCGCCGCCTTTGCCTGGATCATTTTGCTGGGAAGGGGAGGTTTGATCACCCGGTACCTGGAGACCCTGGGAATCCAGACCGGCTCCATCTACGGGTACCCCGGGATGACCCTGGTCTTTGTCTCCCAGCTATACTCCTATGTCTTCCTGATGACCCTTTCGGCCTTCAGCTCCATCGACGAATCCGTGGAGGAAGCCAGCCGCAGCCTGGGAGCCAGCCCATTTCGGACGTTTATGAAAATCTCCTTTCCCCTGGTCCTCCCCTCGATCCTCTCCGGGGCCCTCCTGACCTTCATGTCGGCCATCGAAAACTTTGGCGTCCCCATGATCATCGCCCAGCAGACCCCGAATCTGGTGGTCAAGGCCTACGTGGAGTTCACCAGCGAAGTGGGCAAACACCCGGGCATGGCCTACACCCTCTCGGTGGTCCTGATCTTCATCACGATGGCTTCGCTGATGGCCCAGCGATACTATCTCTCCAAGCGGAACTTCATTCAAGCGGCCCGGGGGAAACCCGTTGTCAAGCAGCTTTCGCCGGGGAAAAGAATCGCCGCCAGCGTAGTGATTTACGGGTTCCTGCTCTTTACCCTGATCCCTTTTTTCGTGGCCCTCATCCTTTCGTTTATGGAAATGCGCGGGCCCATCTTCATCCCGAAATTCAGCCTCCAGAGCTACATCTACGCCTTCGAACGGTCGGCCCGCCCCATTTTCAACACCTATTTTCTGGCTTCGGTGGCCACCCTCGCGTCGGTTCTCATCGGCGTGCCCACGGGTTACATTCTCACCCGGCGCAAATCGGTCTACAGCAACATGCTGGACATCGTCATCATGCTCCCCTTTGTCATCGCCGGAACCATCCTGGGCATCGCCCTGATCACCTTTTTCAACAAGGGCTGGCTGGCTCTGACCGGAACCTGGATGATCCTGGCCCTCTCCTATGTCATCCGTAAGATGCCCTTCATCGCCCGGTCCAGCGCCTCGATTCTTTACCAGCTCGACCCCTCCCTGGATGAAGCGAGCATTTCCCTGGGCGTCTCCCCCATGAAGACGTTCTACAAGGTGACTTTCCGCCTGATGATGGCCGGAATCGTCTCCGGGGCCATCCTCTCCTGGGTCACGATCATCTCCGAATTGAGTTCGACCATCGTCCTCCAAACCCCCGGCTGGTCCACCATGACCGTGGAAATGTACCAGGGCATCATCAGCGACGACTTGGGCAAAGCCGCGGCCTTCGCCTCCATCATGATCGTTTCCACGGTCATCCCCCTGCTCTTTGTCACCAAGTATTTCAGCAAAGAGCAAACCCCGCTTCTGTAAATATCATGGAATGATCCATTGTGCGCTGATTCCATCCTGATCTTCAGACCCTGGAAATTCTATTTGCCCGAAAAGGAGACCCGAAAAATCACCGGGCAGAAGAGGAGAAACCCTCCCCTGAGGAGGGTGCTCCTTGGGATTCCAGGAGGGCGCCCCTTCCTTTCCCCGATTCTATCGATGGCTTGTTCAGAAGGCAACCTTCAGCCCCGGCATATTAATGCCTTCAAGCGCCGTGCTCCAGGTCTCACCTTCCTGGATGGGTAGAGCCCTGGTGAGCGTGCCGGTTGTCACCAGCTCACCGGAGGAAACGAAAGGAAACTCTGGCAGGGTCTTGAGCGTCCTGTTGAGATGCGCCAGGGCCGATAATGGAGACCCGAGTACGTTTGACCCGGTGCCTTGGGCCATGACCGCATCTTGCCTTTTCAGCGTGATCTGAAATTCCCGCAAACGCTTTTCACAATCGGGAATCGAGGCTACGGGGACGGGGTCGCCGACAATCAAAATACCATGGAGCCCGTTGGCGGCCACGGTGTCGGGGACCCTGAATTTCCATCCGGGAAATGGGCTTTGCACGATTTCAAACCCGTGGGCGATCCAGTCGATGCAGCCGAGGATTTCTGCTTCCTTACAATTTGCGGAGGGTGTTTTGTTGAAATGCAGCACGATCTCGGGTTCGATGCGGGGTTCGGCAAGGCCATCGATTCCGGCGTCCGCCCGTCCCTCTTTCGCCCAAAAGAGGGTCGTGTCATAGACAAAGCCCCAGATGGGTTCCCGCACCCCGTACTCATCCCAGAGGTCGCGGTTGGTGAAGCCGATTTTGCGCCCGACAGGCCTCTCGCCCCGGGCCATCCGCGCCTTATGCACGCGCATGGCCACCTCGTAGGCCCGGGCCGGGTCAAAAGTCGGATCCCGGCCCGTAAAAGTCGGGATCGAATGGGGGGTGCCGAGGATTTCGAGCAGTTCTTTTTCAGCCGATTCAACGGAGACGTTGGAAATTGGGGAAGTGTTTACGTTACTCATGTCTCCCCTTGTTCCTCCAATCATGCAATCGCTCGGGTGATTAAAGGAATCCTCAGCTATGCTAACTGCCCTGTAACCTGGCTTCCCCTATTTTTTGACCAGTTCGACCCGACGATTCCTGGCCCTGCCTTCTTCGGTTTTATTATCTGCGATCGGCTTGTCCTGGCCATGCCCCACCGCACTCAGCCGATTTGCATCGATCCCTTGGGCGATGATTGCGGCCACAACCGTCTTTGCCCGCTCGTTCGATAGAGTCTTGTTCGAGGCAGGGGTTCCCACGTTGTCCGTGTGGCCTTCGACGCTTACCTTAAGTCCAGGGTTTGCCTTTAGCATCTCGGCGATCTGGGCGATAATCGTTTGGGCTTCGGGCCCCATCGTCGCTTTTCCGGTATCGAAGTTTAGGTAGAGAGCAATATGGCCATCGCGGTTCAGCGCCTCGAGCATGTTGCTTGCCGTGACATCCTGCTTCATCGCCTGTTTCACGATTACGGTAAGGTAATAGTCATTGCCGTCATTAAAAGGTGCGACCTCTACCCAAAGCTCGCTGCCTCCCTTGATGACCTTCCCGATCAACATCCGACCGCCGCAGTTTTCCGCGCAGTTGGCACCGGAACATTCCCCGTCAAAAATTATCGTTCCCCCCATGCCCTTGATGGAGTTGGAATAGTTGCGGGAAATCTGAAGCTCACTGGCCTGTTTCGCGCCTTCTTTCAGGGCATAGGTCCGAAAGTGCTTTTTCCCCTCTACGGTCGTGCAATCCTCACCGTTATAAAAGCGATAATCAGAGAACTCCAGGTCTGAGGCATCTGTGATTCTGTAGTTCGGCATCCCGGAAAAATAGGGGGTATCCTTGAATTCGGATTCCGCGCTTGTAATCGAAAAACCGCCCAGGATCATAAGCTGGATTAAAAAGAAAAGCTTTGGGCTTCCAAACCTACTTGGCATATGCCCTCCTTTTGCCTGAATGATTGGGGCCTGCGAGATTATTCAGCGGTGAATCTGGATGGTAATATACATCATTTTTAAGCTTTGGGGAATTGAAAGAATTTAAAATTCCAAAATTCCCGGAGCGGCCCAGGAGCGAAACCGAGAGGGGAAAGCCTTTTCTTTCTTCCTCATGTCCTGGCTCCCCCCCAAAACAAGGGTTTTCCCCTGTTCATTCAGGTCCACTAAAAAGAAGAAAATTTTGGGTCTTCTCCCAATCGAGTGGGTGCTTGAGGAAGATTTTGAGCTTCCCGGGTCT